>CAYFLU010000105.1:0-11360 GCA_964343975.1 uncultured Solibacteraceae bacterium
CGCGTCCACGGGCAACCCCGACTACTTCAATGAAGACCTCGCGCGGTACCGCGCGCTGTCTGCCAATGACATCACTGCCGCCGTGCGCCGCTGGCTCCCGGCCGACAAACGGCTGGAATTTTCCGTGCTGCCGGCGCCCAAGAAATAGGTTCGGGCGGACCTGAAGGTCCGCCCCTCCAATTGTGGAGCCCTGGACCTTCAGGTCCAGGGCACAACACGAAGGAACTGCAATGAAGAAGACACTGCTCCTGTTCACCGCCCTGCTGATCGCCGCGCCGTCACTCACGGCACAGCAAGGTCCCGACCGTTCGAAGGCACCCGCCCTTGGCGCCGCGCCGTCACTGAAGCTGCCGCCGATCGTGAAGCGCACGCTGGCCAACGGCCTGCCCGTGTGGATCGTCGAGATGAAGAAAGTGCCGCTCATCGACGTCACACTCGTCGTCAAGTCGGGCGCCTCGGCAGATCCGACCGGTAAGTACGGCCTCGCCAACGTCACCGCCGACATGCTCGACGAAGGCGCCGGCACGCGCACCGCGCTCGACATCGCGGATCAGATCGCCTATCTCGGCGGCTCACTCCGCACGAACAGCGACTGGGACGCCTCCACCGTGAACCTCCACCTGCCCGTGTCGAAGATCGACGACGGCCTCGCGCTCATGGGCGACGTGGCGCTGCGGCCGACGATGGCGCCGGCGGAGTTCGAGCGCATGAAGAAGACGCGGCTCACGGCGATCCTGCAGGGCCGCGACAATGCGTCCACGCTGGCGGCCCTCACGTTCGCGAAGGTGCTCTACGGCGCGAACCACCGCTACGGCTGGCCGGCAAACGGCACGGAAGCGTCGCTGAACGCCATCACGCCGGCGGACATCAAGGCGTTCCACGCGAAGGTGTATCAGCCGTCCAACGCGCTACTCATCGTCGTCGGCGACGTCACGGCGGCGCAGGTGCTGCCGAAGCTCGAGAAGCAGTTCGGCGCGTGGAAGAACACCGCGCCGGTGGCGAAGGTCACCGTGCCGGCCGCGCCGGCGCCGGCGCCGCGCACCGTGTATCTCGTGGACAAGAAGGGCGCCGCGCAGTCGCAGATCCGCATCGGCCTTGTGGGTGTGGCGCGCAGCACGCCCGACTTCTACACACTCGACGTGGTGAACACGATCCTCGGCGGATCGTTCACCTCGCGGCTCAACCAGAACCTGCGCGAAGTGCACGGCTACGCGTACGGCGCGAGCTCGTCGTTCACGATGCGAATGACACCCGGCCCGTTCCAGGCGGCCGCCGGCGTGCAGACCGACAAGACCACGGAATCGCTGCGCGAGTTCTTCAAGGAGCTCGACGGCATCCGTCAGCCGATCGACGCGACGGACCTCGCGCGCGGCAAGAACTATCAGGCGCTCGGCTTCCCGCAGGGCTTCGAGACGCTCAGCGGCGTGGCCGGTCAGCTCGCCGAGATGGCCGTCTACGGTCTGCCCGACGCGTACTTCAACGAGTACGTCGGCAAGATCCAGGCGGTGACGAGCGCGCAGGCGCAGGCGGCTGCGGGCAAGTACATCCTCCCCGACAAGTTCGCAATCGTCGTGGTCGGCGACCTCGCGAAGATCGAGAAGGGCATTCGCGACGCGAGCTTCGCGCCCGTGAAGGTGCTCACCGTGGACGAGGTCATCAAATAAGCGCCGCGGTCGTTGTCATTGGCGCCGGCGCGGCGGGGCTCGTCGCGTCGGCGTTCGCCAGCACGCCGGAGGCCCCGGCGCTGCTGATCGAGCGCACGTCGGATGGCGGGCGCAAGATCCTCATCAGCGGCGGCGGACGATGCAATGTGCTGCCGGCGGCCCTCGAGCCCGAGCGGTTCATCACCACATCCCCGGCGCACCTCCTGCGTCAGATGCTGCGCGCGTGGCCGCTCGATCATCAGCAGCAGTTCTTCGAAGACACGCTCGGCGTGCCGCTCACGTTCGAAGCGGAATCACGGAAGTACTTCCCGGCCAGCCATCGCGCGCGTGACGTGCGCGACGCGCTGGTGGCGCACGCGCGCGAGCGAGGCGTCGAGATCCGCAGCGGCACCACGGTCACCGCACTCGAACGGGAGGACGACGGCTGGCGCGTGGTCACTGACAGAGGCGAGATCCGTGCACGTGCCGTGATCCTCGCCACTGGCGGCCTGTCGGTGCCGAAGACCGGCAGCGACGGCACGGGCCTCCGCATCGCCGAAGCGCTTGGCCATACCGTGCACCCGCTCTACCCTGCGCTGACGCCGCTCGTGGCCGCCACGCCGATCCATGCGGCGCTCTCGGGCCTGGCCGTGCCGGTGCGGATGCGCGTGAAGACGGCGGCGCGCACCCGCGTCGTCGAAGGCGCGCTGCTCTTCACCCATCGCGGCTACAGCGGCCCGGCCGCCCTCGACGCGAGCACGCCCGGCGCGACGTATCACGTGCGGTGGGGCGAGCTCGATCGCGACGCCTGGGAGCCGCTGCTGCTCCACGGTGTCGGCCAGGTGTCGTCGCTCATCGGCGCGTCGCTGCCGCAGCGGCTGGCCGACCAGCTCGTGGACGAAGCCGGCGTGCCGCCGTCGCGCAAGCTGCACGAGCTGCGTCGCGGTGAACGATTGAAACTGTTGGAGTTACTGACAGACTACACGCTGCCGGTGAGCGGCACGGAGGGCTTCGAGAAGGCGGAAGTCACCGGTGGCGGCGTGGCACTCGACGAAGTGGACCGGCACACGCTCGAAAGCCGCAAGGCGCCCGGCGTCTTCCTGTGCGGCGAGATGCTCGATGCGTACGGTCCGATCGGCGGCCACAACTTCGCGTGGGCGTGGGCGACCGGTCGCGCCGCTGGACTCGGTGCGGTTTCCCGCTACAATCGCGGGCATGTCCCAATCCAGACGTGATTTTCTTGCGCTCTCTGCCGTTGGCGTCGTCGCCGGCGCGATCGGCCGTCCCGCACTCGCACGCGCGTGGCAGCAGCAACAAGCGCCACCGCAGACGTCATTCAACCCGATCCGCAACAACGTCGGCTACTTCCTCGGCGGCGGCGGCACGATCGGCTATCTGATCAACGCCAGCGGCGTCGCCGTGGTCGACACCCAGTTCGCGAACACCGCGAAGATCTGTCTCGACGGTCTCAACGAGCGGTCGAAGAATCACGGCGTCGACATCCTGCTCAACACGCATCATCACGGCGATCACACGGGCGGCAACATCGTCTTCAAGGGCATCGCGAAGGCGCACATTGCCAACAAGCGCGCGACGGAACTGCAGCAGAAGGTCTACGACGACGCGGTGAAGAACGCGTCGGCCAAGGGCGCCGCTGCGCCGGCCGAGATCCTCGTGGCGACCAAGACGTTCACCGACACCTGGACGGAAAAGCTGGGCGACGAGACGATCACGGCGAGGACCTTCACGCCGGCGCACACGAGCGGCGACGCCGTCGTGCATTTCCAGAAGGCGAATGTCGTCCACTGCGGCGACCTGCTGTTCAACCGCCGGCATCCGGTCGTTGACCGGCCCGCCGGCGCGTCGCTCGCCAACTGGATCAAGATGACGGAAGCCATCGCGAAGACCTACGACAAAGACACCGTCTTCATCGCGGGCCATTCCGGCACGAAGTTCCCGGTGACATGCGCGCAGGCCGACCTGATGGTGATGCGCGACTACATCACCGCGCTCCTCGGCTTCGTGACGACGCAGATCAAGGCCGGCAAGTCGCGTGATGAGATCATCGCGATCAAGGACGTGCTGAAGGGCTTCGACGACCACGGCCCCCTCACCGCCGGTCCACTGACGGCGGCGTACGACGAACTGACGGCGAAGTAAAACGCCGTCAGTAGGTCTTCAACTGCTTCAGGTGATGCACTCCGTGACCGGCCAGCGTGATGAGGAGGTCTTCCACATCAATCTGGCCGCGTTCGGGGTGCGTCACGATCTTCGACCGCTGGTCGCCTGAGAGCGCGGCCGCAAAGGCCACGTTGGCGCGGCGCATGCCATCGAACGCCGCGAAGGCCGTCGGGCCGTCCACCACGCGATCCTCCGTGCCCATCAGGTGATCCTGATCGGCCGGTTGCACCACGTAGCCGGGCACGCCCACGCCGAGGCGCAGCCGGGTGCCCATGATCATCTCCCACTGCATCACGTGCACCATGATCTGCTGGGCCGTCCACTTACCGGGCTGCCAGGGCAGCGACCACTGCGTGGCCGTGAACCGCGGCACGATCTGCCGGTATTCCTCCATCGATTCGCGAAGCACATCCACCGGATTGCGGCCGCCGACGTGCTGTTCGTAAGGGGTGGGCATGGCCACACTCTAGCAGGCCTCACCGCCGTCGTCGCGGGTGCTTGATCTCGAACGCCGCGCCCGGTACGCTGACGCTCCGCACCTGCGGACGTGCTCCCGATGCTTCACACGCTGATCGCCGGCCTTCTCCTCGCGCTCCTGCCACAGTCACCCGCGGCTCGCCTCGACGTGGGCGTGAGCGTGAGCGGCCTGGCCACCGCCGCGCCCGTGGCGCAATCCTTCGCATTGCCGAGCGGGCCAACGACGATCTACATCTACTCCGCGACGACGATCTGCTCCGCGCGCACGGTGTCGACGACGAAGCCGACCACGGCGGGCAATGGCTGGCGCCTCGAGATCTCGCCGGCCAAATTCGATCGGCCGCTCATCGGCGTGGCGCTGAACGTCACGTGGCAGCGGCTCTGGGAGAGCCGCACGGAGCTGACCAACGGGCCCAAGCAAACGCAGCTGCTCCTCATGCAACAGGACTCGTTCGTGCCGCTCGACACGATCGATGTCGACGGCGTGCGATTCGCGCGCGAGGCGCGCACCCGACTCGAGCAGTGGCAGCCGGGACAACCGCTGCCGCCCGAGATTCAGCAGGACATGTTCGTGCAGAACATGCAGGGTATGGTTGCCGCGAGGACCGGCGACAAGATGCGGATGATCCGCGAGAACGGGTACGCGGACACGCACCCGGCCGTGATCGCCATCAACGATGAGATCGCCGCGCTGCAACGGCCACTGACCAATCGCGTGAAGACGCTGATCGCCGACCGGCTCCAGAAAATGGCGTCGGCGCCACCGGCGCCGGTCGACGGCTGCACGGCGCAGGGGATGACACTGACGCTCGGCGTCAGCGCCCCCCGCACCGTCACGGATCGCTAGAGCTCGCGCAGCGCCGACGAGATCGGCAAGCGCGCCGCGCGGATCGCCGGCAGAATCCCGCCCACAAAGCCCATCGTCAGCGCGTAGAACAGCCCCTGAAAGAGCAGCGACGGCGTCACGCGGAACGCAAACGCCACCTGGCTGAACGTCTGGAAGTTCATCGTGGACGTCTGGTACCCGTTGAAGGCCAAAAAGCCGAGTGCACCGCCGGCGAGACCGCCGATCGCCGCAAGGGCCATCGACTCGCCGAGGACCGAGATCAGCACCGCCGGCGTGTTGAAGCCCAGCGCGCGCAACGTCGCGATCTCGCGCGTGCGCGCAGACACGGCGGTGTTCATCGTCAGGATCGCGCCGAACACCGCGCCCATGCCCATGAGGACGGCGATCGTGTAGCCGATGCCCTTGATGAGCGCGGTCATCGTCTCCGACTGCGCCGCGTAGTAGTCGGTTTCACGGCGCACCTGCACGTTCAACTGCGGATTGGTCGTGAGCGCAACCTTGAAGGTCTCGAAGGACGCCGGCGAGTCGAGGCGCACGAGCATCGACTGATAGGAATTGCCGCGGCGGTACACATCCTGAATCAGCTTGGCATCCGCCCACAGCTCGCTCTCGGCGGCGCTGCCCTTCGCGTCGAACACGCCGACGATCTTCAGCGTCAGCTGGCCCGACTTGATCTCGGAGTTCAGATCCAGCCCCGCGAACTGATTGAGGGCCGCGCGGCCCACGATCGCTTCGTTGGTGCCGAACTGCAGCATGCGGCCTTCGGTGATCTTCAGCTCGTCACGCACCTGGAGCGCGGCGGTGTCGATGCCACGCAACGGCACATTGGCGGGCGTGCCGGTCGAGCGCTTGTTGCGATCGATGATGACGAACAGCTCGGCGCTCGCGACCGGGCGCCGGTTGTCGAGCAACACGCCGGGCGCCTGCTTGATGATGTCGGCCTCCGCGCCGCCGATGCCGCTCGACATCTCGGAGTCGGCACCGGCGCGCAGCACGACCGCGCGCGACGGCGAGCCCGCTTCGGTCATCGCGGCCTTGAAGCCTTCACCAATCGACAGCACGGCGACAAACACGATCACGACGCCGGCAATGCCGGCCATCGCCACGGCCGAGGAGCTCCAGCGGCGCGGAATCGTGCGGATGCTCAACAACGTGACGGCAATCGTCTGGGTGATCCACCTGATCATGACCGCGTCCCTCAGTTCCTTCTGAGCGCATCCGTGATGCGCAGTCGCATGGCCGTCGTCGCCGGAATCACCCCGGCCAGGAGCCCGAGGCCGATGCAGAGCGAGATGCCGAGCAGCAGATCGCGATGATCGAACACGAACACGGGCAGAAAGGCGTTATTCAACCCGCCGCCCTGCACCGCCATCCAGATCAGCCCGAGACCAAGGCCGCCGCCGAAGACGGCCAGCAATGTGGATTCCGCGAGGATCAACGTCAGCACGAGGCCGTTCGAGAAACCGAGCGTCTTCAGGACGGCAATCTCGCTCGTGCGCTCGCGCACCGACTGCGCCATCTGATTGGCCACGTTGAGCAGGAGCACGAAGAGCACGCCGGTCACGATCGACACCATGATGAAACCGATGTCACCGATCTGATTCGCGAAGCCCTGCATGAACGCCTTCTCGGGCGACGTCTTCGTCTCGGCCGAGGAGTTGGCGAACTGACTGTCGATCGCCGACGCGACCTCGGCAGTGCGGCTCGGGTCGGCGATCCGGATCGTGTACCAGCCCACCTGCCCGTAGGCGCCGCGCCGGTTCTCGTCCAGGTAGTCGTACCGGAAGTACATCGTGGTCTTGTCGGTGTTCTTGTCGCCGTCGTAGATGCCGGCCACGTTGAAAAACCACGTGTCGCCCTGCTTCGGCTGCCAGATCGTCGCCTTGATCGGAATCCGGTCGCCGAGCTTCCAGTTGAACCGGGTCGCCACGTCACGCCCGACGATCACGCCCTGACGGTCGGCGAGCCACGCCTTCTTCTCGGCATCCGTGAGGTGGAACTCCGGGTACATCTCCATGAACGGCGACGGATCCACGGCCATCACCGCGAACTGGTTGGCGACGTCCTGATAGGTCCCGCCAAACCAGGTGCTGTGGGTCGCGCCCTTCACACCGGGCGTGGAGCGGATCTGCTGCTCGTACGAGATCGGCAGCAGCTGAATGAGGCTGACCTTGTGCGTCATGATCAGCCGCTCGGCGCTCGCCACGTCGACGCCGACCGTGAACGCGCCACGCACCTTGCTGATCGGCTCACGCTCGATGCGAAGCGCCGCCAGGTCGTCCTTGAGATCCGCCACGTGAATGCCCTTCCGCCACGCCAACAGCCGCCCACGCCAAATGGCGCAGCACGGCCATGCGCCGTGCGGGGCTGAGTTGTGGGCCGTCCCTAAATGGGAACAGCCAGTATACGCACGTCAGTTTGACGTGCGCTACCGGCTGTAAGGTCGCGGGAATCGGCCAGTGGCGGCCGATGTCCGGTGAGCGGGGCTAGCGTCCGGGGACGCCGAGCCAGCCGCGCGTGAGGTAGTCGTTCATGCCCATCCCGAAGAGGATGAGCAACCAGACGAAGCCCGAGATCGCCACGGTCTTCGTGAGCGGGGTGTTCCACTTCACGCCCATGAAGAACACGATGACGAGCGTCGCCTTGGTGATGGCCACCAGAAGGGCCACCGGCGTGTTGAGCAGGCCGAGGTCCTGGTTCGCGATGAACACGGTGAAGGCGGTCAGGACGAGCAGGGCCAACCAGACCCTGACGCACATGCCGACGGAAGGAACGTGATGACCGGAATGACCTGACATGACTATGCCCCGTGAGCGCCGAGCAGATACAGCAGCGGGAAGAGGAAGATCCAGACGATGTCAACGAAGTGCCAGTAGAGGCCCGACACTTCGACCGGCGCGAAGTAGTCCGCGTCGTAGGTGCCCTTCATGGCCTGAATCAGGATGTAGAGCATGATGCCGAGCCCGATCACCATGTGCAGGGCGTGGATGCCGGTCATCATGAAGTAGAGCGAGAAGAAGATCTGCACGCCCTGCTCGAGCGTCGGGTCGAAGTGCGGACCCGGCACGAGGTGGTGTTCGAACTTCGCCTTGTACTCGAAGAACTTCACCACGAGGAACACCGAGCCGAGGATCATCGTGAGCGCGATGTTCATGACCTGCTGGCTCTTGTTGCCGATCATGGCCGCGCGCACCGCGAGGGCCATCGTGATCGAGCTGCAGATCAGGACGACGGTATTGAGGCCGCCGAGCTTCCAGTTCAGTTCGTGGCTCGCTTCCACCCACGCGTGCGGATACATGTTCCGGTACACGAGGTAGGCCATGAAGAGGCCGCCGAAGAACATCACTTCGGTGACGAGGAACACCCACATGCCGAGGGTCGACGCCTCGAGCTGCTGCTCCATCGAATGAAAGTGCGTCTGGAGCTTCGGATGCGTCTTGGCGTTCGCGGCTGCGTTACTCATGGCTCACCTCGGCGCGCTGCGGCGCGGGTGCATGGATGTAGTCGTACGGTTCTTCGGTGACCACCGGAATCTCGTGGAAGTTGTGCGTGATCGGCGGTGACTGGATCTTCCATTCGAGACCCGTCGCGCCCCACGGATTGGCCGGCGCCTTCGGTCCCTTGACGATCGAGTAGATCAGGTAGAGCACGATCAGCGTGTAGCCGATGCCCAGCACGCCCGCGCCGCCGCTCGACATCACGTTGAACACCTGAAATTCCGCCGGGTAGTTGTGGTACCGGCGCGGCATGCCCATGTAGCCGAGGATGAACTGCGGGAAGAACGTGAGGTTGAAGCCGAAGAACACGAGCATCGCCGCGACCTTCGCGAGCGCCTCGTTGTACATCCGGCCCGTCATCTTCGGCCAGTAGAAGTGCAGGCCGCCGAGGAACGCCATCACGCCGCCGCCGACCATGATGTAGTGGAAGTGCGCGACGACGAAGTACGTGTCGTGCAGGTGCACGTCGAGGCCCATCGTGCCGAGGAACAGCCCCGTGAGGCCGCCGATCAGGAACAGGCCCATGAAGCCGAGCACCCAGAACAGCGGCGAATCCCACTGCACGGCGCCCTTGTACATCGTGGCGGTCCAGTTGAACGTCTTCACGGCCGACGGCACGGCGACCAGCATCGTGATGATCGAGAACACGAGGCCGGCGTAGATCGACTGGCCCGTGACGAACATGTGGTGGCCCCACACGAGGAAGCCGATGACCGCGATCGCGAGCGACGAGAACGCGACGAAGCTGTAGCCGAAAATCTGCTTGCGCGAGACGTTGGCCACGAGCTCGGAGATCACGCCCATGCCCGGCAGGATCATGATGTAGACGGCCGGGTGCGAGTAGAACCAGAAGAGGTGCTGGAAGAGCACCGGGTCGCCGCCGATGCGCGGATCGAACACGCCGAGGTGCAGCGCGCGTTCGGCGCCGACGAGCAGGATCGTGATCGCCACGACCGGCGTGCCGAGGATCATCACGATGCTCGTCGCGTAGTTCGCCCACACGAAGAGCGGCAGGCGGAACCACGTCATGCCGGGCGCGCGCATGCGGTGCACGGTGACGATGAAGTTGAAGCCCGTGAGGATCGAGGAGAAGCCGGTGACGAAGACGCCGAGGGCGGCGAGGGTCACGTTCGTGTTCGACGCCACGGAGCTGTACGGCGTGTAGAACGTCCAGCCGGTGTCGACACCGCCGAGCGCGACCACCGCGAGGGTGAGGCCGGCGCCGAGGATGTAGATGTACCAGCTCAGCAGGTTGATGCGCGGAAACGCGAGGTCCTTCGCACCGATCATGATCGGCATGAAGAAGTTGCCCAGCGTGGCCGGGATCGACGGAATCAGGAAGAAGAAGATCATCACGACGCCGTGCAGCGTGAAGACCTTGTTGTAGAGATCGGCCGTGAGCAGATCACCCTGCGGGGTGACCAGTTCGGCGCGCAGCATCGCGGCGAACGTGCCGCCGATGGCGAAGAAGATCGTGATGGAGATCAGGTACAGCATGGCGATGCGCTTGTGGTCCTTGGTAAGGAGCCACGCCGCCAATCCGTACGGCGCTCCGAGATAGCTGGGTTCCTGTTGCACGGCTGCTTCCTTCATCACGTCCGCCCTACTTCTTCAATTCGGCCGGCGCGGGTTCGGCCGGCTTCAACGTCTTGATATAGGCAATGAGCTGGATCAGGTTCTCTTCACTGATCAACCCCTGGAACGTGGGCATGATCGGCTGGTAGCCCTGCACGACCTTCGCGGTCGGCGCCATGATCGACTCGCGGATGTAGTTCTCGTCGGCGAGCACCTTCCGGCCATCCGCCAACGTCACGGTGCTGCCGAACACGCCGCCGAGCCACGGGCCGCGGCCCTTGCTGTCCGACTTGTGGCAGGTGATGCACGAGAGATCCGTGAACAGCCGCTCGCCGTTCTGCGCGGCCGAACCGGTCGACCGGCCGCCGGCGAGCCACGCCTCGTAATCTTCCGGCAGCATCGCGACGACCGTGCCCACCATCCCGGAATGCTTCGTGCCGCAGTACTGCGAACAGAAGATGTGGTACTCGCCCACTTCCGTCGCCGTGAACCACATCGTGGTCAGGCGGCCCGGCACGACGTCCATCTTCGTGCGGAATGCCGGAATGAAGAAGTCGTGGATGACATCCTCCGAGCCCATCGTCAGACGCACCGGGCGGCCGATCGGGATGTGCAACTCGTTGATCTCGCGAACGCCTTCGGGATGCTGCACCTTCCACATCCACTGCTTGCCCGTGACGAACACATCCATCGCGTCGGCCGGCGGACGCGAGAACGTGAAGTAGAGCTGCGCGCCCCAGGCGAACATGACCATCGCGATCACGAACGGAATGCCGGTCCAGAGCAGTTCGAGCGTGAGCGAGCCGTGGATGTCGGCGCCGGCGTCACCCGGGTTCTTGCCGCGGAACTTGAAGGTGAAGACGAGAATCAGCACCGACACGAGCACGGCGAAGAACACCGACACGGCCAGGATGAAGAAGAACAGCGCGTCAACATCCGGGGCGATGGCCGATGCAGATTGCGGGAAGAAGGGCAAAGCGCTCGACATTTAGACCTCTGCACGCCCGTCGGGGCGGCGTCCTCTTACGTTTCGCACGATGAACGCGCCCAACACAGCCACGGTCAGGATGCCGCCGAGCCGGACGACGTTCATGATGACGAACCCGTACTTTCCACTCTCGGGATCGTAGTGATAGCAGT
>CAYFLU010000106.1:0-5991 GCA_964343975.1 uncultured Solibacteraceae bacterium
ACGGCGCCGAAGGCGCGATGACGGAGCGCAAGCAGGACGACAACGCGCCGTTCTCGGCCCTGGCGTTCAAGATCATGACCGACCCGTTTGTCGGTCAGCTGACGTTCATCCGTGTCTACTCGGGCACGTTGACGGCCGGCGTCTCGATCTACAACTCGACCAAGCAGAAGAGCGAGCGTATCGGCCGCCTCCTGAAGATGCACGCGAACAAGCGTGAAGAGATCAAGGAACTGCTCGCCGGCGACATCGCGGCGGCGGTCGGTCTCAAGTCCGTGTCGACGGGCGACACGCTGTGCGACGAGAAGCACCCGGTGATTCTCGAAGCGATGGACTTCCCGGAGCCGGTCATCGCGCTTGCCATCGAGCCGAAGACGAAGGCCGACCAGGAAAAGCTCGGCATGGGCCTCGCGAAGCTGATGGCCGAAGACCCGACGTTCCGTGTGAAGACGGACACGGAGACGGGCCAGACGGTCATCTCGGGCATGGGCGAGTTGCACCTCGAGATCATCGTCGACCGCCTCAAGCGCGAGTTCAGCGTCGAAGCGGCCGTCGGTGCCCCGCAGGTCGCGTACAAGGAAACGGTCACGCGTCCGGCGGAAGGCGAAGGCAAGTACATCAAGCAGACGGGCGGTCGTGGTCAGTACGGCCACGCGAAGATCCGTCTCGTGCCGCGCAAGCCGGGTGAAGGCTACCTGTTCGAGAACAACACGGTCGGCGGGTCGATCCCGAAGGAATTCATCAAGCCGATCGACATGGGCATTCGCGAAGCGATGACGACGGGCGTGCTCGCGGGCTATCCGATCGACGACGTGCTGATCGACCTGTATGACGGGTCGTACCACGACGTGGACTCGAACGAAATGGCGTTCAAGATCGCCGGGTCGATGGCGTTCAAGGACGCGGCGAAGAAGGCGCATCCGGTCCTGCTCGAGCCGATCATGCGCGTGGAAGTGACGGTGCCTGAGGAATACATGGGCGACGTCATCGGCAACCTGACGGGTCGTCGCGGCCATCTGCAGTCGATGGATTCGCGCGGCGGCACGCAGATCATCAATTCCCGTGTGCCGTTGTCCGAGATGTTCGGCTACGCCACCGATCTCCGCTCCCGCACGCAGGGCCGCGGCTCCTACTCGATGCATTTTGACCGCTACGAGCCGGCGCCGAACTCGGTGAGCGAGGCAGTGATTGCGAAAGTGCAGGGCAAATAATGGCCACTCCGTTCTCTGACAAGATCCGCATTCGCCTCAAGGCGTACGACTTCCGTCTGCTCGACCAGTCGACGACCGAAATCGTCGACACGGCCAAGCGCACGGGCGCGCGTCTCGCGGGCCCGGTGCCGCTGCCGACCGAGAAGAACAAGTGGACGGTGCTGCGCTCGCCCCACGTCGACAAGAAGTCGCGTGAGCAGTTCGAGATCCGCACGCACAAGCGGCTGATCGACATCTTCGAACCGACGCCGCAGACGGTGGACGCGCTGATGAAGCTCGATCTGCCGGCGGGTGTCGACGTCGAAATCAAGGCCTTTGGCAAGGAGCACAAGTAAGCCATGGTCAACGGCATCATTGGACGCAAACTCGGGATGACGCAGGTCTTCCTGCCGGACGGCACGGTGGTCCCGGCCACGGTGATCAAGGCCGGTCCGTGCGTGGTCGTGCAGGCGAAGTCTGCGCAGACCGACGGCTACGAAGCCGTGCAGCTGGGGCTCGTCGACGCGCAGGCGTCGAAGGAGAACAAGGCGACGCAGGGGCACTACAAGAAGGCCGGCGTGCCGGCCACGCGCGTGCGCCGCGAAGTGAAGGTCAAGGCCGGCGGCGAACAGCCGAAGGCGGGTGACCAGGTGCTCGTCGACGCCGTCTTCAAGGCGGGTGAGAAGGTCGACGTCATCGGCACGAGCCGCGGCCGCGGGTTCCAGGGCGTGGTCAAGCGTCACGGCTTCGGCGGTGGCGCGGCGACGCACGGCTCGATGTTCCATCGCGCGCCGGGTTCGATCGGCGCCTCGTCGTTTCCGTCGCGTGTCGTCAAGGGCATGCGCGCGGCCGGCCGCATGGGCGGCGGGCAGGTCACCACGCACAACCTCAAGATCGTGAGCGTGGATGCCGCGAATCATCTTCTCGTGTTGCGCGGCGCCGTGCCGGGCTCGCCGAATGGCATCGTGATCGTGCGCCATGCCAAGAAGCCGAAGCCGGACCCGCAGCCGCAGGTCGAGAAGAAGAAAGGTAAGAAGTAGCCATGAAATTCGATGTGGTCAACGCGGAAAAGCAGACGGTCGGCTCGATCGACGTCAACGACGCGCTGTTCGGCAAGCGCGTGAAGACGGATCTGATCTGGGCGTCGGTCGTCCGTCAGAACGCCGGCGAACGTCGCGGCACGCACATGACGAAGAACCGCGCGCTCGTGAGCGGCAGCGGCAAGAAGCCGTACGCGCAGAAGGGCACGGGCCGTCCGCAGGTTGGTTCGACCCGTACGCCGCTCTGGCGTCATGGCGGCACGGTGTTCGGACCGCAGCCGCGCAGCTACGCGTTCACGGCCCCGAAGAAGGTCGTGAAGGCCGGCTTGCGTGAAGCGCTCGCGGCGAAGTTCCAGGCCAAGGCGGTGGTCGTCGTCGACGAGCTCCGCGCGGCCGAGAAGAAGACGAAGGTCACGGCGTCGTTGCTCAAGAAGCTGGGCGCCACGGGCAAGACGCTCGTCACGGACGTCGCGTTCGACGACAACTTCAACGCGTCGGCGCGCAACATCGCGGGCGTGTCGTTGGTGCCGAGCGGCCGTCTGACGGCGCGTGACGTGATGGATACGCAGACGATCATCGCGACGCGCGCGGCCGTCGAGCGGTTGCAGGAGGTGCTGGGATGAAGACGACGGACGTCATTCGTCGCCCGCTGATCACCGAGAAGACGTCGCGGGCCCGCGAAGCGGGTCAGACGATCGTGTTCGAGGTGGCGCGTGCGGCCACGAAGATCGACATCAAGAACGCGGTCGAGAAGCTGTTCGGGGCCAAGGTCTCGGCGGTCCGCACCTCGATTACGCACGGCAAGACCAAGCGCCAGGGCCGGTTCGAAGGCCAGCGGTCGGACTGGAAGAAGGCCTGGGTCCGCCTGCGCGACGGCGAAAAAGTGCCTGATTTCCTGGAAGGGGCGTAATCAGACATGGCGATTCGGAATTTCAAGCCCACGTCCCCGGCGCGGCGCTACTACAGCGTGCAGACGTCGGAGGAGCTCACGACGAACCGGCCGCACAAGCCGCTCGTCGAGACGCTCCAGCGCACCGGTGGTCGCAATAACCACGGTGAGCTCACGTCCTGGTGGCGCGGTGGCGGTCATAAGCGCGCGTATCGCGTGATCGACTTCAAGCGCGACAAGGTCGGCATTCCGGCGAAGGTCACGACGATCGAATACGACCCGAACCGCACGGCGCGCATTGCGCTGCTGACCTACGCGGACGGCGAGAAGCGGTACATCCTGCAGCCGGTCGGCCTGAAGGTGGGCGACACGGTGCTGACGGGCGCCAACGCGGACATTCTGCCGGGCAACTGCCTGCCGCTGAAGAACGTGCCGCTCGGCACGATGATTCACAACGTCGAGCTGAAGCCGGGTAAGGGCGGTCAGATTGCGCGGTCGGCCGGCGCGGGCGTGCAGCTCGTGGCGAAGGACGGCGCGTATGCGTCGGTGAAGATGCCGTCGAGCGAAATCCGCCTGATCAGCATCGAGTGCTACGCGACGATCGGCCAGGTCGGCAACCTCGAGCACGAGAACGTCTCGATCGGCAAGGCCGGTCGCAGCCGCTGGCTCGGCATTCGTCCGCACAACCGCGGTGTCGTCATGAACCCGGTGGACCACCCGCACGGTGGTGGTGAAGGCAAGACCTCGGGCGGTCGTCACCCGGTGACGCCGTGGGGCACGCCGACGAAGGGCTACAAGACGCGTCGCAACAAGTCGACGAACCGCTTCATTGTCGAGCGGAGGAAGAAGTAAGCCATGGGCCGTTCATTGAAGAAGGGGCCGTTCATTGATGTCCACCTCATCGAGAAGGTGGAGGCGATGAATCGCGAGCCCGAGAAGAAAGTGATCAAGACGTGGTCGCGCCGCTCGACGGTGGTGCCGGAGATGGTCGGCCACACGATCGCGGTGCACAACGGCAAGAAGTTCATTCCGGTGTACATCACGGAAAACATGGTCGGGCAGAAGCTCGGTGAGTTCTCGCCGACGCGCACGTTCAAGGGCCACACGACCAAGGCGGAGAAGGCGGCGGCGGTCGCGTCGGCTCCGGCGGCGAAGGGAGGCAACTAATGGCGGTGCAGGCGCAAGCCACGTCGAAGTTCCTCCGCACGTCGGCGCAGAAGGCCGGGCTCGTGCTGGATCTGATTCGCGGCAAGGACGTGAACCAGGCGCTGGCGACGTTGCAGTTCACGCGCAAGATGATCGCGCGCGACGTGGAGAAGGTGTTGCGGTCGGCGATTGCCAACGCGCAGCAGAAGGACGGGTTCGGCGGCGACGTCGACCGGCTGTTCGTGGCGAAGTGCTGGGCCGATCAGGGGCCGAGCATGAAGCGCGTGCGTCCCGCGCCGATGGGCCGCGCGTTCCGCGTGGTCAAGCGCACGGCGCATCTGACGGTGGCCGTGGCGGAGCGCCCGGCGAAGGCAATGGCAGCGGCCCCGAAGGGTCGCGGCGCTGGCGCGGCCAAGGCCGGGAAGGCGCAGGAGTAAGCGATGGGTCAGAAAGTACATCCGTATGGATTCCGGCTCGGCTTCAACAAGACCTGGCGCTCGCGCTGGTTTGCCGACAAGGACTACGCGAAGCTGCTGCATGAGGACATCCGCCTCCGCGCGGATCTGAAGAAGCGGTTTGCGCACGCCGGCGTGGCGAAGATCGAGATCGAGCGCGCGGCCAACAAGCTGAAGATCGACCTGCACACGTCGCGTCCGGGCATCATCATCGGCCGCAAGGGCGCCGAGGTGGACAAGCTCCGCCAGGAGTTGCAGAAGGAAACGGGTCGCGAGGTGTTCATCAACATCCTCGAGATCCAGAAGCCGGAACTCGACGCGCAGTTGATCGCCGAGTCGGTGGCCATGCAGCTCGAGAAGCGCATTGCCTTCCGTCGAGCGATGCGCAAGGCGGTCGAGTCGGCGCTGCGGTTCGGCGCGAAGGGCATCAAGGTGCGCGTGTCGGGCCGGTTGAACGGCGCGGAAATCGCGCGGTCCGAGTGGTATCTCCACGGCCAGCTGCCGCTGCAGACGCTGCGCGCGGACATCGACTACGGCTTCACCGAGGCCTACACGACGTACGGCGCGATCGGCATTCGGGTGTGGCTCTACAAGGGCGAGCGGACGACGTCGAAGGTCACCCGCGAAGAAGAGTTCCGTCAGCCGCGTCGCGCGGCGCGCGGTTAAGGGCTAAGGGGTATCAGTCATGTTGATGCCGAAGAAGGTCAAGTACCGCAAGCAGCAGCGTGGACGCATGCGCGGTGCGGCATGGAAGGGCCACACGGTCGCGTTCGGCGACTTCGGCCTGGCGACGCTCGAGCCGAAGTGGCTCACGGACCGTCAGATCGAGGCGGCGCGCGTGGCCATCTCGCGCAACATCAAGCGTGGCGGCAAGGTGTGGATCCGGGTGTTCCCGGACAAGCCGGTGACGGCCAAGCCGCTCGAAACCCGAATGGGTAAGGGCAAGGGCGCGCCGGAGGGCTGGGTGGCGGTCATCAAGCCGGGCCGCATCCTGTTCGAGATGGAAGGCGTGACGGAGACGGAAGCGCGTGAAGCGTTCCGCCTGGCGGCGTCGAAGCTGCCGATGAAGACGAAGTTCGTCATGCGGTTTGCGGAAGAGAGGGTGTGATGAAGGTCGCTGAGCAACTGACCGAGCTCCGCGGGATGACGGCCGACGACCTCCGCGCGAAGGTGAAGGATCTGGACGATCAGCTCTTCCGCGTGCGGCTGCAGCTGTCGATGGGCCAGACCGAATCGGCCGGCAAGGTGACGCCGCTGCGCCGTGAACGCGCGCG
>CAYFLU010000106.1:6091-11079 GCA_964343975.1 uncultured Solibacteraceae bacterium
CCGCTGAGCCGTCGTAAGCGCTGGGTGGTGACGCGCGTCGTCACCAAGGCGAAGACCGTTTAGGTCTCACTGGGAGGACTGTCATGGTTCAGATGAGATCGATTCTCGACGTGGCCGATAACTCCGGCGCCCGCAAGATCGCGGTGATCAACCCGATCGGCGGCTCGACGGGGCGCTATGCGCGCATCGGCGACATCGTCACGGCCTCGGTGAAGGAAGCCACGCCCGAGTCGCAGGTGAAGAAGGGCTCCGTCGTCAAGGCGGTGATCGTGCGCACGCGCAAGGAGCTGCGCCGCAAGGATGGCAGCTACATCCGGTTCGACCGGAACGCGGCCGTGCTGATCAACAACGAAGGCGAGCCGGTGGGCACGCGCGTGTTCGGGCCGGTGGCCCGTGAGCTGCGTGAGCGCCGTTTCATGAAGATCATTTCGCTCGCGCCCGAGGTGCTGTAATGAAGATTCGCAAGAACGACCAGGTGCTCGTCATCGGCGGGCGCGATCGGGGCAAGCGCGGCAAGGTGCTGCGCGTGGATCCGGAGACCTCGCGCGTGATCGTCGAGGGCGTCAACTTCATCAAGCGCCACACGAAGCCGAACCCGCAGAAGAACGTCAAGGGCGGCATCGTCGAGCGTGAGGGGACGATCCACGTGTCGAACGTGATGTTGGTGGATCCGGACAGCTCGGCCCCGACCCGCGTCGGCTACCAGATCGCGAACGACGGGAGCAAGCTGCGTATCAGCCGCAAGAGCGGCGCGGTGGTGGACAAATGAACCGTCTGAAGGCGCATTACAGCAAGGATGTGGTGGCGGGGCTCAAGAAGGAGTTCGGCTACAAGAACATCATGGCGGTGCCCAAGATCACGAAGGTCGTGATCAACATGGGCCTCGGCGAAGGCACGCAGAACGCGAAGATCGTCGACACCGGCGCGGAAGAACTCGGCAAGATCACGGGCCAGAAGGCCAAGATCACGCGCTCGACGAAGTCGATCGCCCAGTTCAAGCTGCGCAAGAACCTCCCGATCGGCGCGATGGTGACGTTGCGCGGCGAGCGGATGTGGGAATTCCTCGATCGTCTGATTTCGATTGCGCTGCCGCGCGTCCGCGACTTCCGCGGCGTGTCGTCGCGCGGGTTCGACGGCCGCGGCAACTACACGCTCGGCCTGAAGGATCAGCTGCTGTTTCCCGAGATCGACTACCTCAAGGTCGACAAGACCCGCGGCATGAACATCTCGGTTGTGACGACGGCGCGCACGGATGAAGAGGCGCGGCGGTTGCTGGCGCTCGTCGGCATTCCGTTCCGTCAGAGCTAGTGAAGGCGCAGGGATAAACGATGGCGACGACTGCAAAGAGCATCAAGGATTCGAAGGGCCCGAAGTACGCGATTCGCCGGCGCAACCGCTGCAAGAAGTGCGGTCGTCCGCGGGCCTACATGCGCAAGTTCGCGTTGTGCCGACTCTGCTTCCGTGAGTTGGCGTTGCGCGGTGAAGTGTCGGGCGTGACGAAGAGCAGCTGGTAAGTCGGGCAGCTGGCAGGTAGAGAGAGCACCACCGGTTTTAGAGAGGAACTATGACTGATCCGATCGCAGACATGCTGACTCGCATCCGGAATGCCGTGCACGCGCGCCATCAGCGCGTGGACATTCCGGCCTCGCGAATCAAGGCGGAGATCGCCAAGATTCTCGAGAGCGAAGGCTACATCGCCGGTTTCAAGACCGTGGACCCTGGCACCGAAGACGGTGTCTCGCGCACGAGTCTCCGGCTGTTTCTGAAGTACGGCCCGCGGGGCGAGCAGGTCATTTCGGGAATTGAGCGCGTGAGCCGTCCGGGCCGCCGCGTTTACTTCGGCCGGAATGATGTGCCGAAGGTGATGGGCGGACTGGGCACGAACATCCTCACCACGTCGCGTGGCGTGATGACGGGTCGCGAGGCCGCGAAAGCGGGCGTCGGCGGCGAAGTGCTCTGCAACGTTTGGTAAGAGGGTGAACTGATGTCCCGAATTGGCAGAAAACCGATCGCGCTCCCGAAGGGCGTGACCGTCGCGGTCAAGAACGGCGTCGCCGAGTTCAAAGGGCCGAAGGGCGCCATGAAACTCGACGTCCCGCCGGGCGTGGTGGCGGAAGTGAACGGCGCGGAGCTCGTGGCGAAGAACGCCACGGAGGATCCGCTCCACTCCAAGTTCCACGGCTTGGCGCGCAGCCTGATGGCGAACGCGGTCCAGGGCGTGAGCGAGGGGTTCAAGAAGGAACTCGACATCGTGGGCACCGGCTACCGCGCCGAGCTCAAAGGCAAGCAGGTGATCTTCGCGCTCGGGTATTCGCATCCGTGCGTGTTCGACATCCCGGCCGGCATCGATATCGCGGTGGACAAGCAGACGCACATCACGGTGACGGGCGTGGATCGCCAGCTGGTCGGCCAGGTGGCGGCCAATATCCGCGGCTTGCGCAAGCCG
Source organism: uncultured Solibacteraceae bacterium (assembly GCA_964343975.1). Classification (GTDB taxonomy): domain Bacteria; phylum Acidobacteriota; class Vicinamibacteria; order Vicinamibacterales; family SCN-69-37; genus SCUN01. The sequence goes on from CAYFLU010000106.1 coordinate 8,538, forward strand.
GATCCGTACAAGCAGAAGGGCGTACGGTACACCGGTGAAGTGCTGAAGAAGAAGGTCGGGAAGACGGGCGCGTAGCGCCCGTCCTCCAGAATGACCGGGGCCTAACAGATGATCATCAAGACGAAGAAAGAGAAGAAGGAACGCATCCGTCTCCGCCAGCGCAAGCGCATCTCCGGTACGCCGGAGCGGCCGCGTCTCGCGGTGTTCCGCTCGGAAGCGCACATCTACACGCAGGTGATCGACGACACGGTCGGCAAGACGATCGCGGCGGCGTCATCGGCCGAGCCGAGCCTGAAGTCGGCGTTCAGCGGCAAGGTGCGGGGCAGCAACCTGGAGGGCGCGAAGGCGGTGGGCACGGCGATCGCGGAGCGTCTGAAGGCGAAGGGCGTGACGAAGGTCGTGTTCGATCGCGGCGGGTTCCTCTATCACGGGCGCATCCGCGCCGTGGCCGATGCGGCGCGTGCCGCCGGTCTGGATTTCTAGGCAGGCAAGGGTTAAACAGACATGGCGCATTCTCGCGAAAAGATCGATCCGTCGGAACTCGAACTGAAGGACACGGTCGTCAACATCAGCCGCGTCACGAAGGTCGTCAAGGGCGGTAAGAACCTCAGCTTCAGCGCGCTCGTGGTGATCGGCGACGGTCACGGCGTGGTGGGCTTCGGCATCGGCAAGGCGAAGGAAGTCCCGTCGGCGATCAAGAAGGCGATCGAGGCGGCGAAGAAGTCGCTCGTGCGCGTGCCGATGAAGGGCACGACGATTCCGCATCCGATCCTCGGCAAGTTCGGGGCGGGCGCGGTGTTGCTCAAGCCGGCGCCGGACGGCACCGGGATCATCGCCGGCGGCGCGGTCCGCGCGGTGGTCGAGTCGGCGGGGATCAGCAACGTGCTGACCAAGTCGCTCGGCTCGGCGAATCATCACAACGTGGTCCGGGCGACGTTCGCGGCGCTCACGGGCCTCAAGGATCCGGCGTACATCGCGCGTCTGCGCGGTAAGGACGTCGAGGAACTGGTCGGAGCCTAATCGTGGCCAAAGCGAAGACGGTGAAGAAGGCCGGTCAGAAGCTGCGCGTGACGCAGACGAAGAGCGGCATTGGATTCGACAAGCAGCAGAGCGTGGTGCTGCGCAGCCTCGGGTTGCGCCGCCTGCACCACACTGTGGAAGTGCCGGACAACCCGGCGATCCGCGGCATGCTCCTCAAGGTTCGCCACCTCGTCGTGGTGGACGGCGCGAAGGGATAAGCAACGATGTCACTGAACAACCTCCGTCCTCCGAAGGGCGCGACGCGGTCGCGCAAGCGTGTTGGTCGTGGTCCGGGTTCGGGTCATGGCAAGACGGCCAGCCGCGGCACCAAGGGCGCGAAGTCGCGCTCGGGCTTCCGCTTCAAGCGCGGGTTCGAAGGCGGCCAGATGCCGCTGCATCGCCGCGTGCCGAAGCGCGGCTTCCACAACCCGTTCCGCGTGGAATACGCGGTCGTCAATCTCGATACGCTCGGTGAGGTGTTCGACGCCGGCTCGGAAGTGACGCCCGACGTGCTGCGCGAGCGCGGCCTCGTGAGCGACCGGACGGCCCTGATCAAGGTCCTCGGCCGCGGCGAGATCAGCAAGAAGCTCACGGTGCGTGCCCACAAGTTCAGCGGGACGGCGGCCGAGAAGATCGCCAAGGCCGGCGGTTCGACTGAAGTCCTGAGCGCCTAAACCCTCATGGATTCCTTCAAGAATCTCTTCGCTGTTCCGGAACTCCGCAAGCGGATCCTCTTTACCTTTGGTCTGCTTGCGGTCTACCGCATTGGCTCGCACATTCCCACGCCGGGCATCAACACGGCGGCGGTGGAGCAGTTCGCGGAGCAGGCGGCCAACACGATGTTCGGCCTCTACGACATGTTCTCGGGGAAGAACCTGTCGCAGATGACGATCTTCGCGTTGGGCGTGATGCCGTACATCTCCGCGAGCATCATCCTCCAGCTGCTGACGGTCGTGTGGCCGTACCTCGAGCGCCTGTCGAAGGAAGGCGAACTCGGCCGCCGCAAGATCACGCAGTACACGCGCTACGGCACGATCCTCCTGTCGGTGGTTCAGGCGTACGGCATCGCGATCTTCCTCGAGCGTTCGACGGGCGTGCAGGGCGGCTTGCCGCTCGTGTACAACCCGGGCTGGAGCTTCGAGCTGATGGCGGTGCTCACGCTCACGACCGGCTCGGTGTTCGTGATGTGGCTCGGTGAGCAGATCACCGAGCGCGGCATCGGCAACGGCATGTCCCTGCTCATCTACGCGGGCATCGTCGTGGGCTTCCCGCGCGGCATCATCTCGACGATCTCGCAGCTGCAGACGGGCGACATCGGCCTGCTCACGCTCATCGCGCTCATCGTGCTGATGATCGCGGTGGTCGGCGGCATCGTGTTCATGGAGCGCGGCCAGCGCCGCGTGACCGTGCAGTACGCGCGCCGCATGGTCGGCCGCCGGATGTATGGCGGCGCGAGCACGCACATTCCGCTCAAGGTGAACACCGGCGGCGTCATGCCGGTCATCTTCTCGAGCTCGATCCT
>CAYFLU010000107.1:0-7509 GCA_964343975.1 uncultured Solibacteraceae bacterium
ATGCAAACCGTCCAGCCCGCCCGTCTGAAAGCCGGTGTCTCGCTCAACGACATTCCCGCGCCGCAGGAGCAGGCGGCGGGGTCGACCGCGCTCATTCGCGGGCGCGCGTTGGTGTTCTGGGATCCGAAGGTGGCGGGGAAGAAGCTCGACGCCATCGATACCGACCAGATCACGCCGGCCGCCGATTGCGTGTCGGAGAGCCTCGACACCCTCGACGAGAAGTGGAAGGCCGGGTCGTTCCGCTACCTGATGCCTGACTTCCGCAAGCGCGTGCACGGCGGACAAACGTTCGTCATCGCCGGTGATCGCTTTGCGATCGGCTCGTCGCGCGAGATGAGCCCCGCCGGTCTCAAGGGCGTCGCCGAAGAAGTCGGCCTCGAGATGGTCATCATCTGCGGCAACAACATGGGCGACATCTTCCGTCGCAACTCCTTCAACCTCGGCCTGCATGTCGTGCAATGCGCCGAGGCGGTCGCGGACGCGCAGGACAACGACGAGTTCACGTTCGACCCGGTGTCGCGCGCGATCGTCAACGTGACGCAGAACAAGCCCTACACGCCCGTGCCGCTGTCCGCGAAAGAAGAAGAAATCCGCCGCGGTGGCGGCATCTTCGCCGTGGGCCGTCGCGAGTTCCGCGCCTCCGTGGAAACCGCACCCGTGCTCGATTGGCCCGATGCCGAACTGGCCAAGACGATGAGCACGACGGAACAGATTCTGTGGGCGCACCGCGTCGACAAGAACATGTCGCGCGCCGACTTCAAACCGGGCGCGACGATCCGCGCCTACGCAGACCTGCTCCCCGCGTCCGACGGTACCGCGCCGTTCTCGATCCACACGTTCAACCAGATCACCGGCGGCAAGACAATCTACCCGCGCCAGGCCGCCGTGGCCAACGACCACTTCGTATTCACCGGCAAGGACGAAGACGACAAGCAGACATCGATTGGTCGCGAGTTCGCGAAGATGCAGTCAATGGCGAAGCCGTACTACGCCGATCCCGGCGACGGCATCTTCCACTTCTACTTCCCCGAACAGGGATTGGTCCTGCCGGGCCAGTTCATTCCGGGCGCAGACTCACACAGCCGCGCCTACGGCGCCTACGGCGCGATCGGCATCGGCGTGGGCTCGACGACGCTGGGGTTTGGTTGGTCGACCGGCTACATCTACGTGACGCTCGCGAAGCAGCGCCGCGTGACGTTCACTGGCAAGCTCCCCGCCTGGGTCGGCGGCAAGGACATCGTCCTCGAACTCCTGCGCCGCTGGGGCGCGAAGCAGAGCCAGACGATGTCGGTGGAGTTCATCGACCGCGACAAGCAGTTGCCGATGGTCTACCGCAACACGATCGCGAACATGATGGCGGAAGCCGAGAGCTTCAACGGCATCTTCGCGCAGGACGAGATCACCACCGAGTGGTACCGCGCGAAGGGCATGGCGAACCTGCCGTATCCGGTACTGCAGCCGGGCGCGAACGCGGTATACGAGATCGATGAAGTGTTCGACCTCGGCGACGTGGCGCCGATGATCGCGAAGCCGTTCAGCCCGGGCAACGCGTTCCCGGCCGAAGAAGTCGCGAAGGAGAAGATCACCTTCAACCGCGCGATGATCGGCTCGTGCACGAACGGCAGCTACGGCGACCTGCTGCAGGCCGCGCTCGTGATCAAAGCCGCGCGCGCGAAGGGCATCGACAAGGCCGCCACCGAATTCCGTGTGTTCCCCGGCAGCGGAGGCGTGAGCGTGCAGATCCAGCGCCCCGAAGCGCGCCTCGGCGGTGAATCCATCGCCGACGTCCTCCAGAGCGCCGGCGCCGTCATCCGCCAGAGCTGGTGCGGCCCGTGCTTCGGTCAGGGCCAGGACGCGCTCGACCCCGGTCAGCGCGCGATCACCACGTTCAACCGCAACTGGACCAACCGCATGGGCTTCGGCGGCGAAGGCTACCTCGCCAGCCCGGCGGTCGTCGCCGCGTCGGCGCTCGTCGGCTACATGGCGCCGCCGTCAGAACTTGGTCTGAGCTGGGACGCGGACAAGTTCGGCGTCTAACAGGAGAAAAGCAACACGGAGACACGGAGACACGGAGAAAAGGGTTTTCAAAAACCTTGGGGTTTCCTCCGTGCCTCTGTGTCTCCGTGTCGCTTTTACTGGTTGCGCTGGGCGACCCACACCGTGTGTCCGCCACACTCGGGATCTTCCACGGTGTGCGTGATCAACTGGAAGCCGTTCGTGCCCAGCAGTGACCGGTATTCATCCGCGTCCAGACTCGCGTGAAAGAGTGCGTCGCCGAAGAGGTCGCCGACCGCTTCGCCGGCCACCGGGCCGCTCGTGAACACGAGCCGTGCGCCGGGCGCGGCGTGACGCGCGAAGATCTCGAACATGCCGCGCTGATCGTCCATCGGCAGGTGAAAGAAACTGTCCCACGCCACTAAGACATCGAAGCGCTCGCCGAGCGCGAGCGTGCGCATGTCTGCGCGGAGCCAGCGCGCCCGCGGAAAACGTGCGCGCGCGAGGGCCAGCAACGCGTCCACCGCATCCACGCCCGTGACGTCGTCGCCCCGCGCGATGAAGAAGCCCGCGATGGGATCGCCCGCGCCACAGCCGATGTCGAGCACGCGCGCCGGCGCCGGTGCGTGCGCCGCGGCGAGTTCCAGATATGGCCGTTCCATCAACGAACGCCCGCGCGCCGCGTCGAACGTCTGGCCATGCCGCGTGTAGAAGGTGATGACGTCGGCCGCGGGCGTGAGCGAGACCGCAAACGCGGAGTCGATCGCGTCCAATGATCGCTCGAACGCGTCTTCGGAGCCGCGTTGCAACTCGTCCCCGGTCGTGTCGTTGAACCAGTCCACGAGTTCGTTGGCGGGATTGCCGGCCCGCTGATCTTTCGGTGCCGGCGTGGCCGCCATCACAGGCGCCGGCGTTACGGCCCGTGCGGGTGGCGGCGCCGGCGGCGGAGCTATCATCGCCGGCCGCGGGCCTCTGACCGGCAAGACCGAGAGCGGCGGCAGATCCGGCACGGATGTGAGATCGACGGGAGCCGCGGACGCGATCGTGATTGGCGCCGGCTCATCGGCCAGCGATGTGGTGGTGTCTGGGCCGAGAACCTGAAAGTTCTCGAACATCACCACACGATCGTCCTCATCGTCGTCCACCTGACGCCGCGTCTTAGGCGCGGGGGCGGGGGGCGCCGTGGCGGCCGTCGACGTCGATGCTGACGTTGTGGTCACGGCGCGGAGTGCGCCGGTGGCGACACGAGCGAGACCAGTCATGATGCGCGATGACGTCGCACTCGTGACGGCGGGTGCCGGTGCGGCGTTCCGTGGCGCGGGCTCGGGTTCCAGATGGATGCCGGGAAGCTCCGGCTCTTCTGTGAGCAGGACGATCGGCTTCGCGCGTGGTCGCGGTGGTGCCTCGCGCAACGGGACACTCGATGGCGCGGAAATGCCGCGTCGAGCAGTACGGCCCCGGCCTGCCGGCGGTCTGGTGAACATGTCCCGCAGATATGGTACCGCAGCTGGCTTGCCTAACTCGGCTAGGATCGTCCTGTGCGCATCCTTCGCATCATGACATTCGCGATACTCCTCGGTTGTGTGCTCACCGCCCAGCCCGTCGCGGTGCAGGCGACCCGGCTCATCCCCGGCATGGTCATCGACCACTCCATGACCGTCACGCCGGGCACCTATCGACTACCGAGCGCGTCGCTCGACGCACCTGCGGTGGTGATCCGCGGCAACAACATCACGCTCGACCTCACGGGCGTCACGATCGAAGGCGGTGAGCCGTACGCGGATCCGGATCGCTACGCCGGGCTCGGCCTGCTCGTCGACGGCGGCGCCAACGTCACGATCAAGGGCGGCGCGGTGCGTGGCTACAAAGTCGCCGTGCGCGGTCAGAAGAACACGGCGCTCCACGTCACGGGCATCGATGTGAGCTACAACTGGAAGCCGCGTCTCTGGAGCGTGATCGAACACGAGAGCCTGCTCGACTGGATGTCGTACCACCAGAACGAGAAGGATGAGTGGCTGCGCTACGGCGCGGGGATTTACCTCACCGATTGCGAGCGTTGCGAAGTGGACAACAGCCGCGGCGTGCAGGGCAGCAACGGGCTGATGCTCACGCGCGTGAACCACACGAAGGTCTGGAACAACACGTTCTCGTGGAACTCGGCGCTCGGGCTCGGGATGTATCGCGCGAGCGACAACACGGTGATGCACAACCGCTTCGACTGGGACGTGCGCGGCTACAGTCAGGGCTTCTACTACCGCGGTCAGGATTCCTCGGCGATCCTCATCTACGAGCAGTCGCACCGCAACACGTTCGCCTACAACTCGGCGACGCACGGCGGCGACGGCATCTTCCTCTGGGCCGGGCAGAGCACGATGGACACGGGTCAGGGCGGCGCGAACGACAACGTGTTCTACGGCAACGATTTCAGCCACGCGGTGGCCAACGGCATCGAAGCGACCTTCAGCCGCAACCAGTTCGTGAACAATCTCGTCGACGACTGCTGGCACAGCGTGTGGGGCGGCTACAGCTTCGACAGCCTCTTTCAAGGCAACTCGTTCGTCGGTTCCACCGACGGCATCGCGATCGAGCACGGCCAGGGCAACGCGATCTACGGCAACACGTTCAGCAAGAACGACACGGCCATCCGGCTGTGGGCGAACGCCACGCAGGATCCGTCGTGGGGCTACGCGAAGGCGCGCGACACGCGGAGCCGCGACTACACGATCTACGGCAATACGTTCGATGGCAACAAACTCGACATCAGCACGCTGCGCACGAACGGCGTCGACATGAACAACGACACGGGCGTGCCGGCGTACCGCGCCGTCGAACCCTTGCCCGGCGGCGCATCCGCCCTGCTCGCCAAAGACGCCCGCCGCGGCCGGCCCACCATCATCGTCGACGAATGGGGCCCGTACGACTACAAGGCGCCGAAGGTCTGGCCCGCCTCCGCGGAGGCTTCCGCCGCGACCTCCGCGACGGCGGGCAAGCCCGCCACGACTGGCTCGACCTCCGCTACGGCGGGCAAGCTCGCCAAGCCTGGGGACCGGCCGCTCAAATTGCGCGTCCTTGGTCCTGAGGGGACGTGGACGGTGAAGTCCGTCCGCGGCGGCACGACGGTCGAGAAGTCGGGCGTGATTCCGGCGTGGTCGCCGACGACGCCGGTGGGCGAACTGACGGTGAACCCTGCGGGTGGGAACACCGACCTCGAGGTGGTGCTCGAATACGTGGGCGTCGAGGTGGTCGATGCCCGCGGGCGGCGGACGCCGGCGGGGCAGCCGTACACCTTTATATACAGGCAGCTCGACCCCGACCTGCACTGGCAGGTGAAGGCGTGGACGTATGACGACGCGAGCGATCCGGTGAAGGCGCCGGCGGCGTTTGGGGCGAAGCTGAAGGGCGCGCCGTTCAAGACGCTCACGCCGCGCCGGCTCGACTGGACGAGCGGCGGCGTGATGATCGACGGCCTGCCGCGCGACAAATATGCGCTGATCGCGGACGGCACGGTGACGCTCCCGGCCGGGAAGTACACGATGGACGTGATCAGCGACGACGGCATCAAGGTGTGGATCGACGGCACGCTCGTGATCGACCGCTGGTCGGTGCATGAGTCGGAGCTCGACCATGCGGCGCTGGCCGGCGGCACGCATAAGATCAAGGTGCAGTATTTCGAATCAACCGGCTGGTCCGAGTTGGCTGTGAGGTTCCGACGTGACTGAGTGGATCATCGCGCTGTTGACGCTGACGTTTCTCGAGATCGTGCTCGGCGTCGACAACGTCATCTTCATTTCCATTCTGTCGGGCAAGCTGAAGCCCGAAGACCAGAAGCGCGCCCGTCGTCTGGGCCTGGCCGCCGCGATGCTCATGCGCATCGCGCTGTTATTCTCGATCACGTGGATTGCCCGGCTCACGACGCCGTTCTTCACGATCGGTGATCACGGTGTCACGGGGCGCGACCTGATTCTGCTCGGCGGCGGTCTCTTCCTGATCGCGAAGGCGACCTACGAGATCCACGAGCGGCTGGAAGGCGAGAGCGGCCATAGCAGCGGCAAGGCCGCGGCGTCATTTGCGAGCGTGATCGCGCAGGTGATGGTGCTCGACATCGTGTTCTCGCTCGACTCGGTGATCACGGCCGTCGGCATGGCCAACGACCTCACGGTGATGGTGACGGCCGTCGTGCTCGCGGTGGCGGTGATGATGTTTGCCGCCGAGCCGATCAGCCACTTCACCGAGAAGCACCCGACGATCAAGATCCTGGCGCTGTCGTTCCTGCTGCTCATCGGCTTCTCGCTCGTGGCCGACGGCGCGGGGCAGCACGTGTCGAAGGGCTACATCTACTTCGCGATGGGCTTCTCGGTGTTCGTGGAGGTCATCAACATCCGCGTGCGCGACCGCCACAAGCCGGTGGAGCTCCGGCAGCCCTACGTCTAAATACCCATTGACTAGCATTTGGTGTGTCGCTATACTTTGGTAAGTCAAAGGAGACTTACCCCGGTATGAAGCGTTCGCTCTCGTTCGTTCTGGTGGCTGCGGCCGCCGTTGTGTTCACCTCCACCCTCTCGGCCCAGCAGTCGGCCAAGTCGCCGGCCAAGCCAGCCGCCCCGGCGGCGGCCCCGAAGGCCGCGGCGCCCGCGCCGGCTGGTCCCTGGACCATCGATGCGGCCCACAGCGCGGCGAACTTCGCCGTGAAGCACATGATGGTCTCGACCGTCCGCGGCGTGCTCGGTCCGGTGACCGGCTCGATCGAGTGGGACGGCAAGAACGTCGCCACCGTGAAGGCCGACGTCTCCATCGACGTGAAGAAGCTCTCGACGGGCGTCGACCAGCGCGACAACCACCTGCGCAGCGACGACTTCTTCAACGCCGACAAGTTCCCGGTGATCACGTTCAAGTCGAAGAAGGTCATCCCGGGCGCGAAGGGCGCGTTCAAGCTCGTCGGCGACCTCACGATCCGCGACATCACCAAGGAAGTGACGCTCGACGTGGAAGCGCCGGCGCCGGTCGTGACGACGCAGGGCACGCAGCGCACGGCGACCACGGCCACGACGACGATCAACCGCCTCGACTACAACCTGAAGTGGAACCAGCTGATGGAAGCCGGCGGCGCCATCGTCGGCTCGGACGTGAAGATCACGGTCGATCTCGAAGTCACCAAAAAGTAGTCCCCGGCCATTCGGCCACGCACCACGGGCTGGGATAAGCTCCTCACATGAGGCTTGTCCCGGCCCTTTTCGTTGCTGCTGCGCTGTCCGTCACCCTGCAGGCCCAGACCGATCCCCCACGTCGCGTGATCGACGGGCAAACCGGCGCCGTGAAGACCTGGGCCGCGATGATCGACGAGCTCGCGCTCGCCGACGTCGTGTTCGTCGGCGAGAACCACGACGATCCGAATACGCACAAGCTCGAACTCGCCATTCTCCAGGAGCTGGCGGCGAAAGGCCGGCCGGTCACGCTCGCCATGGAGATGTTCGAGCGCGACGTGCAGCCCGTGATGGACAAGTTCCGCGCCGGCGG
>CAYFLU010000107.1:7609-10674 GCA_964343975.1 uncultured Solibacteraceae bacterium
CGTCCGCTCGTGGTGCACGTGAACGGCGCGTTCCACAGCGACTTCCACTTCGGCACCGTGTCGCGCGCGCAGCGCCGCCTGCCCGGCAAGCGCATCGCCGTGGTCACCGTGGCGCCGAGCGCCGACATCGAGAAGGAAGCACCGGACGCCGCCGAGCGCCGCCGCGGCGACTTCCTCGTCGACACGCCCGCACCGCCGAAGAAGTAGCCACCAACCGGCGCGCCGGTTTCGGTGTCTAATTCCGCCATGGGGATCCTGTTGGCGGCGCTGTTGTACCTGCAGGTGCCGGTACCGCCGCGCCCGCAGGCGCCCGCCGCACCCGGTCTCGTGCAGGGGCCGGCGCGCGATCAACAGCAGCAGCGGCCGCCCGCCGTCGGCACGGGCGTGTTGTCGGGCACGGTCATCGCCGAGAATGGACAGGCCGTGCGCGGCGCGCGCGTGTCGCTCGGCGGCTCGCAGATCCCGCGCACCGTCACCACCGACCACTCGGGCGCCTTCACGTTCGAGAAACTCCCCGAGGGCCGCTACACGATCAGCGTGAGCAAGCCGCGCTATCTCGGTGGCAGCTACGGCCAGAAGCGGCCGGAACGGTCGGGCACGCCGATCCAACTCGCGAACGGCCAACAGCTGCGCGACCTGCGCATCACGCTCTTCGGCGCCGGCGTGATCACGGGCATGGTCACGAGCGAAGACGGCGAGCCGGTGCAGAACGCCAACGTGCGCGCGATGCGCTACGGCATGCAGAGCGGCGTGCGGCGGTTGCAGATGAGCGGCTCGGCGCAGACCGACGACCGCGGGCAGTACCGCATCTTCGGCCTTTCGCCCGGCGACTACATCATCGCTGCCACGTCGACGCAAAACGAGGGCGGGCAGCTGTCGGACGCGATGGTGCAGGCGCTCGAGAAAGCGGCGGTCGCAGCCGCGGCCTCCGGGCAGCCGTTCTCGTTTTCACTCAACAACAATCAGCTGAAGTTGCCGAGCGGTGAAACGATCGACATGCCGGCGCCGGTGTCGTATGCGCCGACGTATTACCCCGGTGCGACTACCGCCGCCACGGCCACGATGGTGGCGGTGCGTGGCGGCGAAGAGCGCCCGGCGGTCGACATCACGCTGATGAAAGTGCAGACGGTGTCGATCTCGGGCTCGGTGTTGTCGCCGGGCGGTGCGCTCCCGCAGGGCGTGTCGATCCAGATTCAATCGAATGACGACGCGGGCGTGAACGTGCCGCTGCCTGGCACGAGCGTGCAACCCGATGGCCGCTTCACGCTGCGCGGTGTGCCGCCGGGGCAATACGTGATCGTCGCGCGCGCGAGCACCACAGTGCGCACGCCGGCGCCGGCCGTTCGCGCCAATCTGCCGGAAGGGGCCGCTGGGCCCGTCGCCGGAATGCAGGTGACCACGCTGATGGGCCGCGTGCCCGTGTCGGTGGCCGGTCAGCCCATCACGGATCTTCTCATCACGCTCGACGCCGGTCGCTCAGTGAGCGGCCGCGTGACCTTTGTCGGCGCTGCACCCGATCTGACGAAAGTGCGCATGACCGCGTCGCTGCAGATGATGCAGACCGCCAGCACGATGGGGTTGCCGTCGCCGCAAGCCGTGCCGGTGGACGCGGACGGCAGCTTCAAGATCAACGGCATGATGCCGGGGCGGTACATCCTGCGCGTGGGCGGCGGCGCGAACGTGCAGCTGTATTCGTCGATGGTGGGCGGGCGCGACTCGCTCGACTATCCGTTCGAGGTGGAGCACGAGGACATCACCGGCGCCCTCGTGACGATGGGGCCCGCGAAGCCGTTTGCGGAAGTGACGGGACTCGTGCGTGACGAGGACGGCAAGCCGGTGAGCGACTACACGCTCGTGTTCTTCAGTGCCGATCCGCTGTTCTGGCAGGCGAATTCCCGGCGTGTGACGACGTCGCGGCCCGGCACCGACGGCCGGTATCAGATGCGCGGCATGCCGCCGGGCGACTATCTGCTCGCCGCCGTCAGCGATCTCGAACCCGGGCAGCAGTTCGATCCGGAGTTCCTGCGCTCGCTCGTCGGCGCATCGACCCGCATGAGCGTGGCCGAGGGGGCCAAGCTCACGCAGGATCTGCGTATTCGGTGAGGCACCCGGGACCTAAAGGTCCCGGGCTCCAGTTATTTCTCCGAGCCCAACCGCCAGGGCAGGTCGGCGATCACGTACGCCATCACGGCGATCGCCGCGGCGTTGTCGGCCGCCTGCTTCGGCGTGATGCGCTCGACCGTGTCGGCCGGCGTGTGGTGGATCTGGAAGTAGTTGGCTTCCGCCAGGTGCGAGAACATCGGAATGTTGCCGGCCGTCCCTGACGGACCGATGTCGGCGCCACCGCCGCCGTCACGCACCTTGTCGGCGCCGATGCCCTTCAGCAAGCTCGCGATTGCCGTCACCGTGGCCTTCGAGGCGGCCGGGCCCGTGTAGCCGAAGCCTTCCGGATCGAAGATGCCGCCGTCCGACTCGAGCATCATGATGTGGTCCTTCAGTTCGTCCTTGTGCGCATCGCGGTAGGCGGCGCCACCGCGGCCGCCGTTCTCTTCGTTCGTGAAGAGCACCACACGCACGGTGCGGCGCGGCGTAAGGCCGAGCGTCTTCATCAGCCGCACCGCTTCCCAGCCCACGATGCAACCGCCGGCGTCGTCACTCGCGCCCGCTCCCGGATCCCACGAGTCGAAGTGGCCGCCGAGCACGATCACTTCGTTCGGCAGTTCGCGGCCGCGGATTTCGCCGACCACGTTGTAGCTCTGGCTGTCGGGCTCGAAGTGCGCCTGCATCGAGAGGCGCATGCGGATCTTCACGCCGCGATCGGCGAGGCGCTGGAAGCGGTTCGCGTCTTCGGCCGGAATCGCCGCGGCGGGAATCTTCGGCGCGTCGTCGGTGTAGACCGTGCTGCCGGTGTGCGGCGTGCGCAGGCCCATCGGGCCCACGGAGCGCACGAGCGCGGCGATCGCGCCGACCTTCGCGGCGCGCGACGGGCCGGCGGTGCGGAACTGATTCGTCACGCCGTAGTTCACCCACTCGCCGTTGAAGAGCACGATCTTGCCCTTGATCTC
>CAYFLU010000108.1:0-10660 GCA_964343975.1 uncultured Solibacteraceae bacterium
GCCGGCGGCGCCGCCGGCCGCGGACGCGGTAACGGCGCGGCGCAGGCACTGGACGCCGCCTGGGGCGGCGTGGGCGGCTGGGTGCCGGGCATCACGCCGAAGCTCTTCCCGGACGGCATCGCGCAGCCGTTTCCGAGCCACTCCAACCTGATCGTGCAGCTCCATCTGCACCCAACCGGCCGCGCCGCCACCGAACGCGGCCAGCTCGCGATCTACTTCGCGAAGACCCCGCCCGCGCGCTCGCTTACCGCCGTGCAGGTGCCGCCGATGTTCGGCTTCGCGGCCGGCATCGACATTCCCGCCGGCGAGAAGCACTACGTGGTGAAAGACAGCTACGTGCTGCCGGTGGATGTGGACGCGATCGGCACACGCGGCCACGCGCACTACCTGGCGCGCGAGATGAAACTGACGGCCACGCTGCCCGATGGCACCACGCGCGGCCTGCTCTGGATCACCGACTGGGATTTCGGCTGGCAGGATTCCTACTACTACAAGACGCCGTTCCGTCTGCCGAAGGGCACGCGCATCGACGCGGAGCTCGTGTACGACAACTCCACGGACAATCCGCGCAACCCGAATAACCCGATCAAGCGGGTGAAATGGGGACGCGAGTCATTTGACGAGATGGGCAGCCTGTCGCTGATGGTGGCCACGACGTCGAACGCGGACGGCGCGACGCTGCGGCAGTCGATGTCGCAGCACTTCCGCCTGCAGCTCGCGGGCATGGCCCGCGGGCGCGGCGGCCGCTAGCCGATCCGCACGACCATCGACGTCGCGTCGTCGAACGGCTCACGCGAGCCGCGGAACGAGCGCATCGCGGTTTCCACTTCGTGCAGAATCGCGTCGGGACCGCCCTTGACGTTGGTCGTCACCGACAACAACAGCTGCTCGAGACGAGCCGGACCGTACTCCTCGCCGGCTTCGTTCTCGGCTTCCACGACGCCGTCCGTGTAGAAGAAGAGGTAGTCGCCCGCGCTGAGCTGCACGTCGCTCTGCGTGTAGCCGTGCCCGGGCAGCAGACCGATCGGCGTGCCCGTGGATGACAACCGCTCGATGCGCTTGGTCTCGCCGCTCTGCAGGAGCGCGAACTGCGGGTTGTGTCCGGCGTTTACGTACCGGAGGCGCCGGGACGCCGGATCGAGAATGCCGACGAAGAGCGTCGTGTAGAGCCCGCGCGGCGCCGTGGCCGCCACATCGCGATCGATCGCATCGGCAATGGCCGCGAGGTCATAGCCGAGTTGCAACCGCGTGCGCAGCGCGGCCTGGAAGTTCGCCATCAGCAACGCCGCGCCCACGCCCTTACCCGACACGTCGCCCACGAGCAATGCGACGTGGCCGTTGTCGAGCGCGAAGTAGTTGAAGAAGTCGCCGCCGACTTCCCGCGCGGGAATCGACATGCCCTTCACTTCGGTGAGGCCGAAGCGCAGCGACTCGTGCGGCAGCATCTCGCTCTGAATCTGGCGGCCGAGTTCAAGCTCGCGCTTCAACCGCTCCTGACCGACGAGCAGCTCCTGCTGCGTCTGAATGTCGCCGGCCATCTTGTTGAACGCCGCCGCGAGCGCGCCCACTTCGCCACCGCCCGACACGGGCACGCGCGCCGAGAAGTCGCCCTTCGCAATGCGGCCCACCGCGTCGGTGAGCGTCGTCAGCGGCCGTGTCAGTCCTTGCGACACGGGCACGACGATCACAAGCGCGAGGCCGATGAGGAGCAAACCGAGACCGGCGTTGCGGCCCGCGGTCTTGCGGAGCGCCGAGAGGGAGTCGCCGACCGGTCGCGCGATGCCGAAGCGAAGGCCCGAGCCCGATGGATCGGTATTGGTCACGACGATCCAGTCGGACACCGTCGCCGTGCCGACCGGCGCCGGTGGCTTCACGGCCGCAACGACGGCTTCGATCTTCGTGCGGTCTTGCGTGTTCTGCGTGTAGAGCTTGCCGTTCTTGCCAATGGCGAACGGCACTTCCCCCTGATCGCGGCGTGTCGTCGAGAACACCGTCATCAGCAGGTTGTCGAGGTTCACTTCGGCGCTCACGCGATGCACGACCTTGCCGCCGCGCTCGACGGTGACGCCGAGGGTGCTGCCGGTGAGCGTGGATTTGGTCTGCGCGGGCGCCTCGGCCGGCGCCTCCGCCGTGTGCTGCGACTCGATCGCCTTTGTGTCCTCTTCCGCCTTCTTCTTCGCGGCATCGGCCTTGCGCTGCAATTCGGCCGCGCCAAGGCGCAGGCCTTCGGTGATGCCCATGATGCGCATGCCGACTTCGCGCGTCACGCGCTGGCGGTCTTCGGCCGTGAGTTTGTCGAGGCCCTCCGGTGCGATGCGCTTGGTGAGATCGCGGGCCATGGCGCCAAGATCGACCACGAACTTGTCTTCTGGCGAGGCGGGCGCCTGCGGTGCCGCGGGAGCGGCCGCGGGGGCCTGCGTCGATCCCGGTGCCACGGGCACGGAGGAGGTCTGCGCCGTGCCGGGCTGTGTTGGCGCGGTGCCGGGCGCAGGCGGAGGCGGCGGCACGCCGTCCGGACGCGGGCCATTCGGATTGAATCCGCGCTGCGGACGGTTCGGATTGTTCGGGTCGTTGCGGAACGGCCGGTCACCACGGCCGCCGTTCGGCGCCCCACCCGGCGCGGGATTCACCGCATTGGCATCGCCACCGGTGCGGCCCTGCGCGGCGGCTGGATCGCCCCCACGGCCGCCGCCGCGGCCACCGCGGCCGCCGGCCGCGCGAAACACATCGCGCAACCCCTGCAATTCGACTGAATTGAGGAGCATCGCCGCGTCACCAAGCGCGTCAGCCACCTGCTTGTCGACCGAGTCGTCCTTCGTGTCGGCGCTGTCGGTCGCGGGAGCCGTGGCGGCCGCCGCGGGCTTGGCGGCGGGCGTCGCCTTGGCGGGCGTCGCGGCCTTCGCAGGCGTGGCCCGCTCGGGCAGGTGCATGAGCTCTTCCACGCGGCTGCTCAGTTCGGCCGTCACCAGCTGCATGCGCGAGCTGAGCTCTCCGGCGAGCAGATCCGCCTCTCGGGCCGCCGCCTCACGCAGCGCGCGGGCGGACGAGACGTACGTGTAGACCGTCACGGCGCCGAGCGGCACAACCGAGAGGAGGAGCAACCACAAGATCAAACGGGTTCGCAGCGTCATGACACACTTGGACTCAACAGGTACTTAGACCGGAGTTTCCGGCCATTCATTGCAGGTCATCCAAAAACAGCCATCACGGGTGCATGATCGCTCGACCCGAATTCACGCATGGAGACGCACGACACGGCGGCCGGGCCGAGCGGCGCGCTGGCCAGCACGTAGTCGATCCGCCAGCCGATGTTGCGCTGACGCATGTTGCGCCAGTGCGGCCACCAGGTGAAGAGGTCGCTGTTGTCGGGATCCATGGCCCGTCCGACATCGACCAGCCCGGCATCCATCAGTCGGCCAATCAGGGCTCGTTCTTCTGGACGAGTACCGATCTGGTTTGGTTTGCGTTCCTTCTGGTGGATGTCGCGGTCTTCGAACGCGACATTCAGGTCTCCGCAGATGGCCAACGGCTCGCCGTTCGCGCGCAGGCCCTCGGCCCACGCGGCCATGTCGGTCAGAAACCGCACCT
This sequence comes from uncultured Solibacteraceae bacterium, assembly GCA_964343975.1. Taxonomy (GTDB): domain Bacteria; phylum Acidobacteriota; class Vicinamibacteria; order Vicinamibacterales; family SCN-69-37; genus SCUN01. The sequence goes on from CAYFLU010000108.1 coordinate 3,589, forward strand.
TCGCGTCGTAGTCCTTGCCGCCATTGGGCACGTAGGTCGCGGCGATCCGCACGCCGTTGACGACGCACGTCGCGATGCGGCATTCGAAGTCGAAGGCCGGATGCGTGACGTCGAACGACGGCGACACGGCGCGTTTCACGAGCAGGGCCACGCCCGAGTAGCCGCCGTTGCCGTGCCAGTACGTGCGGTAGTCACTCGACAGCGGCGAGTGGATCGGAAATTCCGGCACCTGCGACGGCGAGGCCTTGATCTCTTGCAGGCACACGACGTCCGGCTGTTCACGTTCCATCAACTCGATCAGCTGGGCGTGACGGGCGCGCACGCCGTTCACGTTCCACGTGATCAGCTTCATCGGCAGAGCGCCTTGAGGCCGCGCGTCAAGCGTCCGAGGCCTTCGTCGACCGTGGCCTCATGGAGCGCACCGAACGACACGCGCATGCTGCACACGTCGGTGATGCCGAACGCCTCGCCCGGAATCACGGCGACCTTGTGCTCACGAATCAGCCGCTCGGCCAGCGCCATCGAACTCATCGACGTGCGCGCGCGCACGAAGTAGTAGAACGCGCCGTGCACGTCCGCCGTCTCGATCGGCAGCGACGTGTCGGCCAGCGCCGCACGCACGTGCGGCCGCAGCCGGCCGATCCGCTCCGCGTGCATGCGCGGATACGACGAGCCGACCTGGAGCGCGGCCACGGCCACGCGCTGCGCGATCTGCGAATTGCAGATGAGGAGCGTGTCCTGAATCTTGTTCACCGCGGGCCACAGCGCTTCAGGGATCACCATGAAACCAACGCGCCAGCTCGCCATGCCGTAGCCCTTCGAGAGCGAGTACAGCGAGATGGTGTGCGGCGCCGCGCCGTCGATCGACCCGGCAGAGAAATTCTTCGCGTCGTCGTACGTGAAGTACTCGTAGGCCTCGTCGTGGATGTGGAAGATGCCGCGCGCCTGGCAGAGCGCGTTCACCGCGCGCACCGACGCTTCGCTGTACACGGCGCCCGTCGGGTTGTTCGGCGACACGGTCACGACCGCGCGCGTCTTCGGCGTGATCGCGCGTTCAATCGCGTCCACGTCGAGCTGGTAGTCGGGCCGCGTCTTCACACCCACCGTGACGCAGTTGGCCATCGTGACGGCCATGCAGTGGTTGAAGTAGTACGGCAACGGGAAGATGAACTCGTCGCCCGGGTCCGCGATGGCGAGCACCGCGTTCATGAAGCCGAGGTTGCTGCCGGCCGTGATCACCACGCGGCTCTGCGGACGCACGACGATCCCGTTCTCGGCTTTAAGCTTGGCCTCGAAGAGATCCGAGAGCTCGCTCAGCCCCTCGACGCGGCCGTAGCGGTGTTCGCCGTCGTGCTGCGGGAAGTGTCGCGCGGCCTCGAGAGCGGCGTCGGGCGGCCCATAGGCCACCATGCCCTGCCCGAGCGAGATCGTGCCGGGCGTTTCCGCCATCCACTGCGAGACGATCGGAATGACGGGCGTTTGCACGGCGGTGAGCCGCGCGGATTCATGAAAGCGTGTCGACGAGGTCACTTCGCAGGTTCTCCCACCACCGCGAGCCACTTGCCATCCGGGCTCGCCGCCAGACGCGTGATCTTCGTCACGCCATTCGGACCGAGGTCGGCGATGTCACGCCAGCCCAGGCCTTCGGTCCACATCGCGAGCTTCGAGCCGGAGCCCATGATCAGCCGGTTGCCATCCGGCAACCACGTCAGGTCCTCGCTCGGCCGCATCGTGTCGTAGATCAACGTCTTCACCGCGTGCGTCGTGACGTCGAATTCCTTGATCGACGACGCGCTCGCGGACGCCTTCGTGACGAAGCTCACGGTGTTGTGCTTCGGCCGGCGCAGCAACGAACGGCCGATGTTCTGCGCGATCGTCTCGGCGGCGCCGGTTTTCGTATTGATCAGCTGCAGCGAGTTCGGCCCGCCGCCCACACCGAGAATGAACGTCGCCACATCCACATCCGACAACCACACGTGGTAGCCGATCAGGAGCGTGCCGTGCTGATACGCCAGCCGCGGATTCGCGCCGTCGAGGTCGTACCGGAAGAGCGACTGCTCGGTGCCGTGGACGCAGATGAAGGACTTCCCGTCCGGCGCGACGAGCGGTGAGTATTCGTTCTCGGCCGTCTTCGTCAGCTGCATCAGTGACTTCGACGCGATCGTCCACCGGTAGATGTCGTTCTGCTTGCCGTCGCGATTCGACGCGAAGAGCACACCGGAGCTATCGGGCAGAAACGACGGCTGGTTGTCGTAACCCGGGTTGTTCGAGATGTTCATCGCCGCGCCGACCGTGACGTCTTCAGCCGTCACGGTGAGTGGCGCGAGGTACACCTCGGTGCCCGGCGGCGCCTGGGCCGACAACGCCCACGACGCCAAACCGACCGTGAGCACGGTCAGCATGACAATTCGCTTCATGGATTACTTGCTCCGGAGTTGCTTCGCCGCGCGGTGCGCGTCGAGCACGGCTGGGCCGAGACGTTTCGAGAGATAGACCTTGGCGTCCTGCGGATCGGCCACGTCGCCCGCTTCGACCTTGATCACATCGAACTGCAGGCTCGCCAGCGCCGCGCGCATGTCGTAGTAGCGGTTCTTGGTTTTGACGATGATCTCGTCGAAGCCGAGCGTGAGCGCCCAGATCTCCTGCTGCTCGGTGAGCGCGCGGAAGTGCCCCTGACCGCGCCAGTCGCGACGCGTGGCGCCGAGCCAGTTATACAGGATGCGGCGGCCGCGGAATTCGACGACGTCGCGCAGCCGGTCGACCAGATCGGCGAGCGCCGGATCGCGCTCGTCGTGCGTGAGCTCGTGCGAGACCTTGTACGACACCGGCACCATCACTGTCGGATCCTCCGGCAGCGGCACTTCGGCCATCAGGATCTGCATCTCGCGATCGCGCAGGCGGCCTTCGATCTCGAGCGCGGTTTTGCGCTTCGGGAACTCGTTGAAGAACTCCTCGATGTACGCGATTTCGAGCGCGCCCTGCTGCAGCGGGTATTCGCGGATGAGGTACTCGGTCTGGCTCACGCGACGTTATTTTACGTCGTCCGTCGGGTGCGTGATCAGGCGAGTGCGGCGATCGTACGGCGGCAAAAAGCCGCGCGTTCGCAGGCGACCGGCGTCGCCGGCCAGGCATCGATGGGCCAGGGGAGGCGCCACGTCCAGTTGTGGTCGCTGACGGTGCCCGGCGTGTTCACGCGATCGCGCCAGCCGAAGAGGTCCTGCATAGGCAGAAAGGCCTGCGCCGAGCCGGCGCCGAGCGCGCGCGTGAGCAGCACGTCGCGCACGTGCTCGTCGAAGTGACTGATCGTGCCGGCGACGGCCATGCGCTCGTGCGCCGGCAGCTGATCGAACCACTCCGCCACGGTTTCCGTGTCGTGCGTGCCGGTGGCCGCCACCGACACGGCCGGGAACGCGGCCGGATCGAGATACGGCTGTCCGGGCGCGTGGTAGTCGCGCTCCCAGCGCAGCACCTTGTAGCCGGGCACGTCGAGCGCCGCGAGCGTGCCGCGCACGAAGTCGGGAATCACGCCGAGGTCTTCCGCCAGCACGTGCAGGCCCGAGGAGCGGGCCGCCGCGATGATCTGCTCGCCCTGCCAGCGCTGCGTATGTTCGTCCGAGGGCGTGAACCACGCCTGCCCCGACCCGTCGCGCGCGTAGGTGCGGAAGAAGCCGACGAGATGATCCACGCGGATGCCGTCGAAGAGCGCGGCCGCGCGGCGCGCGCGCTGGCGCATCCAGTCGAAGCCGCCCGCGGCGATCACATCCCAGCGGTACACCGGCAAGCCCCAATCCTGGCCCGTCGCGCTGAACGCATCGGGCGGCACACCGGCGGTGAGATCCAGGAAGAACTCGTGCGCGCGCGCCCACACGTCGGCACTGGCGGTGTCGACGACAAACGGCACGTCGCCGTAGATGCGCACGCCGTGCGCCGCGGCGGCGCGCCGCGCGGCCTGCCACTGCGCGTCGAGCTGCCACTGCAGATACTGCTCGTAGAGCACGGCCGTCGCGAGTGCCTCGCGTTCCGCCGCCAGCGCGGCCGGTTCGCGCGTGGCCAGCGGCTCGGGCCACGTACGCCAGTTCCCGCCGCGCGTGTGCGTGATCGCGCGATAGAGCGCGTAGTCGTCGAGCCACCACGCTTCACGCGCGCTGAACGCGATGAGCGCCTCCGCGCGCGCCGTGCGCTCCAGCCAGTCATGACGATGAAACTGCTCGAACGCCAGCGTGGCCGCCGCCTGCTTGGCCGCGCGCACCGCCGCGTAGAACACGCGACCGCTCGCCCGCGCCGCTTCGAGCGCCTCGCGTCCGCGCGGCGGCAACGCCGCTTCGCCGCCGGCCCGCGCGAAATCCTCCAGCTGATCCACGGCGAGATAGATCGGATCCATCGCCATCGCCGAACAGGCCGAGTACGGCGACGACTGCCCGTCGGCCATGGTGCCGAGCGGCAACAACATGAGATCGCCGAACCCCGCATCGGCCAGCCACGCCGACAACGGCGCGAGATCGGCGCAGTCGCCAATGCCCCAGCTCCGTGTGGACACAGCGGAAAACAACGGCAACAACACTCCCCGGCGACGCATGCGCGCTTTCTATTGTATGTGCGCGTCGTCGAGCACACGCGCGAGCCCGTCAGCGAAGACGTCGTCCGGAGGCAGCAGGCTCAGCACGAGATAGGCCTCGTGCGCGAAGTCGAAGAAGAAGCCGGGATGCACGAGCACGTGCCGGGTTTCCAGCAATCGCAACACGCGCGCCTCCTCGCTCTCGGTCGCGGGCACACGCAGCACCGCGCACCAGCCGGCCTCGGGCTCGAGCAGCGACACGTGCGGATGTCCGGCCACCATGGCGCGCGCGCGCGCGAGGTTGACGCTGACGCGCGCGAGAATCGCCGCACGCACCTCCGCGCCGCGCGCGATGAGCGACGCCGCCGCAACCTGCACGGGCGTGGACACGGCCAAATAGGTGTCCATGATGAGTTCGATCTGCGCGAGCGCAGACGCGACGAGCGCCTCGGGCCCGGTGACGGCCATCCATCCGAGCTTCATCTGCGGCAGGCCGGCAGATTTCGACAGCCCGTTGAGCGTGAACGTGAGGGCCGGAGTGCTCACCGCTGCGGCCGTCGTCAGCGTCGTGGCGCGCAACGGATAGTCGAGGAAGACTTCATCGACGATCAGCGCGAGATCGTGCGCGGCGCACCACGCCGCCAGCCAGCGATGGTCGTCATCTCGCAACGTCGAACCGGTCGGGTTGTTCGGCGACACAACGAGCACCGCGCGGGTGCGTGCGGTGCGCCCGCGCTCGAGCGATGCGCGGTCGAGCGCCCAGCCGGCGTGCTGCTCGAGCGCGTACGGCACCGTGCGCACGTTGTCGAGCCGCGACAACAGATCAAACAGCGGATAGCTCGGCTGCGGCACGAGTACTTCATCGCCGGCATCGCACAGCAGCTTGAAGAGCATCGCGTAGGCATCGCTCGTGCTCGCGGTGATCACCACCTGCTCGGCGGAAACGGCCGCACCTTGCCGTGCGAACTCCGCCGCCGCAGCGGCGCGCGCCATCGGCAAGCCCAACGGTTCTGGCGCGTAGATCAACGCGGACGGCGCGGCCAGCCCGGCATGCAGATCCAGGGCATACGGCAAGCCCACCTGCGTCGGATTGGTCTCGGTGAGATCGATGACGGGCGTGCCCGCTGTTCGCAATCGGGCAAGCGCGCGGGTGACGGCGTTTTCCTCGAGCTGGCGCGGCAGTCGCGACGAGAACATGCGGCGTCCAGCCTATCCGAAGTCGGGTCCCGGTCTAGACTAGGGAACATGTCCCCACGATTGCTGCTCGCTCTCGCGCTCACCGGCGCGCTCGTCACCGTGCCGCTCGGCGCGCACCAGACCGCACCGAAACCGCTCACCGTGCCCTACACGATGTTCACGCTGCCGAATGGCCTCACGGTCATCCTGCACGAAGACCACAGCGTGCCCGTGGCCTCCGTGAACGTCTGGTACAAGGTCGGCTCGGCCAACGAGAAGCCCGGACGCACCGGCTTCGCGCATCTCTTCGAACACCTGATGTTCGAAGGTTCCGGCCACGTGAAGGAAGGCGACTTCGACAACTTCCTCGAAGCCGCGGGCGGCTCCAACAACGCCAACACCGACAACGACTACACCGACTACTACATCGATGTCCCGTCGAACGCGATCGACCTGGCGCTGTTCCTCGAAAGCGACCGCCTCGGTTACCTCCTCGACGTCGTCTCGCCCGCGATGGTCGACGGCCAGCGCGACGTCGTGAAGAACGAGCGCCGTCAGAGCTACGAGAACGCGCCGTACGGCATGGCCGAAGTGCGCATCCCGGAAATCCTCTTCCCGAAGAACCACCCGTACCACTGGCCGGTGATCGGCTACATGGAAGACCTCACGGCCGCGTCGGCCGACGACGTGAAGGAGTTCTTCAAGAAGTACTACACGCCGGCCAACGCCGTGCTCGCGATCGCGGGCGACTTCAAGGCCGACGAGCTCCGCAAGTGCATCGAGTACTGGTTCGCCGATGTGAAGCCGGGCCCCACCGCCGCGCCGATCGACGTGCCGCCGGCCGAACTGACGTCCGTCGTCAAGGAATCGATGACCGACAACGTGCAGCTGCCGCGCCTTTACCTGACGTGGCTCACGCCGAAGCAGTACGCGCCGGGTGACGCCGAACTCGACGTCGTCGCGGCCGTGCTGGGCGGCGGCAAGACCTCGCGTCTCTACAAGCGCCTCGTCTACGACATGCAGGTGGCGCAGAGCGTGAACGTGTCGCAGGACAGCGCGGGCCTCGGCTCGCAGTTCCGCATCGTCGTCACGCCGAAGCCGTCGCAGGATCCACCGCAGGTGGCGCTCGACAAGCTCAAGGCGATCGTCGACGAGGAGTTGCAGAAGCTGCGCGAGACGCCGCCCACCGACCGCGAGATGCAGCGCGTGATGAACGGCCAGGAAGCGGCGTTCTACAGCCGCATGGAACGTGTGAACGGCCAGGCGCGCGCGCTCAACAGCTACTTCGCGTCCACGGGCAACCCCGACTACTTCAATGAAGACCTCGCGCGGTACCGCGCG
>CAYFLU010000109.1:0-10587 GCA_964343975.1 uncultured Solibacteraceae bacterium
CCGCCCGCCCGGCATCCGGAACGGACGCAGGTCGCGCGTGATCCCGACCCACGACAACGCCTTGAGGACGTAGTACGTGATGTCGACTTCCCACCACCGGATGCCCTGACGCACGCTGGACATGTAGAAGTGATGGTTGTTGTGCCAGCCCTCGCCGAGCGTCACCAGCGCGAGCACGAAGTTGTTGCGGCTCTCATCCGGCGTGGCAAAACGTCGCCCGCCCCACACATGGGACAGCGAGTTGATGAAGAACGTGCCGTGATAGAGCACCACGGTCGCTAAGACGAAGCCCCAGAAGAAAACGTCCCAACCGCCGATGAGTAAAATGGCCACGGCGTACACGACCGCGGGAACGAGGTGGTATTTGTCGAGCCAGCGCAGCTCAGGATATTTGCCGAAGTCGGAGACGGCGGCCGGGTCGTAGTCGTCATACTGATCGGACAGAATCCAGCCGGCATGCGACCACCAGAAACCTTCCTGGACCGCGGAATGAATGTCGGCTTTGCGGTCGGACAGCATGTGGTGGTGCCGGTGATGCGCTGCCCACCACAGCACGCCCTTCTGCGCGGAGGTCTGCGACAGGAACGCCGCGCAGAATTGCCAGAACCGGTTGAGCCGGTACGACCGGTGGCTGAAGAAGCGGTGGTAGAACGCCGTGACGGCGAACATCCGCAGGTAGTACGACCCGACGAGCCACGCGACGAGCGACCAGCGGAACGGGAAGAAGAAGACCCCGAGCGCCGCGAGGTGCATGGCGGCAAACGGGATGGCCGTCACCGGGTTGTAGCGGGCATCGACACGAGCAGATTCGGACATCACTGATGAGAATACCACTGGAGTTTGGCCTCACCCTCGTCGACAAGGGCCTCGTGCCCGACGCCCTGATTCGCGCCGGCATCCGGCGCAATCTCGAGGCGCGTCTGGCGCGCGAGCGGGCGCAGCCGGCCGGGGCGAAGTCCGCGTTCATCGACGCGCGCCGGCGCGGGCGCATCGCCATCGAGACCCGCGCCGCCAACGCCCAGCACTACGAAGTGCCGACCGCGTTCTATCGCCACGTGCTCGGACCGCACCTGAAGTACTCGAGCGCGTGGTGGACGCCCGACACCGCCACGCTCGGCGACGCCGAGGCCGCGATGCTGGCCCTGACCTGTGAGCGCGCCGGACTCGCCGACGGCCAGCGCATCCTCGAACTTGGATGCGGATGGGGGTCGCTGTCGCTCTGGATGGCGCGGCACTACCCGCACGCCGAGATCATCGGCGTGTCCAACTCCGCGACGCAGAGGGCGTGGATCGAGGAGCAGGCGCGGCGCGAGGGACTCACGGGGCTCACGATCCTGACGCGCGACATGAACGTCTTCGAGCCGCCGGACGGCTTCGATCGCGTCGTGTCGGTGGAGATGTTCGAGCACATGCGCAACTGGGAAGCGTTGCTCGAGAAGGTGGCGAAGGCCCTGCGCCGCGATGGCCGCTTCTTCCTCCACATCTTCACGCACCGCGAATTCGCCTACGCGTACGACGTCGAGGACGCGTCCGACTGGATGGCCGAGCACTTCTTCAGCGGCGGCATCATGCCGAGCGATGACATGCTGCTGTCGTTTCAGGGGGACTTGCAGCTCGCGGAGCACTGGCGGGTGAACGGCACGCACTACGCGCGCACCGCGCGGGCGTGGCTCGACAACATGGATGCTCACCGCACCGAGATCCTGCCGATCTTCGAGGGCACGTATGGCCCGCGCGAGGTCACGCGCTGGTGGAATCGCTGGCGCGTGTTCTTCATGGCCTGCGAAGAACTCTGGGCGTATCAGGGCGGAGACGAGTGGATCGTCTCCCACTACGCGATGACGCGCGCCTAAGCGCCGGTGCTCAGTCGAGCTTCAGCGCCAGCGCGCGCGCAAACGACTGCATCCACTGCCGAACACGGGTGCGGCGCTCGCCACCGAGCAGCAGGAATTGCTTCTGCACGGGCTTGAGTGAGCGCAACGCGGCGTCGGTGTGCTCAAAGTAGGCGGGGCGCTTCATCAGCACCGGTTCTTCGGTCGGCTCGGGCGTGTCGGCCAGCATCTTGATCGCCTTGGCGATCGACGTGTCGAAGTCGCCGCCCGCATGGCCGAGATCCGCGTAGGCCTGATCGAAGAGCGGCTTGAGGTTCACATAGAGCTGGGCCGCCTCATCCGGTTTCACGGACACGAGCGCGGCGACATCGCTTTCCCAGCGGACGTACGACGCGGGATCGATCCGTCCCGACTCCTGGCCGATGATCATCAGCCGCATGCCCGGACGCAGGGCTTTGAACGGCACGGCTGGCGTCTTGCCGTTGCCGATTTGCTCGGCCGCCAGGACCACCGTGTTGATGATCTGCTTGGTCGCCAGAAACCGCGCGAGTTGCGGGTGCTTCGAGAGCGTGGCCACCATCTCACGCACGAACGTATCGGATTGATCGAGCGACGGCAGTTCGAGCGGCTGACGCGTCGGACGTTTGCCGCCCACGGCGACATCCGTGGCCGTGGCGACCGGCGGTGTCGCCGGCGGTGACGGGATCCGTGACAACCACCAAAAGTAGAGGCCGCCACCGACGATGACCACCGCCGCGACGGCGATGACCCAGCGGGTGGCAGACGAGGGCGGCGTCGATGCCGGCGGTGTGGAGCCGGCAGGCGAACCGGTGGGCGTGCCAAGAGGCAGATCGTCGTAGGCCATGGGGCAATCCTCTCGCTATTCGGGATCCATGCGCTCGAACCGGCTGTTGTCGATCGGCTCGCCGCCGTCGGTGGGCGCCGACAGGCGCACGAGAATCGGGTCGCGGGCCCAGAAGGTGTGGCCGCAATTGCCGCACCGTACGGGATAGCGGCGGGTCACGAGTGAGCGGAAGCGTTGAACGCTCGAGTGGCGGTGCGTGCGATACAGATGCGGGCCGTGACACTTCGGACAATTCGTGAGCGTCGCAACCGAGGCCGACGGGCCGCTCGCGCCGGCATGGGGCACATCCACGATCGGCGGTGGGGCCGGCGCCGGCATCGCCGCGGTGGACGGTGACGGTGACGGTGACGGGCGCGCGCCCTCGTGCCAGTACCGCGCGATCACGCCGAGCATCCGCGCGCCGCCTTCCACGTTGCCGCTGTGCACGGTCGGCGGCGCCACGGGCCAGTGCTCGGTTTCCGCCATCCACTGCACGAGGTCGTAGCCCGTTGGCGTGTGTTCGCAGTGGCGCCGGCCGGAATTCTTCCGGTGCTCGCCCTGCTCGAGGCACTCGGCGCACCAGCCGAGGTCGTAGTCGAGCGACAGCTCGCGCACGAGGCCCGCTTCGAGGAGGCGCTTCGCGTTACGCACCGTGGCGACGCGCAACCATTCGGGCGGCGCGGGGCGGCTGTCGTCGAGCCACAGATTCAGCGTGCCCTTCAACGACTCCGCGCGTTCGAGCACGAGGTCGACGAGCGCATCTTCGTCGCGCTGCTGGAGGGGATCGATGTCGAGGTCGCGGCCGAGTCGCAGTGGCGGAAGATCCGGAAAGGCCTCATCCGGCTTCCACTCATCGCGGAGCCGCCCGCGCCACGAGCACGTCTCGCACCGGAACCATCGCGTGCGCGTCCACCAGGCGAGCAGTTGCTCGCCCGTCGAATGGGCGCGCGACTTCCGCAGGTGCGAATAACCGCACTGTGGGCAGACGCGAGGCGTTTGAGGGACGTCGACCGCCATGCGCAACCGCGCTTACTTGATCTCGCTCCGTGCCCAGTCCCAGCCTTCGAGGCCGCGGCTGTTGACCGCCTTCACCGCCACGCTCGATCCGGCCGGGAGCGAGGGCAGGGTGGCCTTCGGCGTCGTGACCGTGAGCTTCGTCCTCATCGGATCAGTCGCCGGGCCGTACGCCACGATGTAGCTCTTCACGCTCTTTTCGGGGCTCGGCGTCCAGGTGAGCTCCACCGTGCCGCCCTTGCGCGCCGCTGCGAGATTCTTGATGCGTGACGGACTCGAGGCCAGGTAGGTCAGGGTGGCGGCCGTGACTTTCGCCGTCTCCGCAATCTGCCGGAAGCTCACCGTTTCGAAGAGATCAGTCGGCTGGTGATAGTTCGGGTTCGCGAGCACCGGATACGAGCCGAGGCCGCCGACGATGTCGCCCCAGCCGTCGTAGAAAGCGTTCGCGTCGGTGCCCTTGTAGTACTTGGCATCGTAGAGGATCAGATTCGTGAAGAGGAAAGACGCGCCGTGCTGGATGTCGCGAATGCCGGCGTTCGAGTACCGGATCGTGTTGTCCATGCGCGAGCTCTCGCCAGCCCAGCCGATCATGTCGTTGTTGAGTGCGCCGACCACGTTCCACTTCTTCTCGGCGGCGAGCCGCACGAATTCGCGGCTGCCGAGCAGGCCGGCTTCCTCGCCGGTGAAGGAGGCAAAGACCACCGTCGCCGGCAGCGGCACATCGGAGAGGAGGCGCGCCGTTTCGAGCAGCGCTGCCGTGCCCGACGTGTCATCGTCGGCGCCGGGGCCGATGACGACCGAGTCGAAGTGGCTGCTGACCACGTAGATGAGGTCCGGATCCTCGGTGCCGCGCTTGATGTTCACGACGTTGGCGGTCTTGCCACCCTGTGCCTGCTGCGGCGAGAACCACTGCTGCTCGGGCTGGTAGCCGAAGGACGCGTAGGTCTTGGTGAGGTAGTCGACGGCCTTGTTGTTGCCCGGCTGCGAGACGTACTTGGAGTCGAAGTCGAAGAGCGACTTCTCGTACTCGTACACCCGCGAGATCGACGCCTTGGCGACGATCCTCTTCACCAGGTCGCTGATCGGCGCAAAGGTCTTCGTCATGCGCGAGCGCAGCTCGCTCTCGACGGTCTGCTGCTTCTCGACGCGCGACACGACGTCGGCCACCGAGGCCTTCTTCGTGAGATCGACGACATACACGCCGCGATCGGTCGAGACGGTGTCGCCGTCACGTTCCGCCTGGATGAGCAGGCGCTGGCCATCGGCCGACGGCAGCCAGATGTACTCGGGGCTGATCGTGCGCAGGGTGTTGTTGGCGAAGAGACGCGTGCGCGTGCCCGCGGTGAGGTCGTAGATCTGCGACCGGCGATGGCGCGGTTCGCCCATCATGCCGAGCAGCGTCGTGTTCGTGAGGAAGCGGGGGAGGATGTCGTGCTGGATGTCACGCGTCACGCGCGTGTGCGCGCCGGCGGCGTTCGTGATGTAGATCTCCCAGTCGGTGTTGGTCATGTACTCGTACGCGACCTGGGTACCGTCCGGTGAGAGCGCCGGCGCGTTGATGCGCTCGCGGCCCGTGCGTGCCACGGTGACCTTGTCGCCGAGCGTCGGCGCCGTGTTCAACGTGTAGAGATCGCCGCTGCGCGTGATCCAGGCGAGCGTCTTGCCGTTGGCCGACATCGCCACCTGCGCGCCTTCGACCACGCGCGTGGTCTTCGCCGCGAGGTTGACGATCGCAAACGTGGCGGGGGCGCCGCCACCAGCGCCACCGCGGCCACCGGCGCCGCCGGCCGCACCGCCCGCGCGCCCGCCGGCGCCCGCCCCGCGGAACGGCGACGCCGCGGCCACGGTGTAGACGAGCGCGGCGCCCGACGGATCGGCGAGGGGATTGGCCTTGAAGCCGGCTTCCGTGGTGAGCCGCATCGGCGCGCCACCGTCTGCCACCTGATAGATGTCGTTGCGGGTCGTGTCGCCGGCCTCGGCGCCGACGAAGAGCAGGGCGCCGTTCGCGCCAAAGAACGGCGCGGCCTTCTGCAGCGTGCCGGTGTTGGCCGGTTTGGCCGCGCCAGTCGCGATATCGACCGTCACGAGGGCGCCGGTGCCGTCGAGCATGGCGCCGCGGCCGCTCGGACCAAACGCGAAGGCCGTGCCCTTGAGATCGGCCACCGTCTTGGCAGCCGGGTCGAGACTCACGAGCCGCGTGACCGGTTCGGTGGCCGCACCGGTTTCGTAGGCCACATATTTGCCGTCCGGCGAGATCTTCGGATTGCGGCCATCGGTCGTGAGCTCGGTCGTGACGAACAACTCGCCGGTGAGCAGTGCCACGCGGTCGCGGTAGTCTGCCGCGGCCGGGCTCTTCATCAGCTGAAGCAGAGCCGTGAATTCCTCAGGGTAGTTGCCGGCTTCCCAGGCTTCGGTCGCGCGGCGATACAGCGCATCGGCCGAGGCCGGAGGCGCCGCGGCCGGTTTGGCGGGTGTTTGCGCGAGCAGGAACAGCGGCGCCGCCACCGTGATTACGGCGATGAGCGCGAACGGGCGTCGTGACATGACGCGATGATACGGCAACCGCGCCGGGAAACTGCCCGGGAAAGCGGTTACACGCGGTCGGCGATCGCCGCGTCCACTGTGTCGTATCGACTGAAGATGCCGTCGAGCCCGGCCATGGCGAAAAGCTCGGTGACGCGGGCCGGGACCGCCGCCAACTGCAGCCGGCCGCCAAGACGGCTGAGGCTGACATGCGCGGCGATGACTTCACCGAGGCGCGTGCTGTCGATGTACTGCACCGCCGCAAGGTCGAGCACGATCTGGCGCGCGCCCTGATCGACGGCGGTCTGCACGGCGCCCTTCAGCATGCCGGGGCGGTCGTTCACCGTCAGCCGTCCTGATAGGGTGATCACCGTCACGCCCTGCCGTTGCTCGCTCCGAATCTCCATGTTCCTCGTCCCTCCTCATTATACGAGTTGTAGAATGTGGAGATATGTCCATCGCCGCGATCAACGCCCGTCGCAACGTTCCGCACCCGGTCAATGAACCCATCAACTCGTATGCGCCCGGCACCGCGCCGCGCGCCGAGCTCAAAGCGCGTCTCGCCTCGATGTCGAGCGAGCACGTCGAGATTCCGCTGATCATCGGCGGCAAGGAAGTCAAGACCAGCAAGACCTTCAAGGCGGTGATGCCGTTCGATCACGGTCATGTGCTCGCCACGGTGCACTCGGCCGAGCCGCAGCACGTGCAGCAGGCGATCGCGGCCGCGCTCGAGGCGCGCAAGGAATGGGCGAACTGGCCCTGGGAAGACCGCGCAGCGGTGATGCTGCGCGCGGCGGAACTGCTCGCCGGCCCGTGGCGCGCGACGCTCAATGCCGCGACGATGCTCGGGCAGGCGAAGACGGCGTTTCAGACGGAAATCGACGCAGCCTGCGAGCTGATCGACTTCCTCCGCTTCAACGTCGCCTACGCGCAGGAGATCTACAGCGAACAGCCGATCAGCGGCCCGGGTGTGTGGAACTCGCTCGAGTACCGCGCCCTCGAAGGCTTCGTGTACGCGGTGTCGCCGTTCAACTTCACCGCGATCGGCGGCAACCTGTCGAGCGCGCCCGCGCTCATGGGCAACACGGTCGTGTGGAAGCCGGCGTCGAGCGCGATGCTCTCCGCCTACTACGTGATGCGGCTGTTCGAAGCGGCCGGCATGCCCCCGGGCGTGATCAACTTCGTGCCGGGCTCGGCCGGTCCGATCACCGACACGGTGCTCGCGTCGCCGCATCTGGCGGGCATTCACTTCACGGGCAGCACCGAAGTCTTCAACAGCATGTGGAAGACGGTCGGCGCGAACATGTCGAACTACAAGTCGTACCCGCGCCTCGTCGGCGAAACCGGCGGCAAGGACTTCATCGTCGCGCATCCGTCGGCGGACCCGGCGGCGCTCGCGGTGGCGATCGTGCGCGGCGCGTTCGAGTATCAGGGGCAGAAGTGCTCGGCGGCGAGCCGCGCCTACGTCCCGAAGTCGCTCTGGCCGGAAGTGAAGGAACGCTGCGTTGCCATGATGAAGGACATCCGCATGGGCGACCCGCGCGATTTCCGCAACTTCATGAGCGCGGTGATCGACAAGAAGGCATTCGACAAGATCAACGAGTACCTCGCCCATGCGAAGCAGCACGCGAACATCGTGTACGGCGGCGGGTCGGATGGCAGCAAGGGCTACTACATCGAGCCGACGCTGATCCAGACGGACGATCCGTCCTACAAGCTCCTCTGCGAGGAGATCTTCGGACCGGTCATCACGACCTACGTGTATGACGATGCGAAGTGGCTCGAGACGCTGCAGACGGTGGACGCGACGTCGCCGTACGCGCTCACGGGCGCGATCTTCGCGAACGACCGCCGCGCGGTGCGCGAGGGCACGAGCGCGCTGCGCAACGCGGCCGGCAACTTCTACATCAACGACAAGCCCACGGGCGCGGTCGTCGGTCAGCAGCCGTTCGGCGGCGCACGCGCGTCGGGCACGAACGACAAGGCCGGCTCGAAGCTGAACCTCATCCGCTGGGTGAGCACCCGCACGATGAAGGAGACCTTCGTGCCGCCGACCGACTACAAGTACCCGTTCATGTCGGAAGAGTAGACGGGGACAGACACTTGCAAGTGGGAAGTGAGAAGAACGAAGTGGGAAGTTGAAGTAGGAAGTAAGAAGTCAGAAGTGCAATATCCCGGGCGCGGGCCGATCAGGTCCGCGCCCGTTCTCGTTCTGCGGCTGACCACGTCCGTGCAAGCACGTGCGGGTCGGCCCAGTGGCGGAGCCAGAGATCGATCTCGGCGACCGGCCAGCCGAGGTCAGCCAGAAAGACCACGGTCTCGAGTGAGCGCAGCCAGGTTCTGAGCCCGGCGCCGAGATGTGCGGTCCAACTGCCAAACGCATGCGCCGCGAGGAGCCGCCGGAGTGCCGCGTCGTCTGCCGAGCCATTGCCCGACGATGAAGCCGGAAGGACGGCGAACGCTTCACGCACACGGTCAATGAGCTCGCCGCTACCCGGGCGCCAGACGCGCGCGTGCTCGATGGCGGCGCGGAGTTGATCGAGCAGGTCGCGCGGATGGGCATCGGTGTTGAAGAGCGCGACGCTCAGCTGCTCCCATTCCCACCAGCTCTCCCAGTCCATGAGCACGTCGGGGCACAGCGCCGGCGGCAGGCTCGCGCGCGCGTCGAGGCCGACGTATTCGGCGTGAGGCGGAAAGGCGGCCGGTGCGTCGACGACCGTGATGGGATCCGTGCCCTGCAGAATCTCCGCGCGCGCGGTCGGACAGTAGGCCGAGAGTGCGACGGAGACGCCGCGCGGGTCGTGCACCGTCACGCGCGGAAACTGGCGGCACGCGAGCGGCAGAGCGTCGTGCCCCAGCACCGCATGAATGCGGCACTGGCGTGCCTCGGCGTCGTGAAACACGCAGCCGTGGGTGTCGAGCGGCAACCGTCCGGCGGCGTGTGCACGGTGCGACGGTTCGGGCAGGCCTGAGGCCACGCTCAGCGCCGCGCGCGCACGCGCGAGCGCCTCAGGCTCGATAGGAATGGGCCACCGTGCGGTGCAGCAGTCGCCGCTGTGTCGGCAGCGGTAGGTGGCATGAAACGACAAGCACCGGACGGTGACGCCGCTCATGTCACGCGAGCGCGTGGAGCCGCAGGCGCGCGAGCATCGCGACAGCCATCAACGCGCCGACGCTGACGATCGCGTAGGTCGTGACCTGCATGTATGCGCGTTGGCCAACCGTGTCGTAGCTGAGGAGACACGTCAGGAAGATCGCCACCGCGGTCGCGATGCGCCACGGCATGGTGACGTCCTGAAACCGATCGATGAGGCACGCGATGGCCGGCAGCCCGAGGAGCAGGACGTAGTCCCAGCCCTGCGGCGAGAGCAACGGCACCATGAGGAGCAGCAGCGCTACTTCCAGGAACGCCGGCGCGGCCACGCGCTGCCGCCGCAGCCACACGGTCACCGGGACAATGCCGAGGACGACGGCGGAGGCGAGGGCGAGGGCGGAGGCGCGTGCTCCGACGCCGATCCACTTGGCCCACATCGCGGCCAGCGACACCGCGTCGCGCATCAGCAGATTCGGCGCGGTGGTCGACGTGACGCCGTGCCACCAGCCGGCGAGCAGCGCCAGATTGCCTGACCAGCCATAGATCGGCACCGGCAGGAGCAGGCCCACGAGCATCGCGCCGGCGAACGACACGCTCGCCTCGAGCGGCGCCGCCACCACGAGCCACGGCGCCATCACGAGCGCGTAGGGTTTGACGAAGACGGCCGCGGCGAGTGCGACGCCGGCCCACCGCGGGCGTTGATGGAGCACCGCGGCCAGCGTGGTCATCATCAGCACGCCGAGCAGCACGTTCGACTGGCCGTTGACCAGTTCCTTCGTGATGAACTTCGCGCCGAGCGGCACGAGCCACACGTAGAGCACCCAGGGCCGCAGACGTCGCGACGGCAGGAGCGTGACCGCCTGCTGGTAGAACCACACGAGCAGCCCGACCGAGAGGGCAAACCATACCGGCTTGGCGCGTTCGATGTCGCCGTAGGTGAACGGCACCATGGCCAATGCAAACGCCGGCAAATACTTGTACTGAAAATGCCCGTCATCGTCGCGATAAAGCGGCTCGGCGTGGCGCACCCGTTCGCCGGCGGTGTGGTAGACCTCGAAGTCGACGAAGTCGCGGCGCAGTCGGGCGTTGGTGTAGCCGCCAATGGCGAGCGCGCTCAGCAGGAGCATGCCGACGACGCGACGAAGGGAACCCATTGGGGTTCGATGATACCTGTTGGTTTCAGAACGTTGGTGCCGGAGGAGGGAATCGAACCCACAAGGGGCGTAGCCCCGGGGGATTTTGAGTCCCCTGCGTCTGCCAGTTCCGCCACTCCGGCTGAG
>CAYFLU010000110.1:0-10555 GCA_964343975.1 uncultured Solibacteraceae bacterium
GCCTGTCACGCCGGAGGTCGCGGGTTCGAGCCCCGTCGGCCCCGCCACTCTCCTCAAAACAATTCTTTTGCTTTCGCCTCAGGGCTACGCACCCGCCAATCGTGTGCGCACGGCCGTGCGCACCTCATCAACGGCGACATCGGCCAGGCACCATTTCTCCGGCTGGAGACACTGGCGCTTGTAATGGCACGGGCACGACTCGTAGCGCGTGAGGACCACGTCGCGCGGATTCCACGGACCATTCCGCTTCGCATCGGTTGGGCCGAACAGCGCCACCGACGGTGTGCCGGCCGCGCACGCGATGTGTAGCGGACCGGTGTCGCCGGAAATCATGAATGACGCCTCGCGCGAGAGCGCGACCAGATCCGGCAGTTGCGTTTCCGGCGCGACGACCGCGGCCCCGCCACTGGCGGCGACGACCGATTCGGCCAGCGCGCGCTCACCCGGCCCCCACAGCACGACAGGCACGAGATCACAGTCCCGACGCAGCATCGACGCGATCACGCCGAAGCGGTCCGCGGGCCAACGCTTGTTGGGCCACGCGGCACCGGGATTGACGAGTGCGAAGCGTCCTGAGACCTGTTGACGGACCGTGTGCACGGCCGGCGACACGATGTCGCGAATCGGAAACTCGAGCGGGGCCGCCACGGACGAGGAGGCGTCCGTCCGGCCGAGCACCGCGTCGACGAGCGCGAGGTTCTTCTGAATCACGTGGCGGCCTTCGCCCACCGTCGCGATCGTCGTGTAGAAATGACGCGCCGCCGGCTCGCGGAGCGCGACGCCGTCGAAACCCACGACGCGCCTTGCGCCAGACAAGCGCGCCAGTGCCGCCGACTTGATCAGTCCCTGGAAATCGAGGGCGGCCTCGTAGCGACGCGCCCGCAGTTCGCGCGACGTCGCCCACCACCCACTGAGCGATCGCCCCTTCATCACGATGACGTTGGAGAGGATCGGCACGAGATCGAGCAGCTCACGATGCTCTGGCTCGACCAGCCAATCGATCGGCGCATCCGGATGTGCGCGCCGCAAGGCGGCAACCGCGGGCAGCGTGTGAATCAGGTCGCCGAGCGACCCCAGCCGCACGATGAGGAAGCCACCGCTCACGCGCCGTGCGCTCCGCCGTCGGCAATCTTCTTCAGCAGATCCCGCGTGGAATGATCCTTGGGATCCCCAACGATGGCCGTCCGGCCGCCGTACGCCTGCACGATCGCGCGCTCCGGCACGCTGTCGACCGTGTAGTCGGTGCCCTTGCAGTGCACGTCCGGCTTCAACTGCTCGAGCAGCCGGCCCACGGTGCGATCGCCAAACAGCACGACGTAGTCCACGCACCGCAGTGCCGCGACGAGTTCCGCGCGTGCCGTGCCCGGCATGATCGGCCGCCCCTCGCCCTTCAGGTCCCGCACCGAGCCATCATCGTTGACCGCCACGATCAGCCGATCGACGAGCGCCTTCGCGCCTTCGAGATAGCGCACATGGCCCACATGCAGAATGTCGAAGCAGCCGTTGGCAAAGCCGACGACACGACCCGCGCGGCGATCCGCGTCGATCGCGGCCGCCAACTCCGCATCGCTCGTAAACACGCGTCCACTCATCGTCCGTGCGCCGCCACCGAGCCGGCCAGTTCCGCGCGGCTGACCGTGGCCGTGCCCTGCTTCATCACGACGATGCCGCCCGCATGGTTCGCGAGATGCGCGGCGTCCAGGAAGCTCGCGCCCGCCGCAAGCGCGAGGGTGAACGTGGCGATCACCGTATCGCCCGCGCCTGTGACATCAGCCACTTCGTCGGAGCCGACGATGGGAATGTGCTCCGTGGGCCGGGCGCGTTCGAACAGCGCCATCCCGCGGCTGCCGCGCGTAATGAGCACCGCCTGCGCCTTCGTCTTCGCCAAGAGCGCGCGTCCCGCCCGCTCGAGCGCCGCTGCATCGTCGCCGATCTTCACACCGAGCTGCGCTTCCACTTCGGATTCATTCGGCGTCGTAGCGGTCATCCCGGCAAAGCCGAGCATGCCGTAGCGCGAGTCGACCAACACGAGCGGCTTGCGGCGACCCGCCGCGCGCACGGCGCGCTGCACCATGGCGGGCGTCACCACGCCACCGCCGTAGTCCGAGACGATGATCGCGTCGGCGTTGCGCGCGGCGCGCGTGAGCGCGGCTTGCAGACGGCGGCGCATCGCCGGCGTGACAGCCGGCGACGTTTTGTCGATACGAACGACTTGCTGCTTCGCCGAGTGCACGCCACCGGCGAGGATGCGGGTCTTGACCGTGGTAGCGTAGCCGGCGGCCCGCACCACCCGACGCACGTTCGCGCGCGCGGACAAGCGCTTCAACAACCGTGCGCCTTCATCGTCGCGGCCCACCAGGCCGACGATGTCGACCTTGGCGCCGAGCGCGGCGGCGTTCGCCGCCGCGTTACCGGCACCGCCGGGCACGATGGTGGTGCGGTCGTATTGCAGGATGAGCACAGGCGCTTCACGCGACACGCGCTCCACGCGGCCGAGAATGAACTGATCCGCAATCAGGTCGCCGACCACGACCACGCGGGCGGCGCGCATGCCCGCAATCAACCGGCTCGAAGAATCCACGAGGTGGCTCCCATCAGGTCGTCGGCCACGTGTGCCGCGCCCTGCAGTTGACCGGCGAGGCGGGCGTCTTCTCCCGCGCCATACCCGGTTCGGACCAGAATGCCACGACCACCGAAGCCGCGGCCAAACTCCACATCCGTGCGCCGATCGCCAATGGCCCACGAACGGGCGAAGTCGATCGCGAATGACGCGGCGGCCTGATCGGCCATACCGCGTCCGGGTTTGCGGCACGTGCAGGGCGCGGACGCCTCGGCGGTGATGCCGCGCGGATGGTGCGGGCAGAACAGCCAGCCGTCCACCACCGCGCCAGCGCGCGCAAGCGTTTCATGCATCAAGGCGTGCGTCTCTCGCACGAATTGCTCGGGATAGTACCCGAGGCCGATGCCGCCCTGATTCGTGGCGATGAACACCAGATAGCCAGCGCGCTTCAACAACCGAATCGCGTCGACCGACCACGGGAAGTAGCGGATGTCCTCGCGCCGCGAGAGGTAGCCGACCTCTTGAATGAGGGTGCCGTCGCGATCAATGAACACGGCGGGCGTCACTGCGCGCTCCGGCGAAACGCGAGTTGCGTCGACACGGCCGTAAAGACGGCGTCGGCCGTGATGCGCTTCATGCAGCGGTGATCGATCGGACAGTCGCGCAGATGACACGGGCGGCAGAACGCCTTGGCCGTCAGCACTTCGTGCGCGCCGATCGGACGCGTCGCCCGTTCATCGGTCGGACCGAATGTGGCAACCACGGGGCGACCGAGAGCGGCCGCCACGTGCATCGCGCCGGAATCATTGGAGATGACGACATCAGCGCGCGCGAGGACGCCCGTGAGTTCCGTCATCGACGTCTTGCCGGTCAGATCGGCCAGACGCGCCATCGCTTCCGGGGCGTGACGGCGCAGCCACGTCTCGATGTCGCGGGCCGCGTCACGATCGTGACCGGCGCCGACGAGCACGGCGTTCATGTCGCGATCCTTGACGAGACGGGCGATCAACTCCGCGACGCGCGCCGGCGGCCACTGCTTCGCCTGTCCATAGGCGGCGCCGGGCGCCAACACCGCCGTGCGCCGCTTGGGATCGGCACCGGCTTTCTGCAACACGTCGAGGCCGGTCTGCCACGTATGCGCACTCACGCGGATCTGCGGCGGCTCATCACCGCACGGAATACCAAACCCGCGCACGAGCGCCCGGTAGTACTCGCTCTGATGCTGCACGCCGTGCGTGCGGATCTTGACCGACTGGCGCGTGAGCAGCCATCCGCGCATGGCCGTGCCGAAACCCCAGCGTTGCGGGATGCGAGCCTGCCGCGTCATCCACGCGGAGCCGAACGAGTTGGGAAAGAGAATGCCGAGTTCGAACTGCCCGTCGCGGAGCGCGGCACGCGCGGCCGAGTCCTTCTTCGGCAGGGCCAGCACGGCATCCGGCTTCACGCCCGTGTCTTCCTGAAAGATCGGCGCGAAGGCCCCGGGCGTCAGGATCGTGAGGTGCGCGTCCTTGAAGTGGCGGCGCAGCGCCGACAGCGCGGGCAATGCGAGCACCATGTCGCCCAACCAATTGGGCGTGCGCACCACCAGCCGCGCCACGGACGTGTGATCGGGCGGAATCGGCGCCGTCATTCATTCACCTCTGCGTCCGACTCGGTCTGCGCGCGGGGAAACATCCCGACCACGGCCTCTTCTCCCGTTTCGGGATCGCGCCAGCGACGATGCATCCACAGCCAGAGGTGCGGGTAGCGCCGCACGTACATCTCGAGGACATCGGTGCACCGCTGCGTGAACTCGCGCACCGGATCGGGGCTCTCGGGCGCGGGGGGCTGCACCGGGTGGTCGTACAGGAGACGGAAGCGCCCACCGGGCATCGGCAGCGCGAAGACCGGAATCACCGGCGCACCGGTCCGCAGGGCGAGCGCCGCCATCGCATTGGTCGTCGCTGCGGGGCGATTGAAGAAGTCGACCGTCACGGCGTCGGCGTTCTGGATGTGCTGATCGATCATGATCGCGACGCACTCATTGTGTTCCAGCGCGCGCAGCACGCGGCGCACCGCTCCGCGGCGGTAGATCACGCTGTTGCCGGTCTTCGTGCGCGTCTCTTCGAGCCAGCGATGGAGGGCCGGGTTATCGAGCGGCCGGGCGAGCACATGCATCGGCGGCAGCACGAGCGGATGCGCGATGCCCTGCAGTTCCCAGAATCCGAAATGCCCCGACGACAGGATCACGCCCTTGCCGGCCGCCAGGGCCTGCTGCACGCGCTCCTCGCCGTCAAACTCCACGCGCTGGCGAACCTGTTCGGCCGAGAGCGTGCTCACTTTGATGAGCACCACAAGCAACTGCCCGAAATGGATGAACGTCTTCCGCGCGATGGCCCGGCACTCGGCGTCGGTGCGGGTCGGGAAGGCGGCACGCAGCTGCCGCACCGCCAGACGCCGATGGCTGGCATCGAGCGCCCAGAACCCGAAGCCGACCGCCGCCCCGGCCCACCAGGACGCCGCGTCCGGCAGCGCGCCCGCGATGGCGCGCACCACGGTCAGGGCCGCGGCTTCGACACGGTAGCGGAGGGCCAGCCCCCGGGATGGCATGACGAATTGTACCCCGTCGGGCCCGGCGCACGGGCACGCGCCCCGGAGACCCGCGGCCGACCACCAGGAGACCCGGGGAGTATAGGCAAGCGTACGCGATGGTCATATAATTGAACTCATGAGTTCAGTGTCGACGCGCCCGACGAAGGCCGATGTGGTCTCGACGTTCCGGCGCACGCAGATCCTCGAAGCCGCGCGCGCGAGCTTCGCGAAACACGGGCTGGCCGCCGTGACGATGGACCAGATCGCCAAGCGCGCACGTCTCGCCAAGGGCACGGTCTACCTGCACTACCGGTCCAAGGAAGCCATCCTGCGCGATGCCCTCCGCGATGGCGTCGGGGGCTTGCGCGACGCCACGGTGCCCGGCATCGGCGCGGCCGGCTCCCTGGCCGACGCGGTGCATGGCTTCTTCGAACGCACCTTCGCGTTCTTCGACGCGCAGAAGGACCTCTTCTACCTGATGCACGCGGAGCTCGAGCCGCGCCTGCGGGAGGAAATGAAGAGCGAGATGAAGGCGGTCCAGACGGCGCAAACCGAAGCCTGGCTCGCGCGTCTCTCGGCCGAAAAGCGCCGCTCGACCCTCCCGGCGGCCGACGCCGCCCGGATGATCGTGAGCTTTGCCTACGGCCTCAGCCTCCAGCGCCTTCGCGGCTGGAGCGACCTCTCGGTCGCGGATGACGCGGCGACCGCCACGACCTTTGTTCTGAAAGGAATGCACTGATGACCACACCGCTCTTCTTGCGTCGGCCGCGCCGATCGTGCGCCACGGCGCTTGTGGCACTCGGGGCGCTGGGCGTGATCTGGGTGACGCCCGTGGCCGCCCAAACGCCGGATCTCTTCCTGCACGGCGTGCCGACCGGCACCGCGCAACCGGGCGCGATCGCACTCACGCTCACCGACGCCGTCACGCGTGGCCTGCAGACCAACCTCGCGCTCGTGCAGCAGCAGACGCGCGCCGAGCGCGCCGACGCCGACCAGACCGCAGCGCTCGCGCCGCTGCTGCCACAGGTGACCGGCACGATCAGCGCGATGCGCGAGAAGGTCTCGCTCGCGGCCTTCGGATTCACCGGCTTTCCCGGCGCGGAGTTCCCCACGCTGGTCGGCCCCTTCAACGTCGTCGACGCACGCGTGACGGTGTCCGGCAGCGCCGTCGATCTGGCCGGCGGCGCGGAATATGCGTCGAAGCGCGCCACCGCGCGCGCCGAGGCGCACACGACGGCGTACACGCGCGAGCAGATCATCTACGCCATCGCGCTTCTCTACGAGCAGGCGCTCACGGCCGACAGCCGCGTGGCGGCCACCAAGGCGCAGGCCGACACGGCCGAGGCTCTGGCGCGGCTGGCGCACGACCAGAAGAACGCGGGCATCGTGGCCGGCATCGATGCGGTTCGACAGGACGTGGCTCTGGAAGCCGCGAAGCAGCGCGTCGTGATGGCCACGAACGAAGCCGAGAAGACGCGCCTGCGTCTGGCGCGCGCCATCGGTCTGCCGCTCGGGCAAGCGTTCACGCTCGCCGGCACGATGAAATACGTCGCCGCACCGGAACTCACCCTCGACGCCGCGGTGGCTCAGGCCTACGCGGACCGCGAAGATCTGAAGAGCGCCACGGAGCGCACGAAGGCTGCCGATGACACCGTGCGCGCGGCGTTTCTCGCACGATTCCCCACCGTGCACTTCGAAGCGGCCTACGGCAAGATCGGCAACGACGTCTCGAGCACGCTCGGCACGTTCTCGGCCGCGGCGTTCCTCCGCGTGCCGCTCTTCGATGGCAGCAACCGCGCCGCGCGCGCGGCACGCGCGAGCGCGGAGCTCACCGCGCGCAAGGCCGAGGCCGATGACCAGCGCGCCGGCGTCTACTACGAAGTGCGCGCGGCCCTTCTCGACGTGTCGGCCGCCGAGGCCGCGGTGAAGGTCGCCACCGAATGGCGCGCGCTCGCGACGCAGCAACTCACGCAGGCGCGCGACCGGTTCGCGGCCGGCATCGCCAACTCGATCGAGCTCTCGCAGGCGCAGGACACCGTCGCCACCGCCGAAGACAACTACATCGCCACGCTCTACGCGCACGTGCTCGCCAAGGCCGGTCTGGCCCGCGCCGTGGGCATGACCGAGGCCGCACTCACGCAATACCTTGGAGGACTGAAGTAATGGCTGACATGCCTTCCCAGCGCCGGCTCTGGACCGCCGCGCTCATCATCATCGTGCTCGCCGGCAGCGGGCTCTACGCCTGGCGCTCGCTCTATCCGCGTGAAGCGACCGACGACGCCCAGGTCGCCGGACACGTGTATCCGGTGCCGGCTCGTGTCGGCGGCACCGTCGAGAAAGTGCTCGTGCGCGACAACCAGGTCGTGAAGGCCGGCGACATTCTTGTCGAGCTCGACGCGAGCGACTACAAGATGGCGATGGCCCGTGCCGAGGCCGAACTCGCCGCAGCCGAGGCCGCGCTCCGCGCCGCCAAGGCGAACGTGCCGATCACCTCGATGTCCGCCACGAATCAGGAATCGGCGGCGCAGTCGTCGGCGCAGGCCGCCGAAGCCGCCGCGCAGGCGAGCGACCGCGAGATCGAGTCGATGAAGGCCAAGCTCGCGAGCGCGAAGGCACGCGCCGTGGAAGCGGCGGCCAATCGCACGCGCGCGGCGAAGGACCTCGAGCGGCTCACGCCGCTCGTCGCGAAGGACGAAGTCTCGAAGCGCGACTTCGATCTGGCCACCGCAGCCGCCACGGCGTCGTCAGCTGCGGCCGATGCGGCCGAGGCCGGCATCGCCGAGGCGCAAGCCAACCTCAATGCCGCGGAAGCGCGCCGGCAGCAGCTCGGCAACACCGTGGCGCAGTCGAAGGCCCAGGCCCGGGCGGCCAGTACGTCCTCACAGCAGATCGCGCTCATCGAAGCCCGCGCGAAGGCCGCGGAAGCCGACGTGCAGCGCGCCACCGCCGCCGTCGAGCAGGCCAAGCTGAACCTTGAGCGCGCAATCGTGCGCGCGCCCGTCGACGGCATCGTGTCGAAGAAGTCGGTGGAACCGGGTCAGATGGCGCAGGCCGGTCAGAGCCTCATGGCGCTCGTCGGCCTCGACGAGGTCTGGGTCGTCGCCAACTTCAAGGAGACTCAGCTGAAGAACATCCGCCCGGGTGAACCGGTGGTGGTGTCGGTCGACGCGCTGGGCGGCAAGACGTTCGACGCCAAGGTCGAGTCGATCGCGGCCGCAACCGGCGCGACGTTCAGCCTGATCCCGGCCGAGAACGCGACGGGCAACTTCGTGAAGGTCGTGCAGCGCGTGCCGGTGAAAGTCACGCTGTCGGGCGCCAACACCGACCATCTCCTGCGGCCCGGCATGTCGGTGACCGCGACCGTTTTCACGAAGTGAACGACACACCGCAGGTCAACCCGTGGCTCACCGCAGTGGCGGTGATGGCCGCCACGTTCATGGTGGTGCTCGACACCACCGTCGTGAACGTGTCGCTGCCCTACATCGCCGGCAGCCTGTCGGCCACGGTGAACGAATCGACGTGGGCGCTCACGTCCTACGTCGCGGCCAACGCGATCATCCTGCCGCTCACGGGTTGGCTGGCGGTCGTGCTCGGCCGCAAACGCCTCCTCATCGGCTCGGTGCTCGGCTTCACGGTGGCCTCGGCCCTCTGCGGCATTGCGCCGTCGCTGCCGCTCCTGATCCTCTTCCGGATCATTCAGGGCGCCACGGGCGGTGTGATGCAGCCGCTCTCGCAGGCCGTGCTCCTCGAGGCGTTTCCGCCGCAGGATCGCGGCAAGGCCATGGGCTTCTGGGGTCTCGGCATCGTGGTGGCGCCGATCCTCGGTCCCGTGCTCGGCGGGTGGCTGACCGACAACTACTCGTGGCGGTGGGTGTTCTACATCAACATCCCGATCGGCGTGCTCGCCTTCGTCCTGCTGCGCGCGTTCGTGCATGATCCGCCGTACCTGAAGCGGCACTCGGCGGCGATCGACTATTGGGGCATCGCGCTCATGACGATCGGCATCGGCGCGCTGCAGATCATGCTCGACAAGGGCCAGGAAGACGACTGGTTCGAGTCCACATTGATCACGACGATGGCCATCCTCGCCGTCGGCGGCATCATCGCGTTCGTCATTCGCGAGTTCTCCACCGAGCATCCGGTGATTGATCTCCATGTGTTCAAGGACCGCACATACGCCGCGGGCGCCACACTCATGACGGTCGTCGGCTTCGTGCTCTTCGGCAGCCTCGTGCTGCTGCCGGTCATGATGCAGACGATGATGGGCTATCCGCCGATTCAAGCCGGCATCGCGCTCGCGCCGCGCGGTATGGGTTCACTCATCGCCATGCCGCTCGTCGGTCTGATCACGAACAAGGTGGACTCGCGCAAGCTCGTCGCGATCGGACTCGCGATGGGCGGCGTGACGCTGCTCTGGCTCGGCGAACTGAATCTCAACGCGGGCTACTGGGACTTCTTCTGGCCGCAGTTCCTGCAGGGCGCCGCGCTCGGCCTGCTCTTCGTGCCGCTGTCGACGGTGACGATGGGCAGCATCCCCCGCGAGCAGGTCGGCAACGCGGCGAGCGTCTTCAACCTCGTGCGCAACATCGGCGGCGGCGTCGGCATCGCAAGCGTGACCACCATGCTGACGCGGTTCCGCGTGACACATGCGTCGACGATGGCCGAGCACATCACGCTCTACGATCCGCGGATCCGCATGCAGGTGGGCGCGCTCACCGACGTGCGCGCGGCCGCCGGTCTGCAGGGGCAGGTCCTGCGATCGGCCTCGCTGCTGGCGTTCATCGATTCATTCCGGATCATGGGCCTCGTGTTTCTGGCCCTGCTGCCGCTCGTGCTGCTCATGCGCCGTCAGACGCCGCACGGGTCAGAGTCGGTCGTCGTCGCGGCGGAGTGAAGTCAGGAGCCAGTCGCCGAAGGCGGCTGGCTCCACACGCACGTCGAGCGGCAATTCGACGATTGGCACGGCGCCCGCCGGAAATCGCCGCAATTTCACGAAGTCTTTCGACGTCACGACAATCGCCACCGCGCGTTCGGCGGCGGCTCTCGCCTGCATGGCGCGCACGTCAGCCGGCGTGAAACGGTGATGGTCCTTGAACGGCATCGTCGCGACGACACTCCAGCCACTCGCGACGGACGAGAAGAACCGCTCGGGCCCCGCAATGCCGGCGACAGCCAGGACGCGAGCGCCGGGGGCCAGCGACTGCGACGGCACGCCCATCGTGCGGACCATGCCGCCGACGAACGTGCCCGCTCCCCACTCGGCCTGCACCCGCTCCACCACGAACGGATTGCCGCCGTCCACGATGATGGCGTGGGCATCGGCCAGCGCGTCGATGGGCTCACGCAAGCGGCCCAGCGGCGCCAGTCGTCCCTCGAGATCGGATTCCGCGAGCAAGACGATGTCGATGTTGCGCTTCAACGCGT
>CAYFLU010000111.1:0-10445 GCA_964343975.1 uncultured Solibacteraceae bacterium
GCGGAGGGGCTGCTGTGATCGTCATGAAATTCGGCGGCACGTCCGTGAAGGACCGCGCCGCGATCGAACGGCTCATCGGCATCGTGCAGAAGACGCCGGCGCCGGTGGTGGTGGTGTCGGCGCTGGCCGGCGTCACCGACCGCTTGCTGGGCATCGCGGCCGAAGCGGGCGCGGGCGACATCGAGGCGGCGCGCAAGAACATCACGGGCCTGCGCCAGCGCCATCACGGCGTGGCGTCGGTCATTCTCGACGCGGCGCTGCGCCAGCAGACGATCGACGCGCTCGATCGCGACTTCGACGAGCTCGAGCGCGTGATCTCGGCGCTGGCGGTGCTCGGCGATGTGTCGCCGCGCTGGGCGGACGCAATTGCCGCGACGGGTGAACTGGCGAGCAGCAAGATCGTGGCTGCGGCGCTCACATCGCACGGCACGGGGGCGGCGTGGGTCGATGCGCGCACGGTGGTCGTGACGAGCGCCGACTTCGGTGCAGCCGCGCCGCACTTCGAGCGCACGAACGCCGCACTGCAGCAGACCGTGGCGCCGCTCGTGGCGCAGGGCCTCGTGCCCGTGATCGGCGGCTTCGTAGGCGCCACCGAGCGCGGCATCACGACCACGCTCGGCCGCGGTGGTTCCGACTTCAGCGGCGCCATCGTCGGCGCCGGCCTGAATGCCGACGAGATCCAGATCTGGACCGACGTCGACGGCATGCTCACGGCGGATCCGCGCCTGGTCAGCGCGCCGGTCGTCGCGCGGCACCTGTCGTTCGACGAAGCGTCGGAGCTCGCGTACTTCGGCGCCAAAGTGCTGCATCCGGCGACGATTCAGCCCGCGATGGCGAAGAACATCCCGGTGCGCATTCTCAACTCGCAGCGTCCGGGCACGGACGGCACGTTGATCACGGCAAACCGGCCCGCGGGCGGACACACCGTGACGGGCATGGCGTCGAAGACGGGCCTCACCGCCGTGAACATCACGAGCACGCGCATGCTCATGGCCTACGGTTTCCTCCGTCGCGTGTTCGAAGTGTTCGAGCGCCACAAGACCTCGGTCGACGTCGTCACGACCTCGGAAGTGAGCGTGTCGGTGACGATCGACGATCGCCGCCGCCTGCCCGACATCATCGAAGCGCTGTCGGAGTTCGCGGAAGTCACGACCGAGAGCGATCTCGCGCTGATTTGTGCGGTCGGCGACGGCATCGCCACCGACCGCACGTTCCCGAGCCGGCTGCTGGGCGCGATCGACGGCGTGCCGCTGCGGATGGTGTCGCAGGCCGCGTCGCGCCGGAACGTCACGATCGTGATCGGCGCGGACGACTTGTCTGCCGCCCTGAATCGGCTGCACGATACGTTCTTCGCAGACGCAGTGGAGGCGTGATGACGCGGATCCTGATCATTGGCCACGGCCGCATGGGCCGGCTGCTCGAGCAGCACGCCGCCGCCCATCAGTGCGCGGTTGCCGGCATCGTCGATGTCGGCGGCTCGATTGCATCGGCCGCGCCGTTCGACGTGGCGATTGATTTCTCCGTGGCCGGCGCCGTGGTCGGCAACGCGCAGGCGGTGGCGGAACGCGGCGCCAATCTCGTGATCGGCACGACGGGCTGGCAGGATCGCGAGGCTGCGGTGCGATCGGTCGCAGAGCACGCGGGAATCGGCGTGCTCGCGTCGGCAAATTTCTCGCTCGGGCTCAACGCGTTTCTGCTCGTGGCGGCGGAGGCGGCGCGCCGTTTTGGTCCGATTGCGAATTACGGCGCCTGGATTCATGAGGCGCACCACGATCAGAAGAAGGATGCGCCGTCGGGCACGGCGCTCGTGCTGAAGCAGGCGGTGACCGACGCCGGGTATCCGCGCACGATCGACGTCTCGAGCACGCGCGCCGGGTCGATTCCCGGCACGCACACGATCGGCTTCGACGGCCCGAGCGATACCGTGACGCTCACGCACACCGTGCGCGACCGCGCGGTGTTCGCGCACGGCGCACTCGACGCGGCCGTGTGGCTGCAGGGACGCAAGGGCTGGTTTGGCATGGCAGATGTGTTGAAAGGTTGACGGGTTATTTGGAGCCCGGGACCTTTAGGTCCCGGGTTAAGACCGCCCTGGACCTGAAGGTCCAAGGCTCCAACATTATGGAAGAGATGGAGACAGCAATGCGCACGACATGGACCGGAGTTGGCACCGCACTCGTGACGCCGTTCACCGCAAACGGCGACGTTGATGAATCCGCGTTCCGCCGCCTCGTGCGGCGGCAGGTCGAGGCGGGCATTCACATCCTCGTGCCGTGCGGGACGACGGGCGAGACGCCGACGTTGACGTCGGCGGAGAAGCGCCGCCTCGTGGAGATCTGCGTCGAGGAAGGGAAGGGCAAGGCGCGCGTGCTGGCCGGCGCGGGCGGCTACAACACCGCCGAGGTCATTCACGCGATCGACGCGTACGCCAAGCTCGGCGTTGACGGCATCCTGTCGGTGACGCCGTACTACAACCGGCCGACGCAGGAAGGCCTGTTCCAGCACTACAAGGCGATTGCCGAGAGCACGTCGCTGCCGATCATTCTTTACAGCGTGCCGGGCCGCACGGGCTGCAACATCGAAGCGGCCACCGTCGTGCGTCTCTCCGCGATTCCGAACATCGTCGGTGTGAAGGAAGCCTCGGGCAACATCACGCAGATGGCCGAGATCTGCCGCAATGTGCCGGCGGACTTCGTGGTCTTGTCGGGCGATGACGCGATCACGCTGCCGCTGATGGCGCTTGGCGGCAAGGGCATCATCTCGGTGGCGTCGAACGAAGTGCCGGCCGAGATGGTGCAGATGGTCGAGGCGGTGGAACGCGGCGACTGGACGGGCGCGCGGGCGATGCACAACCGGCTGCTGCCGCTCATGCAGGTGAACTTCTGCGAGTCGAGCCCGGGACCGGTGAAGTTCGCGATGGCGGAGATGGGGCTGCTCGATGCGCACTACCGGTTGCCGATGGTGCCGGTGTCGGACGCGTCGAAGGCGAAGGTGCGGGCGGTGTTGTCCGCGCTCGGACCGGTGGGAGCGAAGTAAGCCGTGAATTTGCAGCAGACGATTGAGGAGTTGTTCTCGCAGGCCGAACTGGCCGACAAGGCCGCGGCGCGTGACGCGTTCTTTGCACTGCGTCGAGCGCTGTCGCTCGGCGAGGTGCGGTCGGCCGAGCCGGATCCGTCCGCGCCGGGCGGGTGGCGCGTGAACACGTGGGTGAAGCAGGGCATCCTGCTCGGCTTCCGCACGGGCGAGAACGTGGACGTGTCGGCCGATCACGGCAAGATGCCGTTCTACGACAAAGACACGCTGCCGCTGAAGAAGCCCGGTCTCGACGCGGGCGTGCGCATCGTGCCGGGTGGCTCGAGCGTGCGCGATGGCGCGTACATGGGCCGCGGCGTGATCTGCATGCCGCCGATGTACATCAACATCGGCGCGTACGTGGGCGACGGCACCCTCGTCGATTCGCACGCGCTCGTCGGGTCGTGCGCGCAGATCGGCAAGCGCGTGCACATCAGCGCCGCCGCGCAGATCGGCGGCGTGATCGAGCCGGTCGGCGCGCTGCCGGTGATCGTGGAAGACGACGTCCTGATTGGCGGCAACACGGGCGTGTACGAAGGCGCCATCATCAAAGAGCGCGCCGTGATCGCGGCAGGCACGGTGCTGACCGGATCGACTCCCGTGTACGACCTCGTGCACGGACGGATCATCACGCCCGAAGCGGGGCAGCCGCTCATCGTCCCCGCCGGCGCGGTGGTCGTGCCGGGCGCGCGCGCCGTCACGGTGGGGCAGGGCAAAGACTGGGGCTTGTCGCTCGCGACGCCCGTGATCGTGAAGTACCGCGACAGCAAGACGGACACGCGCACGGAGCTCGAGCAGTGGATTCGCTAGACCTCGTCGAGTTCGCGCGCACGCTGATCGACATCGACTCGACCACGGGCATCGAAGGCGACGTGGCCCGTGTGCTGGCGCGCGCGCTCGAGCAGCTCGGCTATCACGTCACGCTGCAGCCGCTCGCCGGCGATCGGGTGAATGTGTACGCGCGGATCGACGACCCGGTGGTCGTGTTCTCCACGCACTTCGATTGCGTGCCGCCGTTCTTTCCAAGCCGCATCGAGAACGGACGCTTGTACGGCCGCGGCTCGTCGGATGCGAAGGGCATCCTCGCGGCGCAGCTCGTGGCCGCCGAACGGATGCGCGCGCGTGGTGAACGGCGCGTGGGTCTGCTGTTTGTGGCGGGGGAAGAGCGCGGCAGCGACGGCGCCATGGCCGCCAACACGATCGCGCCCGCGTCCGCGAAGTATCTGATCAACGGCGAGCCGACCGAGAACCGTCTCGGCGCCGCCACCCGCGGTGTGTATCGCGTGTCGCTCACGGCCCGCGGCCGGGCGGCGCATTCGAGCCGGCCCGACCTCGGCGAGTCGGCCATCGAGAAGCTGCTCGATGCGCTCCAGGCGCTCCGCACGGCCACCTGGCCGTCGGATCCACTGCTCGGCGAGACCCACTTCAACATCGGCCTCATCAATGGCGGCCTCGCCCCGAACGTGATCCCGGATCTGGCAACCGCCGAGCTGCTCTTCCGTTCGGTGGGGCCGGCTGAGGATCTTGCCGCCGTCATCGATCGCGCCGTGGCCGGCAAGGTCGAGGTGGCGCACGTCCTCACCGTGCCGCCGGTGCGCCTCAAGACCCTGCCCGGCTTCACGACGGAAGTCTTTTGGTACACCACCGATATTCCGTTCCTCGACCGCTGGGGCACCCCCCTCCTCATCGGCCCAGGCTCGGTCACCGAAGCCCATACGGCCGACGAAAGCGTGCCCGTGGCCGAACTGGAAGCGGCCGCCGACCTCTACGAGAAGCTCGCGACCGGCCTTCTGCGTTATCCTTAGCCCTTAATGTCCGCTCCGTATTGGGCCGAACGCACGGCGGAGAACCGCCGCCGCACCTACCCCAAGTACAAAGGTGACACCACCGTCGACGTCGTCGTTATCGGCGCCGGTCTGACCGGATGCGCGTGCGCGTACACGCTGGCCGCAGCCGGCATGAACGTGCTCGTGTTCGAGGCGAATCGTGTGGCCTCGGGCATGACGGGCGCCGGCCTCGGCATGATCGTGCCGGAGCCCGATGCGGTGTTCCGCAGCGTGGAGGCCCAGCGCGGCCGCAAGGTGGCGCGACGCGCGTGGGAAGAGACGCAGCGCGCAGCCGACGACTACATCGCCACGCTGAAAAAGCTCGACATCCGCTGCGACCTCAAGGCGGCGACGACGTATGTGAACGCGTTCGGATTTGGCGACGCGGATCCGCTCAAGAAGGAACTCACCGCCCGCAAGGACGTCAAGCTCGAAGGCGCGTGGGTGCCTGCGCCGTCTGCGAAGAACGCGATCTCGACCGAATCCTACGGCGCGCTGCGGCTGCGCGGCGGGGCCCTCTACGATCCGGTGCGCGCGGCGCTCGGGTTTGCGGCGCTTGCCGAGAAGAAGGGCGCGAAGTTCTTCGAAGAGACCCGCGTGAAGAAGACGACCTTCACGCGCAAGATCGCGACGGTGTTTCTCGAGAACGGCTCGAAGATCGTCACCAAGGGCGTCGTCGTGGCCACGGGTGAGCCGGGCGCGCTCTTCCATCAGCTCAAGCGCCATGTGCGCGTGCGCGACGGCCATGTGGTGGTCACGCAGCCGCTCAACGCCGAGATGCGCCGGGAAACGGGTGCGCGCGACTACGCGCTCTGCGAGCGCGGCGAGACGCCGCGGTGGCTCCGCTATCTGTCTGAGGACCGCGTCCTCTTCGCCGGCGCCGAGGCCAAGGCGTTGCCCGACCGGCAGCGCGACAAGGTGCTCGTGCAGCGCGCGGGCCAGCTCATGTATGAGCTCTCGGTGCACTACCCGACGATCTCGGGCTTGAAGGCGGAATGGGCCTGGTCGCTGCCGGTGGTGACGACGCTCGACGGCCTGCCGTGGATCGGCTCGCATCGCAACTTCCCGTTCCATTTCTTCTCGCTGGCCCTGGGCTGGCACGGTGACGCGATCTCCTGGTTCACCGCTCGGGCGGCGGCACGGCACTTCGCCGGCGAGGCTCGGGTTGAAGACGACGCGTTCACGTTTCTGCGGGCGCTCTCCTAGGTCGAACAACTGTCCGGTTTTGTGGGGCATTAACGACAATTAATTCCAAAATCGGGTATCTACGCCCACGGTGGGACCGGTCTAACATGTCGATACTCCCCATCCCGGAGGCACGATGTCTGGCCCGATTTCCGACGTAGACGCAGAGACCCTGCCGGCCCCCACCTCTTCGGACCTGGCCCGTGCGGCCGCGGTCGCGGCGGCGGTGACTTCGGCGGCGTGTGGCAGCAGTGCAGCGCCCTCGAGCAGCACGAGCAGCACCAGCACGTCCTCGACCACAACCACGACCACCGGCTCGGGTGGGTCGACGGGGACGACGCGCGCGGGCACAGGCCTGATTGCGCATTTGTTGCGTCGCGCGGCGTTCAGCGGCAGCGCGGACGACATCGCCAACTTCTCGGCGTTCGGCTACACGGGCGCGGTGGACGCGCTCCTCAACTACAGCGACACCGACGCCGACAACATCGACAGCTTCATCCGCACGCCCGGCTACATCGGCGTGATTGCCACGCGTGAGTTCACGCCGGACATCGTGATCGGTGATGCGCGCCAGCGGTGGCTGTTCCGCATGGTGCATTCGCCGGCACCGCTGCGCGAGAAGATGGCGCTGTTCTGGCACAACCATTTCGCCACGGGCTACTCGAAGATCGCGGGCGTCGTCGGCACCAATGACGGTGCGCGCCTGATGGATGCGCGTGCGACGACCGATGCGGGCGGGCAGCAGGGACAGGTCGAGCTCTTCCGCAAGATGGCCGTCGGCAAGTTCAGCGATCTGCTGCTCGAGATCTCGAAGCACCCGTCGATGTCGATCTGGCTCGACGGCCGCCTCAACACGCGCACGAATCCGCAGGAGAACTTCGGCCGCGAGATCATCGAGCTCTTCACGATGGGCGTGGCCAACTACGTCGAGGCCGACGTCTACGCCGCCGCGCGCGTGTTCACGGGCTGGAACCTGCAGAGCGTGGGTGACCGCACGACGACGAACTACAACTATCAGTTCATCTACAACTCGGCGCAGCACGAAACGACGGCCAAGACGTTCTCCTTCGCGGTGTATCCGGATGGCGGGAACACGATTCCGGCCAGGGCGGCCGCGAGCGGCATGCAGGACGGTCTGGATCTGATCGCCGGTTTGGCGCGGCATCCCGAGACCGCCAAGCGGCTCGCGCGGAAGTTCTGGAACTTCTTCGTGAGCGAGACGAAAGCGCCGGACGAGGCGTGGGTCAGTCAGATCGCGTCGGTGTATCTGGCGAACGACACGGCGATCAAGCCGACGCTGCGCGCGGTCTTCTTGTCGTCGCAGTTCATGGATACGGCGAACTTCTACCAGCGGTACTCGTGGCCGGCGGAGTTGCTGGTGCGGGCCATCAAGGAGGTCGGGTTCCTCGGCTTCAACGTGAATGATGTGCTCACGCCGATGGTCAACATGGGGCAGACGCTGTATGAGCCGCCGGATGTGTCGGGCTGGGATCTCGGCACGTGGTGGTTTTCGACCAACGCGATGCTCTCGCGCATGAACGTCGCATCGCAGTTGGCGACGAATCAGAAGTTCAACCTGCGTGATCTGGCGAAGGCGTCGGGCTACACGACCACGGTGGATGCGTTCATCACGAACTGGGCGTTGAACCGGCTCACGATCCAGACGCCCGACTCGTCGGTGTACAGCATTCTCTCGGACTACGTGAAAGCCGGCGGCACGTGGACGGGCAGCGACACGCAGATCACGAACAAGGCCGGCGGACTCATTCACCTTCTTGTCGGGTCGCCCGACTATCAGTTCGTCTAGGAGCCGCCGATGAAACCCACACGCAGAGATTTCATCAAGGGCGGTGTCTCCGCCTTCACGCTGTCATTTGCGGCGCCGGCGTTCATCTCCGATCTGGCGATGGCGCAGGGCAGCAACTCGCGCAACCTGGTCATCCTGTACTTGTCCGGTGGCAACGACGCGCTCAGCACCGTGATTCCGTATCAGGACGCCTTCTACTACAGCCGGCGTCCGACGATCGCGGTGCCGGCGGCGAACGTGTTGCAGATCGGCACCGATTCGTCGAAGGTCGCGCTCGGTCTGCATCCGCGACTGACCGGGCTGAAGCAGATCTGGGATCTCGGCAAGCTGGCGATCGTGCAGCGGTCGGGCTATCCGAATTCCAGCCGTTCGCATTTCCTCGGCCAGGACATCTGGGCCACGGGCAATCCGGGAAACTCCACGGGCGCGGGCTGGCTCGGCCGGTACCTTGATGTGCTGCCGTCGCCGGTCGATCCGCTTGCCGGGTGGGCGACCGTCTCGCCCGTGCCGCACATGATGATCGGCAACAACGTCACGGCGCCGTCGATCCCGAGTGCGTCGGGCTACACGTTCGGGAGCCCGAACTCGGGCACGGAGGCGACCTACTCGCGCACGGCCATGTCAGCCATTGCCTCGCACCTGCCGACAGACCGGCCGCAGGTCGCGTTTGTTGCCGGCACGACACAGTCGGCGATGACCACGCTCGACCGTGTGGCGTCAGTGGCGGCGTACTCCGCATCGGTCACCTATCCGTCGAACGGCTTTGCGTCGGCGTTGAAGACGGTGGCTGGTGCGATGGCGAAGAACATCGGCACCAAGGTGTTCTGGGTGCAGACGGGCGGCTTCGACACGCACGCGAGCCAGGGCGTGAACCAGACGAACGGCACCTACGCCACGAACATGGGCACACTCGGCGACAGCGTGCTCGCGTTCTACAACGACCTCAAGAATCAGGGGCTGTGGAACAACACGTGCATTTTGCTCTTCTCTGAATTTGGCCGCCGCATCACCGAGAACGGCAGCAACGGCACCGATCACGGCGCGGCCGCGGTGATGATGGCGATGGGCGGCGGCGTGAACGGTGGGCTGTACGGCACGGCGCCGAATCTCAATCCATTCAGCGGCAATCCCACGCTCGAGAACAACGGCGGCGACGTGACGTATGAGACGGATTTTCGTTCTGTCTATGCACGCGTGATCGACAATTGGCTTGGGGCGGATTCCACGGCGCTGCTCGGGGCGAATTTCAGGAAGAGTTCGTTGACGTTCATCTAAGACACAGTGCGAGAGTGCGAACGTTCCGACGTGCCGCAGTGCACAGTGCGAAGGTCAGAGTGCGAAGGTGCGAAAGTGAAAGTGCGAAAGTGCGAAAGTGCGAAAGTGCGAAAGTGCGGAAGTGCGCTAGCGTGAAAGGGTTCTGTGTACGAGCATCGTAGTCGTCCCCTGTTGCCGACGCGCCAGTTCATCTGGCGCATGGTCGGGCATGTGGGCTGGGTGGTGTTGCTCGTCGGCGGGTCGCTGGGCGTGGGTATTTGGGGCTACATGGCGCTCGCGCACATGCGGCTGGTCGATGCGTTTCTGAACGCGTCCATGTTGCTCGGCGGGATGGGGCCCATTGGGGATTTGCCGAATGACACGGCGAAAGTGTTTGCCGGTGTCTACGCCCTCTACTCCGGCATCGTCTTTATCGCGTCCGCGGGCATTCTGATTGCGCCGGTGGCGCATCGGTTGTTGCACCGCGTGCACTTGGATGAGGGCGAGCAGCAGGACTGACGCGCCGCCTGCTGCTCCCCGGTGTTACGCGCGCAGGTCGTCGGCCTGCCAGTCCTTCACCATCTTCTTGATCGCGTCGGCGTCCTGGATGTTGTCCTTCACGACGGCGGCCACGAGTGACGGGAGTTCCGCGTCGCTTGCGAAGCGCAGGCCGATGAACTGCTTGCGTGAGAGCTTGGCGATGTCGCCGCGCTGTGACGCCGGCAGCACCTCACGCAACCGCAACTGCATTTCGAGACGGATCACGCGATCCTGCACCGTGAGCGCCATGACGCGGGCGGCGAATGTCGAGGCGACGACGCCGAAGGCGCCGATGAATGCCATGACGTGCGGCGTGTCGATGCCGTTCTTCAGCTGAATGGCCGTGTAGATCCAGTAGGCCGCCACGAGCGGAAACGCGATGAAATGAAAGAGCGGAAGGAACTTCGCGTGGTTCTTGTAATTCTGCATAGCGCCATAATAGATGCACATTGCTGATCCAACTCGCGTCCTTCTGTGTGGCCTTGCTGGTGGCGTTTCAGGGCATTCCGTCGGGGTTGATGCGGCCGGAATACACCGCGCCGCAGAAGCCGTTCACCATTGCCGGCAACCTGCACTTCGTCGGCTCGCAAGGGCTCGGCGTCTACCTGATCACGTCGCCGCAGGGGCACATCCTCATCGACAGCGGGGTGGAGGCGTCGGCCCGGCAGGCGTTGGAGAACATTCGTTCGCTCGGCTTCAAGACTCAGGACGTGAAGATCCTGCTCGACACGCACGCGCACTTCGATCACGTCGCCGGTCAC
>CAYFLU010000112.1:0-7779 GCA_964343975.1 uncultured Solibacteraceae bacterium
CCGAGCGCGCGTTTGAACGACACGGCAAGAGCATAATGTATCGATGGCTCGCGGATTCGAGAGTAAACAGGTGGAGTCGCAGCAGGCGGATCGGGAGCGTCGCGGGGCAGACCGGCAA
This sequence comes from uncultured Solibacteraceae bacterium, assembly GCA_964343975.1. GTDB lineage: Bacteria > Acidobacteriota > Vicinamibacteria > Vicinamibacterales > SCN-69-37 > SCUN01. The sequence goes on from CAYFLU010000112.1 coordinate 119, forward strand.
GAAGCGATCCCGGATCCTCAGGCCGTCACCGCTCGTCGAACCTTAGAGCTGTCGTTGCGGCAAGCGCAGGATCAACTTCGTGCCGCCCGTACCCCGGCGCATCGCGCCATGCTCGAACGGGCCATCGCGGACTTGTCCGCCCAGCTGGAGAAGTCATGAAGCTCGTGCAGCACACCGCCGCGCTGGCCGGCGCCCTCGCCCTCACGCTCGTCGCCGGTTGCGGCTGGTTCTCGAAGCCGGCGGCCGACACGCAGGCGAACGCCACCACGGCCACGAAGAAGTCGCCGTTGCCCGGCCTCGATCCGGAAGTGCCGGTGCGTCAGAAGATCGTGGTCCTCGGCGACAGCATCACGGCCGGCTTTGGGGTCTTCCAGCTCGAAGCCTATCCGGCACTTCTGCAGACCAAGGTCGACGCCGAAGGCTACAACTACGAGATCGTCAACGCCGGTGAATCCGGCGACACCTCGGCCACCGCCTTGCGGCGTGTCGACTGGCTCCTCGATCCGAATGTCCGGGTGCTCATCGTGGCGGTGGGCGGGAACGACGCGCTGCGTGGCATTGCGCCGAAGGCCACGCGCGAGAACATCGCCGCGATCATCGAGAAGGCCTTCGCCAAGAACGTCGCCGTGCTCCTCTGCGGGATGGAAGCGCCGCCGAATCTCGGCGAAGACTTCGTCGTGGCCTTCCGATCGATTTTCGGTGGGCTGGAACGCGACTATCCGGCGATCCGGCGCATGCCGTTTCTGCTCGAAGGCGTGGCGGGCGAGGCGTCGCTCAATCAGGCCGACGGCATTCATCCCACCGCCGCGGGGCAACAAATCATCGCCGCGCACGTCTACGAACAATTGAAGCCCGTGCTCGACGACCTCGCCAGCCGCTCCGGCGGACAGTAGAAACGGACACCCAGACCGCGATGATCGAACTCGTCGATGTGTCGCGCACCGTGCCGAGCGGCACGGGACGCCTCACGATCCTCCAACCCACGTCGTTCGTCATTCCCCGGGGCCAGTCGGTCGCCATTACCGGCGCATCGGGCAGCGGCAAGTCGACGCTACTCGGCCTCATGGCGGGCCTCGACGCCCCGTCGACCGGCGCGATTCGCCTCGATGGCGTCGACATCACCACGCTGGACGAAGAGCGGTTGGCGCGCCTCCGCGGCAGCACCGTCGGGATCGTGTTCCAGTTTTTCCATCTCATTCCGACACTGACCGCGCTCGAGAACGCAATGGTGCCGATGGAATTGGCGGGCCGCGCCGATGCGCGCGCCCGCGCACAGGCCCTCATCGACGAAGTGGGCTTGTCGGGCCGTGGTCATCACTATCCGTCGCAGCTCTCGGGCGGCGAACAGCAGCGTGTGGCGCTCGCCCGCGCGCTGGCGAACGATCCCCCGATCCTGCTCGCCGACGAGCCGACCGGGAACCTCGACAGCACGACGGGCCAGCAGGTCATCGACCTGCTGCTCGACGTGAATCGCCGCCACGGCCGCACGCTCGTGCTGGTGACCCACGATCTGGAACTGGCGCGCCGCGCCGACCGCACCATCCGCCTCAAAGACGGGCGCATCGTCGCCGACGAGGCACGCTGACATGGCGTTCGTGCTGCGCATGACGTGGCGCGAGATGCGCGCGTCGTGGGCGCGGTTGCTCTTCTTCTTCCTGTGCGTGGCGGTGGGCGTCGCGGCCATCATCGCGCTGCGGTCGGTCATCCAGAACGTGCGCGACACGATGACGCGTGAGGCACGCAGCCTCATCGGCGCCGACCTCGTCGTGCAGTCGCCGCGCGCGCTCGATCCGGAGGCAGAGGCGGCGATCGAGACGGCGCTCGGCCGCGCGGCCGTGCGCGGACGCGCGCACGTGATTCAGACGATGACGATGATGCGGCCGGCCGATGGGGTGGGGTTGGCCACGGCGCGTCTCGGCGAAATCCGCGGCGTGGACGCCGGCTATCCGTTCTACGGGACGATGACGCTGCAGAGTGGACGGCCGTGGTCGACCGCGCTCGTCGCCGGCCGCGGCGCGATCGTGCAGCCCGAAGTGCTCGCGCAGTTGCAGGTGAAGGTCGGCGACGCGCTGGTCATCGCCGGCACGCCCTTCGAGATCCGTGATGTTCTGGTGGCCGAGAAGGTGCAGCGCAATGCCGCGACGTCCTTCGGGCCGCGCGTGTATATCGATCTCGCGGATCTCCGCGCGCTGCCCGTGCTCGGCTTCGGCAGCCGGGTGACCTATCAACTGCTCGTGCGCATGGACGAGCGGGATCTCGAGACGACGACCGCGGCGCTCCGCGAGACGTTCAAGCACTCGACCACGAGCGTGAATTCCTGGAAGACGCTGCAGGACCGCGTGGGCCGTGCGCTCACGGTCGGCGAGAACTACCTGAGTCTGGTGGGGTTTGCGATCGTCGTGCTCGGCGGCATCGGCGTGTGGAGTGTCACGCGCGTGTTCGTGCGCCAGAAGCTCAAGACGATCGCGGTGCTGAAGTGCGTGGGCGCGTCGAGCGGGCAGGTGCTCGGCACGTATGTGCTGCAGATGCTCGTGCTCGGCGCCGCGGGGTGCGGGCTGGGCACGGCGTTGGCCGCGCTGGCGCTCGCGGCGGTGCCCGCGGAGGTGCTCACGGCGCTTGACGTGCCGTCGGTGCATGTCACGGCGTCGGCGGCGCTGCAGGGCAGTGCCGTCGGGCTGCTCGTCGCGTTGCTCTTCGCGCTCGTGCCCCTGCTCGAGATCCGCACGGTGAAGCCGCTGTTGCTGCTGCGCGCGGACACGGCGGCGACGGCGCGCCGCGCGGATTGGCGGTCGCGCGCGGTGGGCGTGGCGATTGTGGCCGGCCTGGCGGCGGTGGCCGTGTGGCAGGCCGGCTCGTTCCGCGCGGGGCTGTATGTCACGGGCGGTCTGCTGGCCGTGGCCGGGGCGCTGCAACTGGCCGGCGCGGGACTCGTGCGTCTGGTCGCGCCGCTCACGCGTTCCTCGCGCTTTGCCGTGCGCCACGCCACGATCAGCCTCGGGCGGCCGGGCAATCAGACGCGCGTCATTCTCATGGCGGTCGGGCTCGGCGCGTTCTTCATCCTCGCCATGCGCGTCGTCCAGGCCAATCTGCTCACGGAGTTTGCGGTCGATACGGGTCGCAAGGCGCCGGACCTGGTGTTGATCGATGTGCAGCCGGATCAAGTCGACGGCGTGACCGCGCTCGTGCGGCGCTACGCGGCCGAGGCGCCGCGGGTGGTGCCGATGATGCGCGCGCGGATCGTCGGCGTCAGCGGCCGCAACGTGCAGCTGAACAACACGATCGACATTCGTGAGAAGGGCCAACTCGGGCGCGAATACGGCGTCACGTTCCGCAACGGGCTCGAAGACAACGAGCGGCTGATCGCGGGCCGGTTCTGGGGCGGCCCGCTGCCGCCGACCGGCACGGCGGAGGGCTTTGACACGGAAGTGTCGATCGAAGAGACGCTGCACACGCAGCAGGATCTCGAGATCGGCGACGAGATCCGCTTCGATCTGGCCGGTCGCGTCGTGAAGGCGCGCGTCACGAGCATTCGCAAGGTCACGTGGGACAACACGCAGAACGGCGGGTTCATGTTCGTGTTCCGTCCCGGGCCGATCGAGCGCGCGCCCCACATGTTCCTCACGTTCGTGCTCGGCGCCGGCGAGGCGACGGCGCGCGCGGCGCTCCAGCGGGACCTGGCGGTGCAGTACCCGAATGTGTCGGCCATCGACGTGCGCGATGTGCTGAAGACGGTGCAGACCGTGCTCGGCAACGTCACGCTGGGCGTCACGATCGTCGGCGCGGTGCTGCTCGCGAGCGGCGTGCTGATTCTGGTGGGCGCCGTCGCCATGACCAAGTTCCAGCGCGTCTATGAGGCGGCGATCTATCGGACGCTCGGCGCAGGCACCGCGCGGCTGGCCGCGCTCGTCACGATCGAGTATGGCGTGCTCGGGGCGCTGGCGGGCACCCTCGGCGCGCTCGGCGCGGCCGTGTTGTCGTACGTCGTGAGCCGGCGGTTGCTCGACATCGCGTGGCATCCCGCGCTCGGCACGCTCGCCGTCGGCATCGTCGGCACCGCCGTCCTCGTGGCGGTGGTCGGACTCGCCGCGAGCCTCGATGTGCTGGTGCGTAAGCCGCTGGCGACGTTGCGGGCAGAATAGAGAGGCAGGGAGCAGCGATGATCAGCTACGAAGTCATTGGCGACGACATGCAGGCCGTGGTGCTCACGCTCGGCCAGAACGACGTCATTCGGGCCGAGGCCGGCGCGATGATGTACATGACCGACGGCATCACGATGGATGCGCGGATGGACGGCGGGCTGCTCGGCGGCCTCAAGCGTTCGCTGCTGTCGGGTGAAAGCTTCTTCATCACGTACTTCACGTGCAACGCGCCGGCAGGCCGCGTGGCGTTTGCCGCGCCATTTCCGGGCAAGATCATCGCGCTCGATCTCGCCAAGCAGGCCGTGCTGTGTCAGAAAGACTCGTTTCTCTGCGCGGTCGGCGACGTCGACATCAACATCGAGGTCACCCGGCGGCTCGGGGCGGGCTTCTTTGGCGGGGAGGGCTTCATTCTCGAGAAGCTCGAGGGCACGGGCAAAGTGTTCATGCACAGCGGCGGCACGATCGTCGAGCACCACCTGGCGGCCGGCGAAAAGCTCAAGGTCGACACCGGGTGCCTCGTGGCGTTCGACCCGTCGGTCGACTACGACATCGAGCGGGTCGGGAACATCAAGACAAGCCTGTTTGGCGGGGAAGGCCTGTTTTTCGCGTCCATGACCGGCCCCGGGCGGGTGTGGCTCCAAACCCTGCCGTTTTCCCGGCTGGCCGACCGCATCCACGCCGCCTACAAGACCGACCGGGAGGAGACGAAACGCGATCTGGGCGGCCTTCTCGGCGGATTGGGAAATTTGATCGGCGGAGACCGCTGAGACTAGAATTTCCTGATACGACCGTGGCTGCAGCCCCCTACTCCGAAGCTATCCTCGCTCACCTGAAGGACCTGCTCCTCCGTAAGCGCGGCGAACTGCTGACCTCGACTACGAGCGCCCGGGCGATCCCGGCCTCGGCCGACGTCAATAGCCGGCAGGGAGATATGGCCGATCAGGCCAGCGGGACCAACGAAGTCGAGATTCAACTCAAGCTGAAGCAGACCGACGCCAAGATCCTCCAGGCGATCGAGGAAGCCTTGTATCGGCTCGAAAAAGGCGTCTACGGCCTCTGCCGTGACTGCGGCGATCCGATTGCGCCGGCCCGGCTCGAAGCGATTCCGTGGACCCGGGTCTGTATCTCGTGCAAGCAGAAGCAGAACGCGTAATGGCCGGAGGACACACCGTGAAAGTCGATGATCTGGGGTTGTTGCGCGAATTGCACCACGACAAGATGTCGCTCTACGTCCGCCACGTGGCCGTCGCCCGGCTGGTGACCGACTACGAGTTCAACAACGCCTATCAGTACGTCATCAACCGCGAGGATACGCACCTGCGCTGGCTCGAGTCGTCGATTGTCGAATTCGGCGGCACACCGGAAGTAATCGCGGAACCGACGCTCACGCCGGCCTCCGGCAAGGGCAATGACAAGTTCCTGCCGCTCGTGCGCCAGGACGCGGCCGCGCAGCAGGAACTGGTCGACAAGTGGAAGCCGCGCGCCGGCCAGATCCGCAGCGAGCGCCACCGCAAGATGGTCACGTTGATGCTCGGCGAATCGCTCGAGCAGAAGCGGTTCTTCGAGCACATGCTCGAGGGGCAAGACGACTTGCTCGGCCGCCGCATGGCGGGCGCCTCGACCGGCGACGGCGTGATGCCGGTGCGGTGGGTCGAGTAGTTCGCGTCGCCATCGCCCTCGGGTCGAACCTCGGCGACCGGCGCGCCCATCTTCACGCCGCGATTGAACGCCTGTCAGCGATCCTGACAGGCGTTTGTGTTTCCGCCCTCATCGAATCCGAACCCGTCGAGGTCGACGAACCGCAGCCGCCGTATCTGAACGGCGTGCTCGTCGGAGAGACCGCGCTCACCGCCCGGGCCCTGTTCAACGAGCTGATGGCGATCGAACGCGCGCAGGGACGAGAACGGCACGGCTACCACACCGCGCGGACGCTCGATCTCGATCTGATCCTGTACGGGGACGCGATCATCCACGAGCCTGGACTCACCGTGCCGCATCCGCGATTCCGTGATCGTCCGTTCGTGCTGGGACCACTCCGCGAGATTGCGCCGGATCTGGTCGATCCTGAGACAGGGCGGCGGGTCGGGGATCTGGCGTGCTAACGTTCCGCGCATGATCATCACGGTGTTCCGGTCGCGGATGAAAGACGGCGTGCAGGACGAATACGGCGCCACCGCCCAGCGGATGAGCGAGCTGGCGCGGTCGATGCCCGGCTACATTTCCCACAAGACGTTCACCGCGGCCGACGGTGAGCGCGTCACGATCGCTGAATTCGAAGACGAAGCGTCGTTGCGCGCCTGGTCGGTGCACACCGAGCACATCGGCGCCAAACGGCGCGGGCGCGAGGCGTTCTACGCGGAGTACGACATCAAAGTGTGCTCGGTAATTCGCACGAACACGTTCACGGCGTCAGAGTAGCCGAGTCTGGCGCGCGGGCGGCCTGGCGCTAGAACCCGAACCGCACCGCCACTTGCCACTGCCGCGACGGATAGGTGGCGAGGACCTGCCCGAACGTGGCGTGGTCCACGAACCCGTCCGGCAGTTGTCCGTTCACACGGTTGAACAGGTTGAAGACCTCGGCGCGCGCTTCGAGCGTGCGCGTGCCGCCGAGGTGCAGCGTTCGCGCGAGCAGCGCATCGACGGATGCGTACCCCGGTCCTCGCAACATGTTGCGACCCGCGTTGCCGAAGGTGTAGCGCGGAGGCACGACGAACGTGCCGTCGCCGTAGGTGTAGGTCGTCTGTCCCGCGGCGGGCGCGCCGACGAGCACGTTGGGCCGATCCGACGCAAACGTCGCGCCGGCCGCGTTGCCGGTGTTGCTGTTGTCGGTGCTCAAACGCGGCGTGAAGGGCCGGCCCGACTGCACCGTGACAAGCGTCGACAGGCGCCAGCCGGCGAGCCACGCCGGCAGCGACTCGCCGGCGGCCGTCCATGTGAGCGACGCGACCAGGCGATGGCGCACGTCGAAGTCGGACGGCCCCCATTCGGCCGAGAGGTTCCGGCTGTCCTGTGGCGTGTTGTCGTTGCCGTCGCTCGCCAGAAACGCCGACGCGTCATCCATCGACCGGCTCCAGGTGTACGCGAGATGCGCATCGAGGCCGTCGCGCAGCGGATGGTCGAGACTCACCTGCAAACCATGGTACGACGAGCGCGCCTGCGACTCGACGATCAGGATGTCGCCGAAGCCGGCGATCGGACGACGCGCATCGAGGCTGCCGGCGCCGGGCACGGGCTGGTTGAGGTTGCGCTTGCGCACGAGGTTGCGCCCGAACGCGCCGACGTAGCGGGCGGTGACGTCGACGCCGGCAAATACGTGCGTGAGGCCCGCCGACACTTGATGGCTATACGCCGTGCGGAACTGCGGATCGACCGTGTTGGCCGACGTGAGCGGATTGACGCCGCGGCCGGTGGGGAAGGGATTCTCGATCCGCAGCGGCGATGTCGCGGTCGGCACGAAGAGCTGCAGCGTGTAGTACGGCGGATTGAAGTAGAGCGCGGAGTTCTCGATGAGCGTGCCCGCGT
>CAYFLU010000112.1:7879-10400 GCA_964343975.1 uncultured Solibacteraceae bacterium
GTGTAGTACGGCGGATTGAAGTAGAGCGCGGAGTTCTCGATGAGCGTGCCCGCGTCGTAGAAGATGCCGTACCCGGCCGTGGCGACCGTGCGCCCGTCGCCGCGCGGATCCCAGCTCACGCCGAGGCGCGGCGCCAGATTGTTGCAGTCGGCGATGAGGCCGGAGTTGGAGACCCCGCCGGTGCCCACATCGACGAGCGCGGCGCGCGAGGCGTCGAAGATGCGCATGCGGTTGTCGCGATCGGTGGGGGGCGCGTTGAACTCGTACCGCAGTCCCACATCGACGGTGACGCGTGCACCCGGCCGCCAGCGATCTTGCACGAAGCCGTTCGCGGCCCACGTGCGGAGCGCCTGACGGTTGTCATTGTTCGCGAGCAGCGCGAATGAGGGGAACCCGAGCAGCAGGTCCGCGAAGGCTTGTCCCGTGTACGCGCCGCTGAACGACACGCGGCCGCGCCCGAACAAGTGGTTGTCGCCATCCGAGGCGTAGGTGCGCAGTTCCGCGCCCGCCTTGAGCTGATGCGCGCCACGCTCGAACGTCCACGTGTCGGCCAGATGCCAGCCCTGCGTACGACGCACCACGGGCAGATTCGCGTCGTCTCCGAGCGTGTCGAGCCCAGAGACGAGGATCGTGGGATACCCGAGGTCGATGCCGCTCAAGGCCGGGCCCGCCATGCCGAGGGCGGCCAAGCCATCGATGCCGTGCTGGCCCGGCAGATTCTCGCGTCGTGACACGGCCACGCCGGCCCTCAGCACATGCAGCAACCGCGGAGACACCACCTGGCTGAATGACGCGCCGAGGCTGTGGCCCGCATCGAGATCGTCGAGGCCGAAGCCCGGCAGGTTGCGGTTGCGGGCCACGAACGGGAACGTGCGGTGATCGCGCGAGCCGCTGTAGCGAAACGAGAGCTGATTCGACGCGCCGATCTGGTGATCCGTCTTGAACGTACCGGTCACCGCCGCACGTGTCGCTTCCGGCGCGGCCGTGAAGTTGATGGCGCCGTCGTCGGCGTTCGGCGCGGGATAGAGCGCGGCGACGGCGCGGCTCGTGGCGCTGATGCGCGCGGCCGGGATCACGTTGCCGGGGAAGCGCAGGCCCGTGAACGGGTCGGTGATCGTGACGCCACTCGCGATGAAGTCGCCCGCGCGCTCGGCCAGTGTGGGCACGTGCGCGCGGCGTGGATCAGGCTCGCGCGCAGACGCGCCTTCGAGGCTCGCGAAGAAGAACGAGCGCGTGTCGCGGCCGCCCAACGGCCCCCCGAATGTGCCGCCAAAGACATGCCGCGGCGACGACTGGTAGAACTCGTAGGCGGAGCCGCTCGGCCGTGTCGTGCCCGACTTCAGCTGAATGTCGATGCGCGCGCCGGCACTCCGTCCGAACTCCGCATCGTATGTGTGCTGGCGCAGTGTCACCGTCGACACGGCGTCGAGGCTGGGGTTCGCCACCTGCCGGTCGAGGAACCAGTCGTTGTTGTCGAGACCATCGAGCAGGAAGTTGTTGGCCGCCTCGCGCGCGCCACCGCTGTTGACGGCGCTGTTGCCTTGTGTGGACAACCGCGATCCCGGCGCCGGCGGCGCGAGTCCCGCGCTTTGTAGCGCGAAGCCCAGCACGTCGCGGTCGCGCGACGGCCGCTGGCGCATGGCATCGCCGTCGAGCACACGCCCGGCCTCGGCCGCGCCGAGCGTCGTGGTCGCCGCCGCGACGGTAATCGTGTCGGTGAACGTGGGATCACCGGCCGTGAGGGTGACCGGCAGCGTGACCATGGTGTCGGCGGCCACGCTGAACTCGCTGAGCGCGGCGGCGCGCATGCCCGTCGCCTGGATTCTGATCGAGAACAGCCCCGGCCTCAGCGCAGGAAAGAGCGCCAAGCCATCCGTGCCGGTGGTGGCGGTGGTCGTCGCGCCGGCCGGTTGCGAGGTGACGATGACGGTGGCACGCGGCACTGGTGCGCCGTCGGCGGTGTGGACTTCGACCCGCAGCCGTGCCGTGGCCGTCTGGGCGCGCGCAGGCAGCGCGCAGAAGACGAAAGCGCCGGTCAGCGCCAGCGCGCGGCGGAGGCCGCTACTGAACAACGATCTTGCCGCGGGCCCCCGCGGCGAAGTGCCCGGGGAACGAGCACAGGAACGGGTAGTTGCCCGGCTTCGACGGCACCTTGAACACCACTTCTGCCGTCTCGCCATTGCCAATGAGTGTGGTGGCCGCCAGCACCTGGCTCTTCAGCGCCGCCGGAATGTAGTCGGTCGCCCCGGCTTTGGCGGCCGCGTCCGCGAACACGAGCTGGTTCGTGCCGGTCTCGAGCACGATGAAGTTGTGCGCCATTGCGGCGCGCGGTGCGGTGCCGACGGCGAGAAGCCGGATCTTCAAGGTTTCGCCGGGTTTGGCCTTGATCTCGGCGACGTTGAACTTCATCTGGTCGTCGGCCGTGACCGTGATGGTGCGGGGGGCCTGTGCCGCGAGCGGCAGCACGGCGGCAAAGAGCATCGCAAGAACGGCGCGGTATACTCGGCGAGTCGGCATGACT
>CAYFLU010000113.1:0-10396 GCA_964343975.1 uncultured Solibacteraceae bacterium
TGCCGGTGCGCTGCACGATCCAGTCGCTCGACGTCTCGACCATCTTCTCGAGGTCGGCATTCGTCAATGTGCGGGGCGGCACGTACGTCCCCAACCCCGCCACTTTCACTGGACGCAGCATGCGCGCCCCCTCAGCCGTCACCACAGTCGTTCCTTTCCCGGGGCTTTCAACCCGAAATACTCATAGGCCCGCACCGTCGCCACGCGGCCGCGCGGGGTGCGATCGAGAAAACCGATCTGTATAAGATACGGCTCATAAATATCCTCAATCGCGTCTTTCTCCTCGCCAATGGCTGCCGCGAGGCTGCTGAGCCCCACCGGACCACCATCGAACTTCTCGATGATCGTGCGGAGCAACCGCCGATCCGCTTCATCGAACCCGTGCTGATCCACCTCGAGCAGCTTCAACGCATCGTGCGCCACGGCGCCCGTGATGCGACCCGAGGCGCGCACCTGCGCAAAATCACGGACGCGTCGCAGGAGCCGGTTGGCGATCCGCGGCGTGCCGCGTGAGCGCCGCGCCAGTTCACGGCCGGCATCCTCATCAATCGCCACATTCAGCAACCGCGCCGATCGCATGACGATCTCGAAGAGATCCGAATCCTGATAGAAGTCGAGCCGCTGCGTGATGCCGAAGCGGCCGCGCAGCGGCGGCGTGATCAAGCCCGCGCGCGTAGTGGCGCCGATCAATGTGAACGGCTGCACGGGCACCTTCACCGACCGCGCGCCGGGGCCCTGCCCGATCACGATGTCCAGCTCGAAGTCTTCCATCGCCGGATAGAGGATCTCTTCGATCACCGGACTCATCCGGTGAATCTCGTCGATGAAGAGCACTTCGCGCGGCCCGAGTCCCGTGAGCATGCCGGCCAGATCCCCCGGCTTCTCGAGTACGGGCCCCGACGTCGTGCGCACCGGCACGCCCAGTTCATTGCCGATCACGAAGGCGAGCGTCGTCTTGCCGAGGCCGGGTGGCCCGTAGAGGAGCACGTGATCCAGCGCGTCGCCACGTTGCCGTGCCGCCGCGATGGCCACCTGCAGGTTCTCACGCACGCGGTCCTGCCCGATGTAGTCATCGAGCGTTTTCGGACGCAACCCCGCGTCGTACTGCGCGTCGTCGTCAACCGGCGCGGCTTCGACAATCCGGGGATCGAATGTGTCGGCCATCAGCGGCTCATCGTACCAGCGTCTTCAGCACTTCGCGCAGCAACGCTTCGAAGTCGCGGGTCTCGAGCGTCTTGAACGCCTTGTCCACGGCCTTCTCTGCCGCAGGCCGCTGGTAGCCGAGGTTGGCGAGGGCCGACAGGAGATCGTCGCGCACATCCGGCACCGCCGCCGACTCCGGCGCCGCCGTGTGGGCGAGTGTGATCTTGGCCAATCGATCTTTGAGCTCGATCACCATCCGCTCAGCCGTCTTCTTGCCGACGCCGGGGATGTGGGTGAGGCGGCCGAGATCCGAATCGCGTACCGCGCGCACGAGCGCCTCCGGCTCGATGCCCGACAACACGGAGAGGGCGACCTTCGGCCCGATGCCGCTGATGCCGATCAGCCGCTCGAACAGCTGCTGTTCGAGCGCCGTGGCGAAACCGAAGAGCCGGATCGCGTCTTCCGTGACATGGGTGTGAATGCGCAGCGACACGGACGCGCCGACCTCGCCGACGCTGTACATCGTCGACAGCGGGACCTGCACGTCGTAGCCGACGCCGCCCACATCGATGATGAGCCGCTGCAGTTGTTTGTCGCGGAGCGTGCCGGTGAGATGCGCGATCACGACGCCGACCGTCTCGTGCGCGGGCCCGGCTGGTAGTCGCGCCACCGCTTCGGCAGGCGCGACGGCGGGGCCGGCTGACTGCGCGGGGACGCGGCGCGGAGCGCGCGCGCCGCGGGCGCCTGCGTCGCGTGCAGATGGCACATGGCAATCGCGAGCGCGTCGGCCGCGTCGTGCGGCTGTGGCGCTTCCGCCAGACCGAGCAGCAGCTTCACCATGTGCTGCATCTGCACCTTCTCGGCGCGGCCGTAGCCCGTGATCGCCAGCTTCACCGCGGCCGGCGTGTACTCGTGCACCGGCAGGCCGGCTTCGACCGCGGCCAACACGGCCACGCCGCGCGCATGTCCGAGGAGCAGCGCGCTGCGGGCGTTCTTCGCATGAAAGAGGTTTTCGATCACGACGCAATCGGGACGATGCGTCGTGATCAGTGCGGCGAGCGTGCGGTGGATCGCGTGCAGTTTCTCGGGAAAGGACGCGCCGGGGGCGGCCGTGATGGCTCCGCAGGTCACGAGGCGATGGCGGGTGCCGTCGCTATCGACACAACCGTATCCGGTGCGCCCGGACCCGGGGTCAATCCCGAACACCCTCACGCCAGCGAGGCCTCGATGTCCTTCTCGTCGATATCCGCGTTGGAGAACACGTTCTTGGTGTCGTCATGATCGTCGAGCGCATCCATCAGCTTCAACAGCTGCTGGGCTTCCTTGCCCTCGACCTTGATCGTGCTCGTCGGCACCATCGCGACCACGGCCGACGACGGCTCGACGCCGAGCGCCTTCACCGCCTCGAGCACCGTCGTGTGCGCATCGGGCGCCGAGATCACTTCCCACGCCTCGCCGTCATCCGACATGTCGTCCGCGCCGGCTTCGAGCACCGCGTTCATCAACGTGTCTTCGGCGATCTTCGTCTTCTCGACCGAGATCGTGCTCTTCTTCTCGAACATGCGGGCCACGCTGTTCGATTCGCCGAGCTTGCCGCCGTACTTCTGCAGCGTGTGACGCATTTCACCGACGGTGCGGTTCTTGTTGTCGGTGAGCGTCTCGATCATGATCGCGACGCCGCCCGGGCCGTAGGCTTCGTACGTGATTTCGTCGTACGACACGCCTTCTTCTTCACCCGTGCCGCGACGGATCGCGCGCTTGATGTTGTCGGCCGGCATGTTCACCGACCGCGCTTCCGCGATGATCGTGCGCAGGCGCGGATTGGTTTCCGGATCGCCGCCGCCGTTCCGCGCAGCAACCGTCAATTCCTTGATGATGCGGGTGAAGATCTTGCCCCGCTTCGCGTCAGCGGCACCCTTCTTGTGCTTGATCGTGTGCCACTTTGAATGGCCGGACATGCTAACTCTCCGAGAATCTTGTGTTTAGAGCGCCGCCGGATTGACGGCCGCGACCAAAAAGCTTATCACGGGCGGCCGCGTCGACGCGCGAGCAGCAACCAGACGTCGGACGTGGGGGTCCACGCGGCGCCGCGATAGCTGCCGAAGCGGTGCTCGACGTCAAACCCGGCCCGCTCGAGACGCCGCGCCACGGCCGGCACCGGCAACGTGCGGAACGCCAGGGCAAACCGCCGCACCGTCTTGGTGCGTTGGCGGGTGCTCACGAACTCCTGATCGAAGATCGTGAGACCACGCCGGCGGTCCTGCCGCACCGACTCGATCAGGGTCACCCGCGACCCGGCCGGCCCGCGCTCTCGCAAGCGCACCGAGCGGTGGTACTCGTCCCACGCCGGCAGATCGGTCACCAGATCCACACCGAACACGCCGCCGGGTGCGAGCACGCGAGCCACTTCGCGCAGCACGCGTTGGAGGTCGCGTTCGCGCGTCAGCGACTGCAGCATGCCGTACGGCGCGATCACCAATTGCACGCTGGCATCAGGCAACGGCAGCGCGCGAATGTCGCCACGCATCAAGCGCGGGCGCTTGGCCGCGGGCAGGCGCCGACGCTTTCGCGCGGCCACCGCCAGCATCGGGCCAGACCGATCGATGCCGAGCACGCGCCGGCCCGCCACACGCGCGAGGGGCATGGTCAGGCGCCCCGTGCCGGCGCCCAATTCCAGCACCCGGCCGCGCACGCGCGTCGCCAGTCGCTGCCAAAAGCCGATGTCGCGATGTCCGACCGTCTGCGCGTTCTCCCAGTCGTAGAACGCCGCATAGTCGTCCCATCCGGCGGCGCCGTCAGGCACCGAGCGTGGTGATCGCGTGGTCTTGGCCATCAAAGAGAAATGCCGGAGCGGCGAACGCCGCACCGGCACGATATGCACGAACAGAGGACGGCGCTCAGAGGCAGGGCACGTATCTCTTGCCCGATGACCCGTCCGCGTTGCCGCCGGAGGGCCCCTGCGTGAGCTTGCCGATCGGGCCGTACTCGGTCAACGTCGGGCGCGTCCACTGACGACGAGCCGGCGCATCGCTCTGACGTTCAGACGGCTTGTACTCATTGCGCGGGTCGGCCACGTCCTATCCTCCGGATGTGACTATCTTACACAGTTCAGTCCCAGAGCGCGGACCGAACGTCGGCGACATCGGTCTCGAGGGTCGCCCGACTGAGCATGGCCAGCGGCACGCCACGCGCCAACGCGACGATCGCATCGAACTGCGCGCGACTTTCCGCCACATCACGAACGTCGAGCCGAAACAGCTCGCTGGCCAGCGCCATCACCGCCCGCTGGCCGCTGAGCGGCCCGCCGTGTCCGACGTCATGCGTCAGATAGAACAGCTGCGTCAGCGGCAACGGACGCGACTCGAACACGAATGGCGACGCGTCGGTCCCGATGCGCCGCTTCCGCGTGTAGTGCGCCAGCGCGGACGTGGCCTCGAAGGAACACCCGAGATGTTCGATGGCGTCGGGCCACAATCGCACACCGGCCTCGCAGGGCACCGCCTCCCATCCCCCCATCACGCCGGTCTGCCGTACGACGAGGCAGTCGTCGCTGACCACGTGAGCGCCAGCGAGCGCACACGCGGCAGCGAGGGTCGACTTACCCGTCCCGCTGCGCCCGAGAAACGCCGCCACCTTGCCCTGCCAACTCACCGCGGCCGCATGCAGCACCAGACGTCCCCGGCGGGCCAACGCGAGCGGCAGCACCTGATTGAGCAGGAGGTGGCGCACGGTGTCATCGGGCGCGTCCGGACCAGGCTGGATCGACACGTGGGCGCCATCGCGAGAGATGTGCGCTTGTGCCAGCGTCGTGAATGTCAGGCAGTACCCATCCGGGGTCTCCGAGAAACTCACCCACGGCGATCCGTCCGGCATCGTCCACTCGGCAAACGCCACACGCGGCCACAGCGGCCCCGCCGGCCAATGGCGCACCGACACGTCGGCGTCCGCCGTGGAGACCGGCAACTCTTCGAGCACACGATCGCTCTCGATCGTGAGGTCACTGAACCGATGCCGGGAGCCCGTCACGTCAATGCGCCGATCGTTCCGGCGGGGCACCGTAGCGACTGAGCACTTCGGCCACGAACACCTGCGCCGGCGCCAGCTCGTTGAAGAGCGCGCGGTGCCGGTCGTAGACCGCCTGCTCGATGTCTCGGACGGTGTGCGCGCCATCGCACAGCGCGAGAATCGTCGCGCGAGCCGCGGCCCAGGGATTCAGGGTCGGCCGCGCGGCTTCGTCGGCGGTGCGCAGGTGCTGGGGCGCGAGCAGCATCCCGTTCAGCGTGGACTGCCGCACGCGCGCGCGCACCGTCTCGCCGCGCCGGCAGAGCCCGATCAGCACCAGCCGATCCGCATGCTCGGCGAGCCCCCCGCGGACCATCAGCCCAGAATTGCCGACGGGTTGGCCACACAGAACAGCGTCGCCCCCCAAAGCCAGGCCCCCTCCATCAAAGCGATACCGGGGAGCAGGAGCACGAGATCGTACGAGAGGTGCCTCACCGACAAGAGTGAAGCCAGCCCGGCAAGGAGGCGACGCTCCCCCGTGCCGCGCCGGACCACGAGTGGGCTCAGGGCCACGACACCCACTGCCAACAGGCCCATCGCCACACCGAGCGCGCTTTGACGCCACGGAAGCCAGGGAGTGACCTCGGTCCGGCCGGTCCCCACCATGGCGTAGGCGTCCTGCCACGTGCCTACGTATTCGGAAGCCACGGCCCACGGCGTGGCATGGGCGTGAAGCGAGTACAGCCCCAGTAGCGCCACCGGCACCACGCCGGCGACCGCGAGCCTCCGCCATTGACCGTCAAGGGCGGCGAGCAGCACGAACACGCCGCCGATCTGCGGCTTGACCAGAGAGAGCCCCAGCCAGAGCCCGGTCCGCACCCACGATCCTCCGGCACTCGCCGTGGCGGCGGCGAATGCAAACAGCGAGAACTGATTCAGCGTGCGTCCCGCGCCAGCCGCCACGAGCAGACACCACACGAGCCAGCGCTCTGCGGGGGCCCGATCGGCCGACCATCGCCACGCCGCCAGGAGCAGCATCGCGACGTTGAGCGCCACCCAGACCGGCGCAGCCACAGGCGCGGGTACCGCCGCGATGGCACTGAACACCACGATCGCCCACGGCGGGTAGTCCACCGACGGCACCGTCGCATAGACATCGTGGCCGTCGAGCCAGACGCGACACCACGAGACCAACGTGACGAAGTCGTGCAGTCGCTCGGGCTGGAGCGACAGCCACACGGCCGCACCAACACTGGCGAGGGCCAGTGCCGCGGCGACGCTAGTAGGCCACGAGGCGTCGCGCCGCGTGAGCGATCTCATCTTCGGTGGGCAAGAACGCGTCTTCGAGCGATGGCGCGTACGGAACCGGCGTATCGAGCGCCGCCACGATACGGATCGGGGCATCGAGCGCGTCGAACGCCTCTTCCTGGATGATCGCGGCCAGCGACTCGCCGATGCCGCCCGTGCGCGAGTCTTCATGCACGATCAGCACGCGGCCCGTGTGACGCGCAAGCGCCAGCACCGCCTCACGGTCCAGCGGCGCGAGCGATCGCAGATCGAGCACGGCGGTCGACACGCCGTCGGCGGCCAGTCGCTCCGCGACGCGCATCGACGCGTGCACATACGCGCCGTAGGAAATGATCACCAGATCGTCACCCGCACGCCGCAGCGCCGCGCGCCCGATCGGCAGCGGCCGCGGCGGCTCGGCGCCGATGGCCTGCTTCACCCGCGGGTCGCGATAGAGCGCGATGTGCTCGTAGTAGAGCACCGGATCCGGATCGAGCACCGCGGCGGCCATGAGCGCGCGCGCATCGTGCGGCGTCGACGGCACGACGATCTTGAGGCCGGGGGTGCGGTAGAACCACGGCTCGGTGTTCTGCGAATGGTACGGGCCGGCATGCCGCAACCCACCCCACGGCATGCGCACGACCATCGGCACCGCACCGCCCCAGCGGTAGCGGATCTTGGCGGCATTGTTGACGAGTTGATTGAACCCCGTCGCCACGAAGTCGTTGAACTGCATCTCGCCGATCGGTCGCAGTCCACCCAACGCCGCGCCCACACACGCGCCGAGCACGGCGCCTTCGGCCAACGGCGAGTTGAGCATGCGGTCGCCGAACTTCTCGAGGAGCGGACGCAAGAGGAGGAACGCATTGCCGTACTTGCCGCCGACGTCTTCGCCGATCACGAACGTGCGCGGATCGGCGGCGAGCGCATCGCCGACACCCAACATCACCGCTTCGAGGAACGTCGTCCCCTTCTTGTCGAACGCCGGCGCGTCTTCCACCGGCGGGAGCACCACCGCTGCGGTCGCCGACAGATCACGATCGAGTACTTCGACACGCGCGCGCGAGACCGGATCATGCGCAAAGACGCCGGTCGTCACCGTCGCTGCATTGGGCCAGGGCGCCGCGATCACCGACTGCGCCTGCTCGTCGACGAACTCGTCAAGCTCGCGCTTCCATGCCTCGACCTCCCCGGCGTCGATCACGCCCGCTCGCTCGAGCGTGGCCGCGTAGGTCTTGATCGGGTCGCGTGCGCGCCAGAACTCGTACAGCTCGGGATTCGCGTAGCCCTGCTCGGTCAAGGCCGGATAGTCCCAGGAGATGGGCGGCTCCTTGCCAAGGTAGAGCATGTCGTCGTGATGCGCGTGTCCGCACATGCGCATCGCGACCAGCTCGATGAGCGCCGGTCCGTGGCCGGCGCGCGCACGATCCGCTGCCCAGGTGAACGCGGCGGTAATCGCCTCAGGATCCGTGCCATCCACCGTGAGCCCGGGCACGCCGTAGCCAGCGGCCTTGTCGGCAAACACGCGCACCGCCGAGGTATCGTGCACCGGCGTCGACAGCGCCGTCTGATTGTTCTGAATACAGAAGATGACCGGCAGATGCCGCGCGCCGCACAGATTGATCGCCTCGTGCCATTCGCCGAGCGACGATCCACCTTCGCCGATGAACGACAGCCCGACGCGCGCCTCACCTTTGAGCGCAAACGACAACCCGAGCCCGGCCACGGTCAAGGTGCTGATCGAGAGCGGCGCCGACGCCGGCAACACGCCCCAGGAAAAATCGCCGAGGTGCAGGTCGCGTCCGTCCATGGGCGGGCCGGCCTTCGCCATCTGCGCGCTCAGCACCATGCGCACGGCCTCGGCGTCGTGCCGCATCGCCAACGCCGCGCCAAGATCACGAATCAACGGCGCCACGACGTCGCCGGTGTAGGTGTCGCCGTCGCGAAACGCCGCGCCACGCTTCAACCGGATCGCCGCCGCGTAGATGGCTTCCTGCCCGAGCGACCGGAACCCTTTTCCCTGGAAGCCGACGCTGTGGTACTTGACCTCTCCACTCAGAAAGAAGGCCTTCATGCGGTTGTCGACCGCACGCGTCAGCATCATGCCGCGCAGAATCTCCCGACGCTCGTCCCGCGTAAGGCTCGCGGCAATCGCTTCACGCTGAAAGAACCCGTCGCACGCCTCGGCAATCTCGGACGCCGCGTGGCGCAGTCGGGTCGCGCCGCTCACGCCCGGCGTCACTTCCCGCTCGGCGGCTTTCGCGGGCAGGCTCTTCGCCACGGCGCGGCCGAGCGCGGCGCCACACGCCTCGCCGTGCGCGTCGAACGCGTCAAGCGCCGGCGTGAGTGCGAACGGAAACCGCTCGGTGATGAATGCGGAGAATCGGCTGCGGAGCGCGGAAGACGACGCCACAGAGGGAGTCTAGCATTCAGGTGCGCTTGGTTCGGGCGGTGGGTGTGGCCGTCCACGGATCATCAGGCCACGGATGCCTCGGATACCGCCCGCGGAGTTCCTTGCGCACTTCCGGATATCCGCATGTCCAGAAGCTCTTCAGGTCGCGCGTCACCTGCACAGGCCGGCCATTCGGCGCCAGCAGCTCGAATGTCACCGGCACCTGCCGTGGCCCAATCTTCGGCGTCTCTGCGAGACCGAAGAGCTCCTGCAACTTGACCGCCGCGAACACTGAGCCGTCCTCGCGATACGACAACGCGCGCGAGCGGCCACTCGGCACGGTCAGGGCGGCCGGCGCGACGCGCTCGAGGCGGCTCAACAGCGAGGACGACAGGGCGAGCGTCGGATCGCCGCCACGCTCGGCCGTAATGCGCCACTCGTGGCTCGACGGCGCGGCCTCACCCGTCGCCTCGATCTCGGCCAGCACGCTCGCAAACGGCTCCGTGCCGGCAAACCGCAGACGCGCCAACAGCTCGCGCTCGTCGTCGGTCCGCTCGCGGCGCTGCCACACGCCAAAGAGAATCGCTGAGACGGCCTCGGCGTCCGGCGTCACGGCATGACTGCGCAACGTCAGCGCGCCGTAGCGCTCGACGCGATGCGCCCGCACCTTACGCGCGTCGTGGTCGTACTCGTGCACGGTCTCGGTCGACGTCGGCGTGATCCACTCGGGGTCCACGGCCGAGGCCATGGTGATGAGCGGCTCGTCGGCGGCCGACGTGGGCTTGAGATTGCCGATGTGGCGCACTTCCACCGCGGTCACGAACTCGGCGTGATGGACGACGCTCTCGCGCGAGAGTCGCGCGCCCGTGCCGCTCGCCAGCGCGAAGCGATCGCCCGTCGCATCCCGTCGCCGCGCGAGACGGTCTGGGTAGGCGGCGAACACCGCTCGGCGAAAGCGCGCCTCGGTGTCCGGGCCCGGCTCGATATGCCGACTGCCGGCGGCCGACGACTGCAGCGCCCGGGCGACGTCACGCAAATGCGGCGGAAAGGCGCGATCGTCGACGGCCACCAGCACATCGCACGGTGCGGACGCCCGGCTCGTCGCAACGCCGGAGGCGCGCGCGCCTTCACTCAGCAGCGCCACGGCGCGGGCCGCGCGCGCGCTCGCGCCGTCGGCGATGAGCAGCCGCGCCAGACGCGGGTGCGCCGGCACCCGGCGAAGCTCCCGGCCAAGCGTCGTGAGGCGCCCGCGGTCATCCAGCGCGCCGAGCTGCCGCAAGAGCACGCGGGCGGCGTCGAGCGCATAGGCCGGCGGCGCTTCAAACCAGTCGAACGCCCCCGGCGTGAACGGATCACCGCCCCAC
The DNA here is from genome assembly GCA_964343975.1 of uncultured Solibacteraceae bacterium. Taxonomy (GTDB): domain Bacteria; phylum Acidobacteriota; class Vicinamibacteria; order Vicinamibacterales; family SCN-69-37; genus SCUN01. The sequence continues at coordinate 10,189 of CAYFLU010000113.1, forward strand.
GCGATCACGTCGAGCGCCGTCGCCGCGAGATCGATGCGCAGGATCTCGGCCTCGCGATGTGGCCGCAGCCGATCGCGCGCATCCCACAAGCGCCACACGCGACCGGCCCGCACACGCCCTGCGCGCCCAGCACGCTGATCCGCCGAGTCCTGGCTGATCCGCTCGGTCACGAGACGATCCACGCCGCGCTCCGCATCGTACCGGGCGA
>CAYFLU010000114.1:0-10390 GCA_964343975.1 uncultured Solibacteraceae bacterium
GTGGGCCATGACGGCGGCCTCGACATCAGCAACGACGGCGGCTTCACGTGGGACTACCACAACGACATGGCGCTCGGGCAGTTCTACCAGGTGTCGGCCGACATGCGTCGTCCGTACTGGGTCTGCGGCGGGTTGCAGGACAACCAGGCGTGGTGCGGACCGAGCGCGGTGCGCGCGCAGTTCGGCGCGGTGAACACCGATTGGTTCACGATCGCCGGCGGCGACGGCTTCTACACGCGTCAGGATCCGACCGACTGGACGATCGCGTACGGCGAGTCGCAGAACGCGTCGATGACGCGCTACGACTTCCGCGCGGGCACGCAGCGCAGCATCACGCCGCGCGTGGCGAATGCGGGCGGTGGCGGCCAGGGCCGCGGCGGCGGCATCGGCAACGTGACGAACGCACCGGCGAAGGTGGACGAGTTCCGCTTCTACTGGAACACGCCGTTTGAAATCTCTCCGCACGATCCGGCCACCGTGTACATCGCGGGTCAGTACTTCTTCAAGTCGACCAACCGCGGCGACACGTGGACGATGAATCCGAATGACCTGACGAAGAACTTCGACCGCTTCGGCCCGGCCAACGCGATCATGGGCGTGCCCGGCGACAAGCCGATGGCGTCCAAGCACGACGGCTACGAAGAGAACTCGGTGGCCACGCAGTTGCGCGAGTCGCCGTCGAAGCCGGGCGTGATCTGGATCGGCACCGACGATGGCAACCTGCAGGTGAGCCAGGACGGCGGCACGACGTTCACGAACGTGTTCGGCAACATCCCGGGCGCGAACGCCATGAAGAGCGTGGGCGGCGGCACGGGCGCGTATGTGCAGATCTCGCGCATCGAGCCGTCGAACTTCGATCCGGCCACGGCCTACGTCGCGCTCGACAACCATCGCAACGACGACTGGAAGCCGTATCTGTTCAAGACGACCGACTACGGCAAGACGTGGACGAACGTCACGGGCAACCTGCCGGTGAAGGGCAACATCAACGCGCTCCGCGAGGATCCGGTGAACCCGGCGCTGCTGTTCGTGGGCACGGAGTTCAACCTCTTCGTGTCGCTCGACGGCGCGAAGACGTGGAAGCTCTTCTCGACGGGGCTGCCGACGGTGCGCGTGGACGACATCCTCATCCACCCACGCGACAAGGACCTCATCATCGGCACGCACGGCCGCTCGATCTGGATTGCCGACGACATCACGCCGCTCGAGCAGCTCGCGTCGGCGCCGGGGGCCACGGTGAAGTTGTTCACTCCGCGTCCGGCGGTGCAGTGGAAGAGTGATCTCACGGCCACGCGTCGCGCCACGGCGCGGCAGTTCAAGGGCGAGAACCCGCAGGGCGGCACCGCGTTCAGCTTCTGGGCGCAGAACGACATGGGCGACGCGAAGTTCGAAGTGCTGAACGCGCAGGGCCAGGTCGTGTCCACCGTGAACGTGCCGGCGAAGGCCGGCATGAACCGCGTGCAGTGGGGCATGACGCAGCAGGCGGCCGGCGGCGCGGGCGGCCGCGGCGCGGGCAACTTCGGTGGCGGTGGCGGCGGTCAGGGCCGCGGCGGTGCGCCGTCGAACCTCACCGCGGAGGAGATCGCCGCGGGTCAGGCGGCATATGACAAGGCCGCGCAGAATGCGGCCGTCACCGGCGGCGCCGGCGGACAGCAGGCCGCGGCCGCGCGTGGTGGTGGCGGCGGACGCGGCGGCGCCGGCACCGGCGTGCCGTTCGTGGCCGGCGGTGGCCGCGGTGGCGGTGGCTTTGGCGGTGGCGGTGGTCTCGTCGCCCCGGGCACCTACATCGTCCGTCTCACTGTCGGTGGACAAACGATGATGACGTCGGTGGAAGTGCTGGAAGACATCTGGATGCGGTAGTCCCGGGTGCGCGTCCGGCGCATCACTCGTCGACCAACGGGCCGCAGCCTTCGGGCTGCGGCCTTTTTGTATCTGCGCGACGCCCGCGCCGTCACGTGACCCGAACGAGTGTTTGGCGCGACGCCGGCTCGCGGCGCGCAGGACGTTAAACGTCGTTCACGTGTACTGGTGACGTTCTTGCGTAAGATGGGCCCATGCATCGTCATCGCCGTCTGTGGGCCCTCGCCATCGTCCTGTTCTCCGGACTGAGCGTCCTCGCGACATCACACCTGTCCGCGCAGCAGGGCGCGACGTTCAAATCGGGCACGCGCACGGTGCCGCTCTACGCGACGGTCACGGATCCGACCGGCCGGCTCGTGCCGGATCTGCAGCGGGATGAGTTCGAGATCTACGACAACGGCGTGAAAGTGCCGACCACGCTGTTCATGAACGAGATCCAGAAGATCACCGTGGTCGTGATGCTCGACACGAGCGGCAGCATGACGTTCCAGATGGAATACCTGAAGGAAGGCGCGGAGCAGTTCGTGCTGCGCATGCTGCCGGGCGATCAGGCGCGCATCGGCAGCTTCAGCGACAAGATCCGCATCACGCCGCCGGCGTTCACGGGCAACCGCGACGAGCTGATCCGGTCGCTCCACAATGACATCGACTTTGGCAACCCGACGGCGCTCTGGGACGCGACGTGGCAGAGCATGGACGCGATGACGGGGCTCGAGGGCCGTCGCGTGGTGCTGCTCTTCACTGACGGCGACGACAACTGGAGCCGGAAGAGCCTCAAGGACTGCCAGCAGCGCGCGCTCGCCGAGGAATTCATGATCTACGGCATCGGCCTGCGCGGCACGACCGGTGGCGGCATCACGCAGAAGCCCGACGGCGGCCTGCGCAAGATCGCCGAAGAAACCGGCGGCGGCTACTTCGAACTCAAGGGCACGACCGACATGAACTCCACGTTCACGCGCGTGGCAAACGAGCTGCACAGCCAGTACGTGCTCGGCTTCTCGCCGGAGAAGCTCGACGGCAAGATTCACAAGATCGAAGTGAAGGTGTCGCAGCCCGGCCTCACGGCGCGCACGCGCAAGAGCTATCTGGCGAATCCCTAGTGATGGTTCCGGGTCCCTGGTCCCTGGTCCCGCGTTCGCGGAGCGTGGCTTCGCTGGCTCACCTTCTTTGGGTGTGCAGCGTCCTCGTGTGCCTGGTCCCCGGTTCCGTCGTCAGAGCCCAGCAGCCGTTCCGCACGGGCACGCGCCTCGTGGCGATCTACGCAACGGTGATCGACAGCACCGGCAAGCTCGTCACCGAACTCCCGAAAGACGCGTTCACCGTGTACGACAACGGCAAGGCGCAACCGCTCGCGGTCTTCGCGAATGACCCGCAGCCGATCACGATGACGACGATGCTCGACACGAGCGGGAGCATGACGCAGAACATCGGCATGCTGCGCACGGCGACGATGGCGCTGGTGTCGTATTTGAAGCCGGACGATCGCGTGCGGCTCGGCACGTTTGGCGGAAAGATCACGCTCAGCCCGGATTTCACGAACGACGGCAACGCGCTCGCGCGGTTCGTGTGGGAGCGGCTGCGGCCCGGCGGCGGCACGCCGCTCTGGGATGCGGTGGACATCGCGATGGATTCACTCGAGGAGAAGACGGGCCGGCGCGTGGTGCTCGTGTTCACCGACGGGCGCGACTCGCAGAGCCGGCGGTCCTTGAAAGACGACATGCGGCGCGCCGAGCAACAGGAGTTCATGATCTACGCGATCGGCTGCTGGGGAACGGAAGGCGGCGGCCGGCCCGGCGGTGCGCCGAAGCTCGAGCCGCCGGATGAGGGCTTGCGCGAGATCGCGGAGCAGACCGGCGGCGGCTACACCGAGCTCCGGTGGACCGATGATTTGAACGCGAGCTTTCAGCGCGTGGCGGAAGAACTGCACAGCCAATACCTGCTCGGGTTCGTGCCCGAGAAGACCGACGGCAAAATCCACAAGCTCGAAGTGAAGCTCAACCGTCCCGGCCTCACGGTGCGGACGCGTAAGAGCTACGTGGCGACGCCGTGAAACGGGTCCCGAGTCCCGCGTTCCGGGTCCCGCGTTCTCGGAACGCGGCTTCGCCTGGCTCACTCGCTTGGTTGGGCAGGGTCCTTGGGTCCTGGGTCCTGGGGTGCTGGGTCCTCGGGTCCCAGGTCCTCGCGCAGCAGACGCCGCAACAGACGCCGCCGACGTTTCGCGCCGGCGTGAAGGTCGTGCCCGTGTATGCGACGGTGACCGACCGCGCGGGGCGCTTCGTGCTCGATCTGCCGAAGGAGATGTTCACGATCACCGACAACGGGCAACCGGTCGTGATCACGCAGTTCTCGAGCCAGTTCGTGCCGATCACGGCGGCGGTGATGCTCGACTTGAGCCGCAGCATGATCAATCGCTACGACGCAATTCTGGCGGCGGCCGAGCAGTTCATCGTGCGCATGCTCCCCGGCGACCGCGCGCGCGTCGGCAGTTTCAGCGAAGAAGTGCGCATGGGGCCGCCGCTCACCGGCGATCGCGACGCGCTCATGAAGTTCATCCGCGAGAGCTTCGACTTGCGCGTGGGCATGCGCACGCGGCTCTGGGACGGCCTCATGGAAGGCATCAAGACGCTCGACGGCGTCGACGGCCGCAAAGTCATCTTCGTGATCACCGATGGCCAAGACACCTGGAGTGAACGGCGCATGGACGACGCGCTGTCGGAGGCGCGGCGGGCGGGGGTGATCGTGTACTGGCTCAGCCTCACGGGCACGGGCGGCCCCGAGCCGCGCGCGCAGATCTATCCGAATGCGGGGCTCAAGGCGTTCGTCGAGGAAACCGGCGGCGGCTACATGCGGTTCGACGACCTGTCCGAGATGAACCCGATCATGACGGAAGTCACCGAAGAGCTGCATCACCAGTATCTGCTCGGGTTCACGCCGGCGGTGCTCGACGGGCAGTTGCACAAACTGCAGGTGAAACTGCGTCAGTCGAACTACACTGTGCGCGCGCGTCAGAGCTACGTCGCGGAGGAGTCCAAATGAAGATCAATCGTCGCAAGTTCCTGGGCACGGCAGCAGTGGGTGGCGGCGCGATGGCGATCGCCAGTTGCACGGGCGCGACGCCCGAGGCCGGCAAGGCACCGGCCGCGGCCGAGTCGTTGCCGGCGCCGATCGCCGAGCTGAAGCCGATGACCGACGGCATCCAGAAGATCACCGTCGACGAGCGCAAGGCGCGCATCGCCAAGGCGCAGAAGCTCATGGCCGAGCAGAAGATCGACGCGATCTTCATGGAAGGCACGACGTCGATGTACTACTTCGTCGACATGCGCTGGGGCCAGAGCGAGCGCACGTTCGGCGTGGTCATTCCGGCCAAGGGTGACGTCGCGTATGTGTGTCCGAAGTTCGAAGAAGACCGCGCGCTCGAGCTCATCAAGAAGGACTACGGCGCGGAAGTGCGCTGCTGGGAAGAGCACGAGAGCCCGTATGCCGTCATTGCCGGCATCGTGAAGGACCGCGGCGTCACGCATCACCGCATCGGCATGGAAGAGCGCGTGCGCTTCTTCATCGCCGACGGCGTGCGCAAAGCGGCCGCCGGCTTCGAGATCGTGGACGCGACGCCCGTCACGGCCGGCTGCCGTATCTACAAGACGAAGGCGGAGATCGCGCTGATGCAGCGCGCCAACGACGCCACGATCGCCGCGTACGCCGCGGCGTTCAAGACGATGAAAGCGGGCATGACGCAGGGCGAGCTCTCGGCGAACATCTCCGCCGCCTTCAAGCAGCTCGGCTTCAACGGCTCCGCGTCGGTGCAGGTCGGCAAGTGGTCGGCGCTCCCGCACGGCTCGATCACGCCGCAGAAACTCGAAGAAGGCCAGATCGTGATGGTCGACGGCGGCACGAGCTGCGAAGGCTACGCGTCGGACATCACGCGCACCACCGTGCTCGGCAAGCCGACGCAGAAGATGATCGACGTCTGGAATCAGGAGAAGGAACTCCAGTCGATGGCGTTCGCCGCGATGAAGATCGGCGACCCGTGCGAGAACGTCGACAAGGCCGTGCGGGCGGGCCTCGTGAAGTTCGGCTACGGCCCCGACTACAAGCTGCCCGGCACACCGCACCGCACCGGCCACGGCATCGGCCTCGAAGGCCACGAGTGGACCAACTTCACCCTCGGCAACAAGACCCCGATGGCCCCCGGCATGTGCTTCAGCGACGAGCCGACGATCTCCATCCCGGGCGAGTTCGGCATCCGCCTCGAAGACTGCGTCTACTTCGACGAGCAGGGCGCCCACTTCTTCACCAAGCAGAGCGAGGCGATCGATAAGCCGTTCGGCGCTTAGACGCCGAACGGCTTGTCAATCGGGTCCCGCGTCCCGGGTCCCGCGTTCAGTCCACGGGACCCGGGGACCGGCCTCAGGTCTGGTCTGAATGTGCCGGGTCCGGACTCAGAACCCACGAACTGAACCCGGCACCCGGGACCCGGGACCCGTCCGGTGAGTTACAGTTAAAGGTCCGTATGTTTTCGAGGTCCTTGACTGTCCTCTTCCGGACGGCCGCGGTGGCCCTGCTCGCCGGCGGCCTGACGGGCTGCTCGCTCAAAACCATGGCCGTCAACGCCGTCGCCAATTCCCTGGCGGCGCCGAGCGACGTCATGACGCGCGACGATGATCCGGAGCTCATGGCGCAGGCCATCCCCTTCGGCCTGAAGATGTACGAGTCAGTGCTCCAGTCGACACCGGAGAACGACGCGCTGCTCATCACGACCTGCGCTGGATACACCTCGTACACCTATGGCTTCGTGCAAACGCCGGCCGATGGCCTGCAGTTCACGAACCCGACGGCCTGGCGTGAAGGCTCCGCCCGTGCGCTGAACCTCTACGTGCGCGCCAAGGACTACTGCCTCCGCGCGTGGGAAGTGCGCTACCCGGGCATCACGAAGGCGATGATGATCGACCCGGTGAAGGCCGTGGCCAAGACCAAGAAAGAAGACGTCGAGCTCCTGTACTGGACGGCCACCTCCTGGGGCGCCGCCATGGCGCTCGGCAAAGACCGGCCGGAGCTGATCGCCGACTTCCCCGCCGTGCGCGCGCTCGGCGAACGCGCCCTGGCGCTCGATCCGGGCTGGAGCAACGGCACGATCCACGAGCTCTTAATCACGCTCGACAGTCAGGACGAACAGCTCGGCGGCTCGGAAGCGAACGCGCGAAAGCACTTCGAGGAAGCGCTCCGCATCCAGAAATCGCAGTTGCCCGGCCCCTACGTCGAACTGGCGGAAGGCGTGGCCCTCAGCAAGCAGAACCGCGAGGAATACGAGAAGCTGATGAAGCAGGCGCTCGCGCTCGACGTGAACGTGCAACCGAGCGTGCGCCTCGTGAGTCTCATCATGCAGCGTCGCGCGAAGAACGGCCTCGCGCACCTCGACGAGCTGTTCCCGAAATAGACAAGTCGCTGGAGACACCATGTTGAAACGTTCGATCGCTCTCACTGCCGTCATCGTCGCGGCGTCGCTCTCCCTGTTTGCCGCGCCGCAGACGCCGCTGAACATCAAACTCGCCACGCAGGCGCCGGCCGCCACCAGCTGGCACAAGGCCCTGCTCGACATGGGCGAAGCGTGGAGCAAGGACACCGAAGGCCGCGTGAAGCTCACCGTGTATGCGGGCGGCTCGCAGGGCTCGGAAGACGCCACGATCCGCCTCATGCGCGCGGGTTCGCTCCAGGCGGGTCTCTACACGGCGAGCGGCCTCTCGACGATCGACGAGGCCTTCAACGTGATGGGCATGCCGTTCTTCTTCGAGTCGGATGAGGAAGAACTGGCCGTGCAGCAGAAGCTCGGCCCGCTCTTCGAACAGCGCCTCAACGCCAAGGGCTTCCACCTCCTCAACTGGGGCACGGGCGGTTGGGTCCAGATCTTCTCCAAGAAGCCGCTCAAGACGCTCGACGATGTGAAGAACGCGAAGTTGTACACGTCGAAGGGCGACGACAAGATGGTGCAGTGGTACACGCGCAACGCGTTCCACCCGGTGGCGCTCCTGCCGGCCGACATTCCGGCGCAGCTCAAGCTCGGCACGGGCCTGATCGACACGACGCCGTATCCGCCGTATCTCGCGCTCGCGACGCAGATCTACCGCGACGCGAAGTACATGCTCGACGCGAAGCTCGCGCCGCTCGTGGGCGCCACGATCATCTCGAATGACACGTGGAAGAAGCTCTCGCCGGCCGATCAGGCCAAGATGGAAGCGGCGGCCAAGGCGCTCGAAACGCGCGTGCGCGGCGAAGCGCCGAAGCAGGAATCGGATTCGCTCGCGGCCATGAAGACGCGCGGCCTCGAAGTGATCGTGCCGGACGCGAAAGCGCAGGCGGATTTCCGCGCGGCCTCGGCGAAGCTGGTGCAGTCGATGCGCGGTGACATGGTCCCGGCGGACGTCTTCGATCAGGCGGTCGCGGCGCGCGACGCGTTCCGGAAGACGAAGAAGTAGTGGAGTCGCTGCCCGGCACCCAGAAGCTGACGCTGCCCGCGCGCGCGGAGAACCTCCTCGCGACGCTGGCGCTTGGCGGCATCATGGTGCTGCCGCTCGCCGAGATCTTCTCGCGGAAGTATCTCGGCGGCGGCATTCCGGGCGCCGGTCCGTTTGCCCAGAACCTCACGATGTGGGTGGGGTTGCTCGGCGCGGCGATCGCCGCGCGTGAGGGCAAACTCCTCTCGCTCGCCACCGGCGAGTTCCTCCCGAAAGGCCCGATCGGCGACGCCGCGCATGTGCTGTCGGCGATCGTCGGCAGCTTCGTCGCCACGCTCTTCGCCTACGGCGGTTTCGAACTCGTGCAGAGCGACAAGCTCGCCGGCGACGTGATCGCGGCCGGCGTGCCGGTGTGGGTGTCGGACCTCGTGCTGCCGTTCGCGTTCAGCCTGATCGCGATCCGCATCGCGTGGCGGTCGTCGCCACACTGGGTCGGACGCGGCCTCGCCGCGCTCGGCATCATCGCGGGCCTCTACATGAGCCAGCACGTGGACCTCATCGAGGGCCACTCGCTCACGCCGTGGCTCGCGCTCGTGCTGTTTGCCGGCGTGCTGGGTGCGCCGATCTTCACGCTCCTCGGCGGCGTCGCGCTCTTCGCGTTTCTCGTGCAGGGCTCGAAGCCGGTCGTCCTCATGATCAAGGCCTACGAGGAGCTCACGACCTCGTCGGGTCTCGCCGCGATTCCGCTCTTCACGCTCGCCGGTTTCCTGCTCGCGGAAGGCAAGGCCTCTGAACGCCTGCTGCGCCTGTTCCGCGCGTGGGTCGGCTGGATGCCCGGCGGCACGTCGATCGCCGCCGCCACGCTCTGCGCGTTCTTCACGCTCTTTACGGGCGGCTCGGGCGTCACGATCCTCGTGCTCGGCGGCTTGCTCCTGCCGGCGATGCTCAAGGACGGCTATCGTGAGCGCTTCTCGATCGGCCTGCTCACGGCGTCCGGCTCGCTCGGCCTCCTCTTTCCGCTCTCGCTCCCGCTGATGCTCTACGGCATCGTGGCGCAGAACGCGTCGATCGAAGATCTCTTCATCGGCGGTCTTCTGCCCGGCCTGCTCATGCTCACGCTGCTCGCCGTGTTCGGCGTGCGCGAGGGCATCACGTCACGCGCGGAACGCACGCCGTTCAACCTGAAGGAAGCGCTCGGCGCGATGTGGGAAGCGAAGTGGGAGATCCTCCTGCCCGTCTTCATCCTCGGCACGTTCCTCGGCGGCATCGCGACGCTCGTCGAGTCGGCGCCGATGGCGGCGCTCTACACGCTCATCGTGCAGCGCTTCATCCACAAGGACCTGCCGACGTGGGGCGACGTGGTGCGCGTGATGGGCGACTGCGTGGCGCTCGTCGGCGGCGTGCTGCTGATCCTCGCCGTGGCCGCCGGCCTCACCAACTTCTTCGTCGACGCGCAGATTCCCACGCAGCTGATCGACTGGACGCAGGCGCACATCCACACGCACCTCGGCTTCCTCCTCGCCCTGAACGTGTTCCTGCTCGTCGTCGGCACCCTGATGGACATCTTCTCGGCCATCGTCGTGGTCGTGCCGCTGCTGTTGCCGCTCGCGCAGGTGTACGAGATCCACCCGGTGCACCTCGGCATCATCTTCGTGGCGAACCTCGAGCTCGGCTTCCTGCATCCGCCGCTCGGCTTGAACCTGCTCCTCGCGTCGGTGCGCTTCAAGAAGCCGGTGCTGGAAGTGACCTGGGCCACGCTGCCGATGTTCGGCATCCTCGCGCTCGGCGTGTTGCTGATCACCTACATTCCCTGGATCACGCTCGGTCTTCTTCACTGGATGGGACGGTAGGGTCCCGGGTCCAGAGTTCCGGGTCCCGGGTTCAGTTCACGAGTTCGGAGTCCGGTCCTGGGACTCCGAGTTCGGCTCCCGAGTCCAGAGTTCATTAGGCCGAGTCCGGAGTTCATCAGATAGATGGACCTGTGGCGGACTCTGGACGGGACCAGCGTCCCTGGACCGGACTCCAGAACTCACGAACTGAACCCGGCACGCGGGACCCGGGCCCCCTACTTAGTTGTGATC
>CAYFLU010000115.1:0-10360 GCA_964343975.1 uncultured Solibacteraceae bacterium
ATTCGCGGCCACCGCCGCACCTACATCGGCGCGTTCCCCGGCCAGATCATCCAGATGATGAAGAAGGCCGGCACGGTGAACCCGGTCGTGCTGCTCGACGAAGTCGACAAGATGTCGATGGACTTCCGCGGCGACCCGTCGTCGGCGCTCCTCGAAGTGCTCGACCCGGAACAGAACAACTCGTTCCAGGACCACTACCTCGACGTGGAATACGACCTCTCGCAGGTCATGTTCCTCTGCACGGCCAACGTGCTGCACACGATCCCGCAGGCGCTGCGTGACCGCATGGAAGTGCTGCAGCTGGCCGGCTACACCGAGGAAGAGAAGATCGAAATCGCCAAGCGCTTCCTCTCGCCGAAGGCCGTGGAAGGCGCGGGCCTCACCGCGAAGAACATCACGTTCACCGAAGACGCCCTGCGCACCGTCATCCAGCGCTACACGCGCGAAGCCGGCGTGCGCAACCTCGAGCGCGAGATCTCGTCGATCTGCCGCAAGGTCGCGCGCAAGGTGGTCGTCGAAGGCGAGTCCTTCAGCGAAGAGGTGACCGCCGACAAGGTCACCGGCTACCTCGGCGTGCCGCGGTTCCGCCCCTCGATGGCGGAAGAGAAGAACGAAGTCGGCCTCGTCACGGGCCTCGCCTGGACGGAAGTCGGCGGCGAACTCCTCGTCGTGGAAACCACGCTGATGCCCGGACGCGGCAAGCTGACGCTCACCGGCAAGCTCGGCGACGTCATGCAGGAATCCGCGCAGGCGGCCATGAGCTGGGTGCGTTCGAAGTCGGAAGAGCTCGGCATCCCGCGCGACTTCAACCGGCGCATGGACGTGCACATCCACATCCCCGAGGGCGCGATCCCGAAGGATGGTCCGTCGGCGGGCATCACGCTTGCGACGTCGCTCGTGTCGGCGCTCACGAAGGTGGCCTCGCGCCGCGACGTGGCCATGACCGGCGAGATCACGCTCCGCGGCAAGGTGTTGCCGATCGGCGGCGTGAAGGAAAAGCTGCTCGCCGCCCACCGCGCGGGCATCCGCACGATCCTCCTCCCGAAAGACAACGAGAAGGATCTGGCCGACATCCCGAAGAACGTCCTCGACACGATGAGTGTGCATCTGGTCGAGTCGATGGATCAGGTGCTGCGCGAGGCCCTCGAAGGCCCGCTGCCCCCGGCCATTCCGCCGTCTCCGGAGTCTGACCTCGGAACCGGCGCGGAACTGCGGCACTAAACAGGATCGGGGACGCGTCTGGCCGTCGTCAGTGCCGAGTTCGTGCTGAGCGCGGCCAACGCCGCCCAGCTGCCACCCGATCCCCTGCCCCACCTCACCCTGGTGGGGCGGTCCAACGTCGGCAAATCGACGTTGATCAACGCGCTCACGCGCCGTGGGTTGGCGCGTACGAGTGCCACGCCGGGCAAGACCCGGCTGCTGAACGCGTATCGCGTGCGTGTGACGCACGGCCGCAGCCTGTTGCTGATCGATCTGCCGGGCTACGGCTTCGCCGGTCCGGAAGAACACGGGTTCGACGCCCTCATCGCCGGGTACTTCGACGCGCGCCGCACCAGCGCGCAGCCGACGCTCGCCCTGCATGCGGTGGACGGCCGCCATCCGGGGCTCGACTCGGACCTGGCGGCACACGAATGGCTGAAGACGACCGGGGTCACCATCGCCACGGTCGTCACGAAGATCGACAAACTGAAACAGTCGGAACGCGCGCGGCACATGAGGGACTTTGCCGCCGCCTATACGTCCCCGCTGGTCGCGGTCTCGGCCGAACGGGGTGAAGGTCTGGAGACCTTGTGGACAACGATCAGAAAGCTCCTGCTCCCGTCGTCGTAGAACTCTCGCAGCTGAAAGACATGGGCGTCGCCGATCTGACGAAGGTGGCCCAACAGCTCGATCTGCCCGGCGCCACCGGATTGCGCAAACAGGATCTGATCTTCCAGATCCTGCGCGCGCGCGCCGAGAAGAACGGCCTGCTCTTCTCCGAAGGCGTCCTCGAAGTGCTGCCCGACGGCTACGGCTTCCTCCGCGCGCCCGCCTACAACTACCTTGCCGGTCCCGACGACGTGTACGTGTCGCCGTCGCAGATCCGCCGGTTCGACTTGCAGACCGGCGACACGGTCAGCGGTCAGGTGCGGTCGCCGAAGGAAGGCGAACGCTACTTCGCGCTCGTGAAGGTCGAGGCCGTCAACTTCGAGCCGCCGGACCACACGCGCTCGCGCGTCTTCTTCGAGAACCTCACGCCGCTCTACCCCGAGCGCCGCATCACGCTCGAAACGACCTCCGACAACATGTCGGGCCGCGTGATGGACCTCATGACCCCGATCGGCATGGGCCAGCGCGGCCTGATCGTCGCGCCGCCGCGAACGGGCAAGACGATGCTGCTCCAGAACCTCGCGAACAGCATCGCGAAGAACCACCCGGAGATCTACCTGATCGTCCTGCTCATCGACGAGCGGCCGGAAGAAGTGACCGACATGCAGCGGTCCGTGAAGGGCGAAGTGATCTCATCGACCTTCGACGAACCCGCGCAGCGGCACGTGCAGGTCGCCGAGATGGTCATCGAGAAGGCCAAGCGCCTCGTCGAGTACAAGAAAGATGTCGTGATCCTGCTCGACTCGATCACCCGTCTCGCCCGCGCCTACAACACCGTCGTGCCGTCGTCGGGTCGTGTGCTGAGCGGCGGCGTCGACTCGAACGCGCTGCAGCGCCCGAAGCGTTTCTTCGGCTCGGCGCGCAACATCGAGAAGGGCGGCTCGCTCACGATCATCGCGACGGCGCTCATCGACACCGGCTCGCGCATGGACGACGTGATCTTCGAGGAGTTCAAGGGCACGGGCAACATGGAGATCCATCTCGACCGGAAGCTCACCGACCGGCGCGTGTTCCCCTCGATCGACATCATCAAGAGCGGCACGCGCAAGGAAGAGCTGCTCATCCCGAAGGACGACCTCAACCGGATCTACGTATTGCGGAAGGTGCTGACGTCGCTCTCGCCGGTGGAGGCGATGGAGTTGATGCTCGGCCGCATGGCCAAGACGCAGACCAACGCGGAGTTCCTCGCGAGCATGGGCAAGTAGACCGCGGCTATTCTTCGTCGGTCTCGACCGGCACATCCTCGGCGGGCATGAAGTCGGCCCACACGGACTTCTGGGGGCCAGCCTTGATGCCGGCGAGCGCCGGGTCTTCACCGGGCGCCACGTTCTGGCGCTCGTTCTGGCGAGCCGCCTGAGCTTCGCGCAGGCGTTCAGCCTTGTCTTTGCGTTTCTGGATCAGCTTCTGCTCACGCTGACGTTTATTGTGAGTGGGTCGCGGCGAAGGCACACCCTAGTGTGACACGCGCCGCGCCCATTTGCCGAACGAGAACCGCAATCCCCCTTACACGGCCATCGTCTTGGCGTACTCGCCACCCACGCGCCCGCGCTTGCACCATGGCGTGACCATGAAGGCCGCCGAGTGCTTCGCCTGGACGGTGATGGCCTCGGCGAGGGGCACCCCGCAGGAGGCGCGCACGCAGTCGGCGATCGCCTTCCGCGCGGCCTCGCCAGCCGGGCCCTCGGTCGGCGTAAGCCCGGGAACGGCGTCCGGCAGCCCTGAGATCGGCCCCGCCTCGAACGCGCGCTTCGCGACCGCGGACGTGCCGGAGGCCATGGCCCACGCTGCGCCGAGGACCTCGTTCATGGAGCCGCTGGCATCGACCAACCAGCCAACCGCCTGCTCGGCGCGCACCGGCTTACCCGACAAAAGCAGGCCCATCACCTTCGCGTAGTCCGCGGCCTTGGCCTTGCGGAATGTCCAGTGGCAGCCTTCCATGCCGGGCACCACGGGCAGCGTCACTTCTGGGAACCCGAGCGAGGTGCCGGTCGTGGCCACAACGTAGTGGCAGTGCACCATGAGCTCGAGCATGCCGCCGAGGCAACGCTTGCCGGTGATCACGCCCACGGACGTCGCGAACTCGGTGTGGAGCCGGCGCGCAGTGGCGCTCCAGCTCGCGGCCAGTGACTCCCCGGCCGCGGTGTTCTCGAGCGCCGGGAAGAACTCGCTCGTGTCGGCGCCCACCAGCTGCGTCGAGAGGTGGAAGTCGCCGCTCAGGATGACGCGGTCGATCTTCGCGGCCATCAGCCAGTCGATCGCGCGGTTCAGCTCGGCGTTGACGTCGCGGTTGTACGCCTCGCGGCTGATCGTGATCACGCCGACCGTGCCGTCGTGCTCGGCATTCACATAGAGCTGCTGCCCTTCCGCCGTCTCCAGCTGGCGCAGCGCTTCCGGATGCCACGCCTGGCTCGCGGCGGCCGGATGCTGGCGGTGATACGCCTCGACGGTGGCGATCGCCTTCGCGATGCCCATCTCGCGAATCATGGCCGGCGTGCCGCTGCGGAACTGCGCGCAGATCTCGCCGATCGCGTTCATCTGCGCCAGATGCGACCGGCGCTCGTGCAGCATGAGCGCGGTCATCTGGATGAGCGGACCCGCGATCGCCACACGGAACGCGTCTTCGTCGGTCGCCGTCAGCGCCCAGTCGACGAGCGGCCGGAAGTGATTGGCCGGGTACCAGTTCTGCCCCGTGTCCTTGCGCTCGGTGAGATCCGTCGTCGGCTCGAACACCGGCCCGTACACCTTGGCCAGGTGATGGAGGCACGACCACGTGAGGAAGTTGGCGCCCTTCGCGCCGATCGCGTCATGCGCACGCATCGGGTTCGGCCCGAAGTACTTGCGCACGAACTTGTCGATCTTCCAGTACGGCGTGTTCGTCTGCCCGTGATACCGCGACGCCGCGAGCGCGACGCCGCAGAAGAGCACGTCGAGGATGAACGACCAGTCGTCGCTCACCTCCATCGGCAACAACCCGAGCGACCACATCAACTGCGTGATGGCCGACGGCGCGGGCTCGACGACTTCGAACACCTTGTTGATCTCGTGCGGGAACGCCGGATGCGCCACGCCGACACCGAGTTCCTTGGCCGGGAAGCCCGACGTGACCGACCGGATCTCGATGCTGGGATAAGCGGCGCGAAAGAGCGCGTAGTGCGCGCGCTTCAGCTCGAGGATCTCCGGAATCGCTTCGAGCAGAAACCTCGGCTTGAAGCCCGCGAGTGCCGCCGGCAGCGTCTTGCCGTCGTACTTCAGCTGCACGATGCCGCCCATGATCTTCGCGGCCTGCTCGGCGCCGAACGACTGCACGAGCCCGGCATATTTCTGGCCGATGCCGTCCGGCGCATTCGGCATGTCGAGACCGACGACCGTGACGCCGTACGGCTGCAACCGTGACGCGAACTGCATCGTCTTGCCCGCGCCGACGATGCCGTTGGCGCCGGAGATGACGAGGCTGCCGCGATCGTGCGCGGGGCCGAAGACCTGGTCGACGAGCGTCGCGGTGTCAACCGGTAGCCGGCCCTTCGCAAATGCCGCGAGTGGGGTACCGAGCCCGAGCGTCTCGAGCGTGGACGTGCGCATGGACGCCATTACTGCTTCCTCCCGGCCTTGCGGTCCGTGACTTCGAAGATCGCCGCGATGCCGACGTCGCCGGCCGCGCAGCCAAACAGCAGCACATGGCCGCCGCCGAGTTCCACGGCCTCCTCGAGGCCTTCGATGAGCGACCGCGTGAGCGTGGGTCCCTGCGGGTGTCCCCACACGAGCGAGCAGCCGGTGCGATTCACTTCGCGCCAGTCGTGCTTCAGCAGTTTCGAGAAGATCACGTCGTTCACGGCGAACGGGTTGTGGTTCTTCGTCACCGCGATGTCGTTCATCGTCAGCCCCGTGCGCGCGAGCAGCTTCTGGACGGCGAGCGTGGGGGCTTCGGGCATCAGGCTCGGATTGGCGCGTGCTTCGGTGCGCGCGACGAGCCGGATGTCGATCTCGGGGCGCGGACTCAGCTCGCGCGCTTTCTCTTCGGTGGTCACGAGCAGCGTGGCCATGCCGTCGGAGGCATGCGTCTGGCCGCCGGCCGTCACACAGGTGTCGAGTTCGCGCATCTCACGGAGACTTTCCATCGAGATCTGACGCACGCCCGTGTCCTGATCGATGCGGCCCATCGGCTTGCCCTGCACACTCAGCAGATCGAGCGGCACGCACACTTTGTCGAGGAAGCCGCGGTGCTTCGCCGCGAAGTACTGCTCGTAGCGGCAGAACACGACCTCGTCCACTTCCCGACGGTCGAGCTTGTGTTTGCGTGAGGCCGCGCCGGCCGTGGCGATCATGGCCGTGCCGGTCGCCGGATCGAACCCGAAGTTCTCCCAGACGTCATTCAGCGCGAAGGTGCGCTCGTAAGCACGACGCTCGGGGAACACGCCGACCGGCGAATCACTCGTGCGATCGAAGGTGAGCACGCCGACGACGTCACTGCTCTGCCCTTCGATCTGGGCGGCGGCCGCCAGCGTGGCCTGCAGGCCCGTGGCGCACGCCTGCTCGAGGTGGTAGCCGGGGATGCGGTGGCCGATCGTGGCGGCCAGCATCGGCGCGTTCCAGAATTTCCAGTGCCACGGAATCGTGGAGCCGAGCACGAGGTAATCGAGCGATGACACCGGCACCTTGCGCAGGCCGAGGATGCGGTTCATTGACTCGGCGGCGAACTGACCGATGTTCACTTCGGCCAGCGCGGAGGTCTGCCAGGCCGGAAAGTAGCTGGCGCCCCACGTGCCATACGGAATGCGGGCGCGGGGATAGAGGCGGTTCTCGCGGGTCACGGTCGCTCCTAGCGATCCCTCGTCCATGATGCATTTCAGGATCGAGGGAACTTATTGAGCTTAACGCAGGGGCCCATCGATTCGTGAGGGGTGCCGGACGGGCGGCGCTGCAATTCGCGACAGCGTTGGTAAGATGCCCGGGCCATGACGCTCCACCATCAGTTCTTCGCCACCGCCCGGCGCTGTGCCGGACAGATGGCGATGGCCGACAGCACCGGCCAAAAGCTGACGTACGGTCAGGCGCTCATCGCGACGCTGGCGCTGGCGCGGGTGATCCACCGCATGACGGCCGGACAGCGCATGGTGGGGCTGATGCTCCCGGCCTCGGTCGGTGGCGCACTCGCGAACATCGCGACGCTCTCGGCCGGCCGCGTGCCCGTGAACCTCAACTTCACGGCGGGCGGCGATGCGATGACGACCGCGATCGAGCGCTGCGACATCCGGACGATCCTCACGTCGCGCCTCTTTCTCCAGAAGGCGGGTCTGCCGGAACGGCCGGGCATGGTGTTTCTGGAGGACGTGCGCAAGGCGGTCACGCGCACAGACAAGCTCACCGCGCTCCTCCACGCGAAGGCCGCGCCCCTGTCGCTGCTCGCGCGGATGTACGGGCCCGTGACCGACACGGATCCGCTCGCCACGATCATCTTCTCGAGCGGCAGCACGGGCATTCCCAAGGGCGTGATGCTCACGCACGCCAACATCCTCAGCAACATCGACGGCTTCGCGGATCTCTTCCCGATGACGTCGACCGACTGCTTCATCGGCGTGCTGCCCTTCTTTCATTCCTTCGGCCTCACGGGCACCCTCTGGTTTCCGCTGCTGTCCGGCTGCGGGGTGGCGTTCCACCCGAACCCGATGGATGCGAAGGTCGTGGGCGAGCTGGCGGAGACCTACGCGGCGACGATGTTGATTGCGACGCCGACGTTCGCGAATGCCTACATGCGGCGCTGCACGCGCGAGCAGTTCCGGCATCTGCGCCATGTGATCGTGGGCGCCGAGAAACTGCGGCAGCCGCTGGCCGAGGCGTTTCTGCAGCACTTCGGCGTGCCGCTGACGGAAGGCTACGGTTGCACGGAGATGTCGCCCGTCGTGTCGGTCAACTTCGCGCCGCCCGGGCATCCGGAGCCGCGCGAGAAGTTCGGCAGCGTCGGACGACCGATCAAGGGCGTGTCGGCCATGGTTGTGGACAAGGACACCGGCGAGGGGCCGATTCTCGATCGCGAGGGCATGTTGCTCGTGAAGGGGCGCTGCTTGATGCAGGGCTACTTCAGCGAGCCGGCGCGCACGGCCGAGGTCGTGCGCGACGGCTGGTATGTCACGGGCGATGTGGCGTCGATCGACGCGGACGGGTTCATCACGATCACGGACCGCCTCTCGCGCTTCAGCAAGATCGGCGGCGAGATGGTGCCGCACCTGCGCGTTGAAGATGCGATGAATGAAGTGCTCGGCGATGTCTGCGCGGCGGTCACCGCCGTGCCGGACGAATCACGCGGCGAGCGGCTGGTGGCGTTCTACACCAAGAAAGAGGTGCCACCCGCGCACGTGTGGGAGCAGCTGAATCAAACGGCCCTGCCGCGGCTGTGGCTGCCGCGCCGGGATCAGATCTTCGCGGTCGACGCGATTCCGACCTTGGGCTCCGGCAAAGTGGACCTCCGCGGTCTGCGCGACCTCGCGGCCAAGATGCAGAAGGCCACGGTCGAAGCGTCGGCCTAGCGGGCACAGAAAAAGAAAAAAGCCGGGAGTTAATTCGACGAATTAACTCCCGGCTTTTCTTGAGACGGGCGAGGTCCCGGCCGGCGGAGGCCGTTCGCCGTGCCCAAAGCTATGGCCGTGGCCTGGCGCCAAGCCTCCCCGCCGAACGGCAGGTTCCCGCGAACGGACCTGCGGATTTCTGTCACCTCATCCGATCGCTGTGCGGCGTTGACCAGATCACTCCAGTTCGTGGGTTTCAGAATTGGCCATTCTGTGAGCGGGAGGATCTGTGAGTTTCTGACACTCTGCGCAAGGCTTGACCATGGCCAGTCTTCGGCTCGCTCAACCAGACGGGCTCGTAGAGGATTTGCCTCGACGTATCGAACGGCGCTGTAAAAGTAGCGCTCGGTCCCTATCGGAAAGGCCTTGAATCGGCCCTGATACACAGCGCCGCCCCCCTTGGACTGTCGGCGACGATGCCAACACTTGCTGTGGCGCATCGTCATAAGTCCCATAAAACGAGAGAGATCCGAGTCCGCTTCGGGACGAACCACGAGATGAAAGTGATTCGGCATGATGCAGAACGCAAAGAGGTCCACTGCGACTCGATCCAAGGCGCTCGCCACGCACTCGGCGAAGATCGAGTAGTCGGCGACATCGTCAAAGAGCCGAAGTCTGCGAACTCCGCGGTTCATCACGTGGAAGGTCAGGCCGCCAGATCCAGCTTGGGAACGTCGAGGCATGCCTTGGGCAATACAAACTGCCTGCCAAACGAGGACGGCAAAGCGGCAGCGTCGACGGAACGACAAAAAAGCCGGGAGTTAATTCGACGAATTAACTCCCGGCTTTCTTGATTGTTTTGACTTTGACTTGCTTCCTACCGGCCGGCTACTTGCGCGGCAACAGCTGGTCGCGGTTTGCAGCCTGCCACGCAAACACGGCCACGACGGTGGCCGACTGCTTGACGTCGTTCATCTGCACCCGATCGAGGAAGTCCATGTTCGTGTGGTGCGTGCGCGAGTTGTACTCGTAGCGCTCCTGCACGAACTGGAACGCCGGCACGCCGACGTTGTCGAATGAGGAGTGATCCGTGGACGCGACGTTGCGCGGCCCCATGATGGTCACGCCCAAATCCTTCAGCGGCGCGGACCACGCTTCGAAGATCGGCTTCACCGCCATGTTCTGCTGGAGCCACACGCCGCGAATCGGGCCGGTGCCGTTGTCGAGGTTGAAGTACACCGACAGCTTGCCGTGCTCCGGCTTCGGCGCGTCCTTCGTGCCGAGGTGCTCGGTCACGTAGGCGCGCGAGCCGAGCAGCCCGCCTTCTTCCGCGCCCCAGAGACCGATGCGAATCGTGCGGCGTGGCTTCAGGCCCGACGCCTGAATGATGCGCAGCGCTTCCATCATCTCCGCCGAGCCGGTCGCGTTGTCGGTGGCGCCCGTGGCACTCGCCCACGAGTCGAAGTGCGCGCCGAGCAACACGATCTGATCCTTCAGCGCCGGATCCGTCCCGGGGATTTCGCCGACGATGTTGAAGCCCGACGGCTTGTCGGCCGTCTCTTCATTGAACTTCACCGCCACGTTCAGTTCGACCTTCACGGGCTGGTTGTGCTCGATGAGACGCACCATGCGGTTGTAGTGCTCCACCGCGAGCACGATCTGCGGCGGCGCCGACTCGGTCGACGCCGACGTCGCCGTGACGCCCGAGGCGGCCTGCACCGCGAACGTGCCGCCGTCGGGATGCTGCTGCTGCCAGGTGAGGTCGCTCCCGGCCGCCGCCATGTCGCTGTTCGCGCCACGATCAAACAACGCGACGACGCCTTCGCTCTTGTAGAACGCGTTGACGTCGAACCCGCCACCGCGGCCACCGCGGCCCGCGCCACCGCCACCCGGCGCGCCGGCACCCGCACCGCCACCACGCGCCGCGGGCGGCGGAGGCAGCGTGAGCGCTTCCTTCTCCCACTTGCCGTTCTGATCGCTGTAGCGCAGCA
>CAYFLU010000116.1:0-10327 GCA_964343975.1 uncultured Solibacteraceae bacterium
CAGGCCGCCGGCGGCCTGCAGCATCGGCACGGTGATGCCAAGCGCCTGGAGAATGCCGCGCCCGAGCCACGCGCACACAATAAGGATGATGAGCACGGCCATGCCGGCCTGATTCGCCATGCGGCGCTGCACCAACGCCGGAAAGCGCCCCGCAATCGCGGTGAACATCACGGCCGAGCCGACCGGATTCACGATCGCGAGGAGCGTCGTGGAGAAGAGGAAGACGGCCTGCCAATGCACGGGAACATCCAGCCTACCGAAGCGTGGCGAGAAATGCCACGAGCGCAGCGCGGTCCTTCGCGTTGATGGCGCGCTGATCGTCGAGCCATTCGGACATGCGGATGGCCGGTTGCTGCGGTAGGGCCCGCTCCATTTCGTCCGTGGCCGTCAGCCAGCGCTCGAGATCGGCCTCCGAGAGCCGGCGCGCCACGCCGTCGAGCGGGAAGCGCCTGTTGCCCTGCCCCGCGATCATGTGGCACGTCGCGCACTGGCGATCGTCGTACACGCGCCGGCCTGCGGCCACGAGCGCCGCAGCCTCCGACTGTCGCTCGTAGCTCAACGCCCGGCCGCCGGCCATGAGGCCCAGCAGCAGCCCCCCGAGCACCGCCAGTTTCCGACGTTCCCGCCACCGCGTCACACGCCCTCCGTCCCTTCCGAACCGTGTGTCGAGAGTGTAGACTTCCCTCAATGACTTGGCTGCGAAAGTTCATGGGTACTTCCTCGTCGACCAACCCGTTCGGTCCCTTGGAGTGGCGCGTCCTCGAAGCGGTGTGGGGATCGAATGGCGACGCCTCGGTGCGCGACCTGCAACCGCAGTTTTCCGAGATCGCGTACACGACGCTGATGACCACGCTCGACCGGCTCCATCGGAAAGGCGTGTTGCATCGTGAGAAGACGGGCCGGGCGTTCCGCTACAGCGCGCGTTACACACGCGCCGAGCTCGAGTCGTCGCTGGCCGCCGGCGCCGTCCGCGCCGCGATCAAGGGGGACGAAGCGTCGTTGCGTCCGCTGATGTCGTACTTCGTCGACGCGGTCGGTGAACACGACCGCGACATGCTCGATGAGTTGGAAGAGCTCGTGCGAACCCGACGGGCTGGATTGGAGCGCAAGCGCCGGTGAATTTCGACGCGCGCTTCGCCGTCGTGATTCTGGCAGCATTTGCGAGCGCAAATGCGATGGCTTCGCTCGCCTGCGTTTGGCAGTGGCGACGGGCCATCCTCCCGGAGGCGCCAATCGATCGCGCCCGGTTTCTCTTCCACCTTCGACTGCTCCCGCTCGTCGCGAGCGTCGCATGGGCCACACTCGCCAGCGGTTCGTTCGTGCTCTTCGAGCCCAGAAGCGGCGACGAACACATCGGCCAGACTTTGCCGGTCCTTGCCGCTTGCGGCGCTCTACTGCTGCTCGCCGCCGTCATTCGGCTCGTGACGACGATCGTCCGGCACCACCAGATGCTCTCGAACTGGCGGCGCGGTGCCACGTCGATCACCCTCGCGGGGGTGACCACGCCGGCGTTCGCCATCAACAGCGACTTCCCTGTCGTGGCCGTCGTCGGCGTCCTGCGCCCGCGCCTGATGGTTGCCCAGTGCGTGCTCGACACCTGCACCGCCGAAGAACTGGCGGCGATCCTGGCGCACGAGCAGATGCACATCACGCGACGCGACAACCTGCGCCGCCTGCTGCTCATGGCCCTGCCCGATCCGTTTGCGTGGCTGTCGACCGGACGCGCGATGGATCTGGCCTGGCACGACGCCGTTGAACAGGTCGCGGACGAAGGCGCCGGCGACCGCGCCGGCGATGCCGGCCGCGTGGCGTTGGCCGGCGCGCTCGTGCGCCTCGCCCGCCTCGTGCCGGAAAGCCAGCCGATCACGGAACTGCCGGCCTCGGCCCTCTATCGCGGCGAACCGATCGAACAGCGCGTGCGCCGCCTGCTCGATCCCATTCCGCCGCGGCCGCGCGCGCCCCGCCACTATCAGTG
The DNA here is from genome assembly GCA_964343975.1 of uncultured Solibacteraceae bacterium. Lineage (GTDB taxonomy): Bacteria > Acidobacteriota > Vicinamibacteria > Vicinamibacterales > SCN-69-37 > SCUN01. The sequence goes on from CAYFLU010000116.1 coordinate 1,976, forward strand.
GGCGGCGCTCGTCGTCGTGCTGACGCTCGCGATCGTGCTGCTCAACCCGATCCACGAACTGCTCGAAGCCGCGGTGACGCGGCTCCCGTAGTCCTGCACCGGAACACGATGAGCCATGGCGTGGAGCTTCTTCCGTCGCGCCGCCACCACCACTGACGGACGTCAGGCGGACTGGTGGCGTGCCGCGCATGCCGCGCTCGTCGACCCAGCCAACGCCAGTCTCGATCACCTGACGGCGACGCTGATCGACCCGTCGCAACTCGACGAACGCGAGCGCCAGGAAGAGATGCTCGAGGCCGTGAGCCGCGTCATCGCCCTCGACGCGGCGGCCCTGCCCGAACTCGAGACCCAACACCGCGTGATCGGCACCGACCGCTGTCATTTCATGGCGCCGGTGAGCGCCCCCGATCACGGGGATGCCGCCGGCAAACTCTTTCTGACCTCCGCGCGTGTGATCTTCGCCGGCGGCGCCTCCATTGCCTGGCCCTGGCACCGCGTGCGCCGTGCCGGCCGTCAGGAGCGCGACCTGATCTTCGAAGGCGGCGATGCCCTGACCCTCCGGCTGCGCTGCAATTCTTACGGCGATGCGGCGGTCGCCGCCGCCATCGCCTCGCGCCTGACTCGGCGATAATGTCGCCATGCGTCTTGGCACTGACGTGCTCTTCGAGCGTCAACTCCTCCGCGGCCGCACGGTCGGCATCGTCTGCAATCCCGCCTCGGTCGATCACGCGCTGACGCACGTGCTCGCGCGCGCGGAAGCGGCGGGCGTCCGCATCGGCGCGATCTTCGGACCACAGCACGGCCTGCAGTCGAACCTGCAGGACAACATGATCGAGTCGCCGCACGCGAACGACGCACGGCGTCAGGTGCCGGTGTACTCGCTCTACTCGGAAACCCGCGAGCCCAACGCCGAGATGCTCCGCGGCCTCGACGCGCTCGTGATCGACCTGCAGGATGTCGGCACGCGGATCTACACCTACATCTACACGATGGCCAACTGCCTGCGCGCCGCGGCGAAGCACGGCCTGCCGGTCGTCGTGTGCGACCGGCCGAACCCGATCGACGGCGTCACGGTGGAAGGCCCGATGCTCGTGCCCGGGTTCGAGTCGTTCATCGGACAGTTCCCGATTCCCATGCGGCACGGGATGACGATCGGCGAGCTGGCCCGGCTGTTCAACGAACACTTCGCGATCGGCGCCAAACTCGAAGTGGTGGCGCTCGAAGGCTGGCAACGACACCAGTACTTCGACGAGACGGGCCTGACCTGGGTGCTCCCGTCACCCAACCTGCCGACACTCGACGCGGCGGTCGTGTACCCGGGCACCGTGCTCTTCGAAGGTACAAACGTCAGCGAGGGCCGCGGCACGACGAAACCGTTTGAGCTCATCGGCGCCCCCTGGGTCACCGATCCCGATGCCTTTGCCGCGGCGCTCAACGCGCGGGCGATTCCCGGCGTCCACTTCCGCGCCCACGCGTTCGAGCCCACGTTCCAGAAGCATGCGCGCGTCACCTGTGGCGGCATCCAGGCACACGTCACCGACCGGCGGGCCTTCCCCGCGGTCGAGACCGGCGTGGCGCTGATCGACGCGTTCCGGCGCGCGGATCCCGCGCAGTTTGCGTGGCGTCAACCGCCCTACGAGTACGAATACGAGAAGCTTCCGATCGACATCCTCGCCGGCTCGACGGCCACGCGGGAGGCGCTCGAGAGCGGCGCCGACCCGCATGACATCGCCTTGTCATGGCGTCAGGACGTCGAGGCGTTTCAGATTCTGCGGAAACGCTTCCTCCTGTATCCGTCGTAATATCGCCAGCGAAGGAGTTTGTATCGTGATCAAGCATGTCGAGATCAAGCGTCGCTGGCTGGTGGCGGCGCTCGCAGTGTGGGTCGGAGCGCTGGTGGTGACGGTGTCGGCGACGAGCGCGGCGCCGCAGGGTGGACGTGGCAACGGCGGATGGGCCCTGCCGCCGGAGGCCCAGACCGAGAAGAACCCGCTCACGGTGAACGACGCCGTGCTCGCGGGCGGCAAGAAGGTCTACGAACAGAAGTGCCAGCGCTGCCACGGCAAGACCGGCAAGGGTGACGGCCCGGATGCCGAAGCCAAGAATCAGGGCGACATGGACCTCACCGTCGCCGCTCGCGCCGCGCGCAACCCGGATGGGGTCGTGTTCTACAAGATCTGGGTCGGCCGTCAGTCGCCGAAGATGCCGGCGATGAGTGAGGAACTCACGAAGCAGCAGGTGTGGGCCGTTGTCGCCTACACCCAGACCCTCCGCGCCAAGTAACACGGCGCATGGCCAGGACCGTTCACGACGCCGGCGGACGCTTCGAGCAGAGCATTCTGATCGAAGCTCCGCCGGCACGTGTGTTCGACTGTTTCTTCCAGCCTGAGGCGCTCGCCGCCTGGTGGCAGACCGCCCACACGGTAACCACGCCGGTGCCCTTGGGGGTCTACGCCATTCAGTGGCCGACGACGCCCTACCGCGACGACCTGCTCGGTCCGCTCGGCGGCACCTTCTTCGGCACGATCATCGACATCAAGGCCGGTCAGGAATTTCAGGTGGCGGATGCCTCATGGATTCCACCCGAAGGCGATCCGCTCAGTCCCATGACGCTGCACGTGCAGTGCGTGGCCGAAGGGCCGTATTGCCGGCTGATGGTGCGTCAGGAGGGCGAAGACATGTCGCCGCGCTGGCGGCGCTACTACGTCGTGATCACGCGCAACTGGCAGACGTCGCTGCTCGCACTCAAGCGTTACGTGGAATCCGCAACCACCGCGCCAGCGCGAACGCCAACGGCGACGCCAGGAAACTGAGCAAGGCCCCCATCTTCACCTGATCCAACCGCGCCCCGGCTGGAAACGCCGCCGTGGCAAAGAACAACGCCACGGTGAAACCCATCCCGGCGGTCACGCCGACGACGAACAACGTTCGCGTGTCGAGTCCACGCGGCCGCTCGAGCCCGAACTGCTCCCCGAGCAGCGTCGTCGCCAGAATGCCGATCGGCTTACCGAGCAACAACCCGCCGAGCACCAACCACGACGGCACGCCGATGCTGCCGATCGGCACGCCGGCATTGGCGAGACCGAAGAAGAACAGAATCACCTGCACCGGAACCTTCCACGTGTGCTCGAACCGGTTGAGCGTGTCGCGGCGGTGCTCTTCCCGCGGGTCGAAGAGGCCGAGATCGCGGCGCGCCGACGGCATGAACGGGATGATCGGCACGAGCGCGAGCGCCGGGTGCAGTCCGCCGGTATGGAGGGCCATCCACGACAGCCCGCCGGGCACGATCAGGTACGCCCACGGATTGATCACGCGCTGACGCCGGAGCGTCCACGCGGCTACGAGCGCGGGCGCCATGTACAAGGCCGCCTGCCCGAGCGCAAGCGGACCGCTCGGATAGAACAACGCCAGCACGATGAGCCCGAGGGCGTCATCGGCAATGGCGAGCAGCAGCAGAAAGGGAATCGCGGGCGACGTACGCGCAAAGATTGCGCGCGCCGTGAGGTACGAGAAGGCGATGTCGGTGGCGCAGGGCACGGCCCATCCGCGCAGCAATTCCGGATGTCCGAAGACGCTGGCGCCGGCAGCGTAGAGCGCGGCCGGCGCCGCCATGCCGCCGACGGCCGCGAGGATGGGCATGGCAGCCTGGCGCGGCGACGCCAACGCACCGCCCGGCAACATAGCCTCGACGACTTCCTTCGTGGCCAGTGCGAAGAAGAAGACCATGCCCACGTCGTTGACGACCGTGTGCAGGGCATGGGCCATGGCGCCGTAGGACACGGCATCCGCATTGGCCCAGATCAACGCGATCGACGCGCCCGCCACGAGCAGGAGCGAGTCGTCGATGAGGCGGCGGAATGCGCGGCTAAATACGTTCGACGTGGATGAAGTTCCGGCCATCCTGGCTGAGCTTCGGATGCATCGACACGAACACGACGACATCGCCCGGCCGCACGATGTTGCGGGCGCGCAGCGTGTCGCGCACGCCCGGAATCGTCATCGCGCCCGTGATCACCGGCGTCACGCCCCAGGTGAGCGACAACTGCGCGGCCGTGCGAGCGCTCGGCGTCGCCGCGAGAATCTGCGCGTCGGGACGGAGCGCGGCGAGCATGCGCGGCGTCTTGCCGGCTTCGGTGACGGCGACGATCGCGACGGCGCCGCTGCGGGCGGCGAGCGTCACCGCCGCTTCGCAGAGCGGACGGCCGGGGCGATTGCGCGCGGCGGCATCCGGGGGCACGTCGGCGTGGTCGGGCATACCTTCCACTTCGGTGATGATGGCGTCGAGCATCTGCACGGCGCGCACGGGATACTGCCCGGCCGCCGTTTCGCCGGCGAGCATGATCGCGTCGGCGCGCTCGTCCACCGAATGGGCGGCGTCGGTCACTTCGGCGCGCGTCGGGCGCGGCTCGGTGACCATCGACTCGAGCACCTGCGTGGCGACGATCACCGGCACGCCGCGCGCACGGGCCGCGTAGGTCACGCGCTTCTGCGCCGCCGGTAGCCGCTCGAGCGGCAGTTCCAGGCCGAGATCGCCGCGGGCCACCATGACGCCGTCCGCGACGTCGAGAATCGATTCGATCTGATCGACGGCCTGCGGCCGCTCGATCTTGGCAATGATCGGCAGATCCGGCGCGCCGGCCTGTGCGGCCACGCGACGGGCGTGCGACACGTCCTCAGCCGACTGCACGAAGCTCACGGCCGCGAAATCCACGCCGAGGCTCACGCCGAACCGCAGGTCCGCCTCGTCCTTCTCGGTCACGGCGGAGGTGCGGATCGTGACGCCAGGCAGATTGATGCCCTTGTGACTCGACAGCATGCCGCCGGCACGCACGATCGTGTCGAGACCGTCGGCCCCGGCCCGGGTCACCTCGAGCTCGATCCGCCCGTCATTCACGAGCAGCCGGTCGCCAACTTTGGCGGAGTCGAAAAGGGCCGCGAACCCGCACGACACGCGCCCGCGTCCACCGATGAACTCCCCGGGGGCGATGGTCAGCGCGTCGCCGGTGCCCAACGTGAAGGGCGCGCTCACTTCCCCGGTCCGGATCTTGGGGCCACCAAGATCCTGGACGATGGCCACCGGTCGTCCTTCCGCCATCGAGGCCTCGCGGATGGTCTTGTACATCGCAGCCTGCGAGTCGTGGGTCCCGTGCGAGAAGTTGAGCCGGAAGGCATCCGCGCCGGCGCGAATCAACTCGCGCAACACAGGAAGCGGGGTGGCAGGACCGGCCGTGGCGAGAATGCGTGTGCGTCTCATCGTGTCGACGGCCGGGAACAGGGGCCGAGGTGAGCGTACAATTCTCTCCAGCCAGCGGCAAGGGAATCAGGCAGCCGGCCGGAGGGTCGAGTGGGCGAGCGTTTGGAAGCGTTCCGGAAGTTCCGCGAGCAGATGAACGAGCGGATCCTGTCGTCGGACAACCTGGAGATCAAGCGGTTCTTCGCCCTCGACAGCCGGGCGTATGAGGGCGGCGCGCTGCCCGTGAAGACCAAGGAGCTGATGGGCCTCGTGGCCTCACTCGTCCTGCGCTGCGACGACTGCGTGACCTACCACATCGTCCGTTGCGCGGAAGAGGGCGTCACGCGTCCGGAATTCCTCGAGGCCTTCAACGTCGCGCTCGTCGTGGGCGGCTCGATCACGATTCCGCATATGCGGCGGGCCGTGGCGACGCTCGATGAAGTGGAGGGACTCCAGTGAAGCGTCTGATGGTGTGGGGCCTGCTGGCCCTCGGCGCCGCGGCCTGCGCGTCGCGCTCGGAAGTGGAACAGCTGCGGGCGGAAGTGGAACAACTGAAGCAGACGCAGGCCCAGCTCGTGAAGCGCATCGGCGGCACACAACCTGCGGCCGCGCCCAAGCGCGCGCTCCCGGCCTCGATCGATCTGAAGGACGCGCCCTCGCGCGGGTCGGTGAATGCGCCGATCGCCCTCGTCGAGTACAGCGACTACGAGTGCCCATTCTGTATCCGGCACTTCACGCAAACGGCGCCCCAACTGCTGCAGAACTACGTCAACACGGGCAAAGTCCGGTACTTCTTCCGCGACTTCCCCATCGCAGAGAACCATCCGCAGGCGATCCGCGCGCACGTCGCGTCGCACTGCGCCAACGAGCAGGGCAAGTTCTGGCCGCTCCACGACAAGCTGTTCAGCGCGCCGGGCACGCACGAGCCTCCGCTGCTCACCGCGCGGGCGCAGGAAGCCGGCCTCAACGTCGCGTCGTTCAACACCTGCTACGCGTCGGGGAAATACACGGCGCAGATCCAGCAGTCCACGCAGTACGCGATTTCGATCGGCGGTGAAGGCACGCCGTTCTTCGTGATCGGCACGATGGAGTCCGACGGGACGACGCTCAAGCCGATGCGGACGCTCTCGGGCGCGCAGCCCTACGCCACGTTCCAGCAAGCGCTCGACGCGGCCATCGCCGGCCGCTAACTACCGCCAGGGATCGACGAGCGCCTTGGGAATCGTCATGGCCGCGGCCACGGCGAGGGCCTCGTTGATCTCGGTCAGCCCGTACGTGCGGGCGCCGATCTTCCGGAACGGAATCTCCCCGCGATAGCGATCGAGCACCTGCAACGCGCGCAGGAAGTGGCCCACTTCACTGCCCCAGCAGCCACGGATATCCAGATGCTTGCGATTGATGTGCTCGTGCGCGTTGATGGTGCTGTCGCCCGTGTTCGTGTAGTGCCCGGCGATCACGTACGCGCCGCCGTTGCGCGCCATGCGCACGCCCTCTTCGAACGCGCGCGCCGAGCCGGCCGCTTCCACGACCACGTCCGCGCCGATGCCCTGCGTGAGCTCGAGCACGCGCGCCAACCGCGCCTCCGGCGCCAGATCGAGACTGATCACGTGGTCCGCGCCCATCTCGCGCGACAACGCGAGGCGCGAATCGGGCGCGCCGATCACGATCACCTGCCCGGCCCCCGCCTTGCGCGCGAGCGCCGCCGTGCACATGCCCACCGCTCCGGCGCCCTGCACGACGACCGTGTCGCCCATCACGATCTTCGACCGCTCGATGATGTGCACCGAGGTGAGCAAGCCGCATCCGCCGCCGATGTAGTCGTCGAACGCCACGCCGTCCGGCAACTTCGCCATGACCACGCCGGGCTCGAGATACACCTTCTGTGACCAGCCGCCGAAGAGGCCTTCCGTCGCCGAGTCGGTGATGCCGTAGACGCGCCGATGCGGACAGCGCGTGGGCGTGCGATGCGCCGTGCACGCGAGGCAGCGGCCGCACGTCCGGTGCACGTCGAAGAACGCGAGCCGGTCGCCTTCGCGGAGCGGATGCCCCTGGACGTCCGTCAGGGTGCCACGCACCTTGTCGAGCGTACCGGTCGTGACGTGTCCGGGAATGATCGGATACGGCACGCCCGACAATCGTCCGTGCCAGAGATGCACGTCGGTGCCGCAGACTTCCGACATCGCCGTGCGGAGGAGCGCACCGCCCACCGGGAGATCGGGTTCGGGAAATTCGCGCAGTTCAACGGGTTGATGAGGCGCGGGCATCACCGCGGCAAGCACAGACGACATGGCGGGCTTATTATGGGGCATGACCTCCGTGGAACGCGTGGAGGCCGCACTGGCGGCCATCGCCGCACACAACGCCGGCACGAATGCTTTCATTCTCGTGGACGCGGAAGGCGCGCGGGCGCAAGCACGCGAGGCCGACGCCGAGATCGCGCGCGGATTCCACCGCGGTCCGCTCCACGGCGCACCGGTGTCGATCAAGGATCTGATCGACATCGCCGGCCAGCCGACCACGGCCGGATCGCAAGTGCTCGCCGACCACATCGCCACCGCCGACGCGCCGGTGATCACGCGCCTGCGCGAAGCCGGCGCCGTGCTGATCGGCAAGACCAACCTCCATGAGTTCGCGCTCGGCACCACGTGCGAAGACTCGGGCTTCGGCCCCGTCCGTCATCCGCTCGATCCGTCACGGTCGCCCGGTGGGTCGAGCGGCGGATCGGCCGTGTCGGTCGCCACGGGCATGGCCGCGATGTCGGTCGGCTCGGACACCGGCGGATCGATCCGCATTCCGAGCGCCATCTGCGGCCTCGTCGGCCTGAAGCCGTCCCGTCACGACGTGCCGGCCACCGGCGTCGTCCCGCTCAGCACGACGTTCGACCACATCGGGCCGCTCACGAAGACCGTGGCTGACGCCGCCGCGCTGTGGCGCGTGCTGGCCAACCGTCCGCACGACATGGTGCGACCGCCGGATCCGGCGTCGCTCAAGATGGCGGTGCTCGAAGGCCATTTCCTCGACCCGCTCGAGCCGGCCGTGCGCGACGCGTTCGATCGCACCGTGCACGCACTCAGCCGCGCCGGTGTCACGATCGAGCGGCGGTCGATCGCCGCGACCTC
>CAYFLU010000117.1:0-10327 GCA_964343975.1 uncultured Solibacteraceae bacterium
TGAAGAAGGACAAAGACGTCGGCACGGTGTCGGCCGGCAAGATCGCCGACATCATTGCCGTGCGCGGCGATGTGTTGCGCTACATCGACCTGCTGCAGAAGGTCGACATCGTGGTGCAGAAGGGCAAGCGGGTGAAGTGATGCGTCGTCTGATGCTTGCGTGTGTGGGAGGACTGCTGCCGATGATGATGACGGCCTGCGGAGGCGGCGCCCCGGCGTCGAAGGAGGGCACGGGGGACACCGCGTTCAACGCGCTCGTGACCGAGATCACCGAGGCGATGTACAAGCAGAGCCCGAGCAACGCCACGTACCTCGGCGTGCACAAGTACGACGACCAGCTCGAGGACCTGTCCGCGACGGCGGTGGCGGCCGAGGTGGCATCAGCCAAGGCGTTCCGGCAGAAGCTCGACGCGATCGATCCGGCCACCCTCACGGTGGATGCCCGGCTCGACCGGGAATTTCTCCAGCACCAGATGGACGCCACGGTGCTCCAGCTCGACGTGGTGCGCGGCTGGGAGCAGAACGCGGACCTCTACACGTCGACGGCGACGAATGCCGTCTACCTGATCATGAAGCGCAACTTCGCGCCGGCCGCCGAACGGCTGAAGCTCGTGATCGCGCGCGAGAAGCAGATGCCCGCGTTGCTGCAACAGGCCCGCGCGAATCTGAAGACGCCGCCGAAGATCTTCACGGAGATCGCGATCGAGCAGGTCGACGGCAATCAGAGCTTCTTCGCCAAGGACCTGCCGCTCGCGTTCGCAGAGGTGAAGGACGCCGCACTCGTGGCGGAGTTCAAGAAGACGAACGACGCCGTGATCGCCGCGCTCGGGGACTACAAGGCGTGGTTAAGGAAGGACCTCCTGCCGAAGTCGACCGGATCGTTCGCGCTTGGCGCCGACACCTACACCAAACTCCTGAACGCGACCGAGATGGTCGATCTGTCACTCGACGATCTTCTGGCCGTCGCGGAGCAGAACCGGCAGAAGAACGAAGCGGCCCTCGTGGAGACGGCCAAGCTCATCGATCCCAAGAAGACCGTCGAGCAGGTGCTGCAGCAGGTCGAGGCCGAGCACCCGAAACCGGCGGATCTGCTCAAGACGACGCAGGACGCGCTGGATTCGCTGCGCCAGTTCCTGGTCGACAAGAAGATCGTGACGATCCCGGCGTCCGCGCCTGCGCACGTGCAGGAAACCCCGCCGTTCATGCGCTCGACCACGAGCGCGTCCATGGACACGCCGGGCCCGTTCGAGACCACGGCCACCGAGGCCTACTACAACATGACGTTGCCTGATCCGCGCTGGAGCGCCGCGGAGCAGCTCGACTTCATGCGGCAGTGGTACTACCCGTCGATCGCGAACGTCTCGGTGCATGAGGTGTATCCCGGGCACTACCTGCAGTTCCTGTATGCGAAGCAGTTCCCGACGCTCACGCGGAAGGTCTACAGCGCGAACACGAACGTCGAAGGCTGGGCGCACTACGCTGAGCAGATGATGATCGACGAGGGCTTCCACGCGAACGAGCCGGCATATCGGCTCGCGCAGCTCCAGGATGCGCTCCTCCGCAACGTGCGCTTCATCGTCGGCATCAAGATGCACACGCAGGGCATGACGGTGGAGCAGGCCCGGCAGCTGTTCCTCACGCAGGGGCACCAGCCCGCGGCGGTGGCGCTGTCGGAGGCCAAGCGCGGCGCCGGTGATCCGCTGTATGGCTACTACACGATGGGCAAGCTGGCGATCCTGAAGCTGCGCGATGACTACAGCGTGAAGCTCGGGGCCGCGTTTTCGCTGCAGAAGTTCCACGACGCGTTCATCGCCGTGGGACCGCTCCCGCTGCCGCTCGTGCGCGAGAAGATGCTCGGCGCGCGCGGCCGGATGTTCTAAGGCCGAGAGACGAACAGCGCCCGCGCGCCGATCGCGTCCCACCGCAGATCGGCGCGTGCGGCGAGTTCCGTGACGGCGCGCGGGAGCACGCCGCGGAACTTGAAGTCGTCGGTGCGCACGGCCAGGCCATTGAACGCGCCGACCCATTCCTGCCACCACGGCGACACGCCGCGGGCGAGCGGCTCCACAATCAACACGTGACTGCCGGCCGTCGCCGCCGCGACGAGCGTCGGCAGGAGGCTGGTGCGCGCGTCGCGCGGGAGTTCATTCACCGCCCAGGCGAGGACGATGGCCGGCGGCGCGCCGTTCGGGCCCTTGGGAGCGCGTGCCGCGGCGGCGACCATGTCGCCGCGCTGTGTGCGTCCGCTGACGCCGAGTTGCTGCCAATTCCACGCCGCCTCGCCGAGCGCCCACGCATTCTCATCGACGCCGGTCAATGGCGGCACGGCGCCGCCGGCCTCACGCACGGCGTCGGCCCACGCCGCTGCGCCGACGCCGGTGCCACAGCCGAGATCGAGGACGTCGGACGGCGCCGCTGGCGCGAGCGCGCGCACGATCTCGCGCACCGTGAAGAAGTGGAGCGGCGCATAGACGGCGCCGAATGCAGCGCGTTTTCCGGCGCTATCGAGCGCGGACCGGTCGGCGAGTTCGCCGCGCCGTTCCACGTAGCGCGCCGACAGGGCGCGGAGCGCGTGCGTAAATTCCTTGGGGCGATAGGGCGCGACGTGCCGCGCGTGGAGCGCGGCGAGCCACGTGTCGACGGCTCTCACGATCGCACGCGCGCGAGCTCAGCCGCGACGTAGCGCGATGGCAGCGCGTGGCCCACGGCGGGCGCGATGGCGAGCGACGCCTGCATGACCTTCGCGCGATCGATGCCGGTCGGGTGACCGAGCCCGTCGAGGAGATACAGCAGATCTTCGGTCGCGAGGTTACCGGACGCGCCCGGCGCATACGGGCAGCCGCCGAGGCCGCCGGCGCTGCTGTCGAAGGTGCTGATGCCGAGCTCGAGCGCAGCCAGCACGTTGGCGAGTGCGGTGCCGCGCGTGTCGTGGAAGTGCAGCGCCAGCTGGGCAGACGGCGCGGTGCTCAGGAGCACGTCGAGCACCGACCGCACCTGGCCCGGATGGGCGACGCCGATCGTGTCGCTGACGGCGACCTCGTACACGCCCATGTCCAGCAGGCGCATCGTGAGCTCGCGCACACGCGCCACCGGGACGTCGCCTTCGAACGGGCAGCCGAAACACGTGGAGAGGTAACCGCGCACGCGCGCGCCGGCCGCACGCGCGGCTGCCACGACGGCCGCATACGCGGTCAGCGACTCGTCGATGGACTGGTTGATGTTCTTGCGGCTGAACGTGTCGGACGCCGCGGCAAAGATCGCGACCTCGTTCACGCCACAGCTGAGCGCGCGTTCGAGGCCCTTGGCATTCGGCACGAGCGCGGAGTAGCGCACGCCGTCGCGCCGTGGCAGCGCGGCGAAGACCTCGGCGGCGTCGGCCAATTGCGGGATCCACTTCGGGCTGACGAATGCCGACACTTCCACGCGCCGGCAGCCCGCGTCGACCAGACGTTCCACGAACGCGATCTTGTCGGCGGTCGGCACCGGTGCGGCTTCGTTCTGCAGGCCGTCGCGGGGGCCGACCTCGACGATCTCGATCGCGCGCGGCGTGCTCATGTGCCGCCCTCCGACGCGAGATCGACCACCGGCGTGCCGGGCTGCACGAGATCGCCTTCCGCGCAGTGCACGGCGCTGACGACCGCGGCGCGCGGTGCGCGGATCGGCATCTCCATCTTCATGGCCTCGAGCACGACGAGCGTGTCGCCGCTCGCGACCGCCTGTCCCGCGGTGACGAGCACGCGGATCACCTTCGCCGACATCTGCGGCATCAGCGCATCGTCGCCGTGCGCCGCCCGCGCGCGTGTGGACGAGGCGGCGGCCAGATCGAAGAGGTGGCCATCGAGCCAGATCCACGTGGTGCCCGCGTCGCGCACCGCATCGGCGATGAACACGCGATCGCCGTGCGCCACGCGGTAGCGCCCGTCCGGGAGGGCGGTGACCTGCCAGTCGCGCGTCACCATGCGATGGTCTCCCACGGATCGGTGACGCTCGCCGTGCCCGCGCCAGCGCCCGGGCTCGCGATCTGATGCGCCTGCAGATACTTGGCGAGTGCCGCCGCGGCATCGGCGACCGTGTCGTCGGCCGGCGCGGCGAGCTGGTCGAGGTGCCGTTCGATCAAGCCGGTGTGCGCGCGGTACTCGGTGGTGCCGTCCATGCGCACGTCGGGGAGCGCCAGTAACTGCAAGAGAAACGGGATGTTGTGGCGCACGCCGAGCACGCGGAACTCGCGAAGCGCCTGCGTCATGCGCGCCAGCGCCGCCTCGCGCGTCTCCGCGTGGACGATGAGTTTCGCGAGCATCGGGTCGTAGTCGACGCCGATCGTCTGGCCTTCGCGCACGCCGCTGTCCACGCGGATGCCGGGGCCCTGCGGTTCGGCGTAGCGGAGCAGCGTGCCGCTCTGCGGTAGCAGGCCGCGCGCGGCGTCCTCGGCATAGATGCGGCACTCGATCGCATGGCCGCGCTGGGCGACGTCGGCCTGCGTGAACCAGAGCTCTTCGCCGTCGGCGATCCGCAACTGCGCGTGCACGAGATCGCGCCCAGTCACGAGTTCCGTCACCGGATACTCGACCTGCAGACGCGTGTTCATTTCAAGGAAGTAGAAGCGCGCGTCGTCGCCGTGCCCTTCGAGGATGAACTCAACGGTGCCCGCGTTCACATAGCCGACGCCCTTCGCGGCGGCGACCGCTGCGGCCGTGATGCGCTCGCGCACGGACGGGGCGAGGGCCGGCGCCGGCGTCTCTTCCACGACCTTCTGATGCCGGCGCTGGAGCGAGCAGTCGCGCTCGAAGAGATGCACCACATGGCCATGCGCATCCCCGAGCACCTGCACTTCGATGTGCCGCGGCTGCTCGATCAGGCGCTCGACATAGACCGCGCCATCCGCGAAGGCGCGTGTGGCTTCACGGCTCGCCGATTCCACGGCGTCGGCGACCTCGGCCTCCGCGCGGACCACGCGCATGCCCTTGCCACCGCCGCCGGCCGCTGCCTTGATAAGGGCCGGGAAGCCGACCTCGCGCACCGCGGCGGCAATCGCCGCCGGCGACTGATCCGTCGGGACCACGCCGGGCACGACGGGGACGCCGGCGGCGATCGCGGCGGCGCGCGCCGCCGTCTTCGAACCCATGCGCGAGATCACGTCCGCCGGGGGCCCGATGAAGGTGAGGCCAGCGTTTGCACAAGCCTCGGCGAAGGCGGCGTTTTCCGAGAGGAACCCGTAGCCTGGATGCACCGCGTCCGCGCCGGTCGTTCGCGCCGCATCGAGGAGTGCGGGCACGTTCAGGTAGCTGGCGCTCGCGGACGCCGGACCAATGCACACGGCCTGATCGGCGGCGAGCACGTGTGGCGCTTGGCGGTCGGCTTCGGAGTACACAGCTACGGTCGCGAGGCCGCGCTCACGGCATGCGCGGATGATGCGCACGGCGATCTCGCCGCGATTCGCGATGAGGACGCGGCGCATTAACTCTTACGCTCCGCACCAGAGCGCGTAGGTGCCGGCGCTTCCGTGCCGGCCACCCACGCCGGTTGACGCTTCTCGAGAAACGCGCGCAGGCCTTCCTGACCTTCCGGCGACACGCGCTGCTCGGCGATCGCGGCTGAGGTGAGGTCGATCACATCTTCGGGGAGCCGGCCATGCACTTGCCGGAGGAGCGCCTTCGCGCGCGCCACGGCGCTCGGCGCAGCCTTCAGGAACAGCTGCACATGCCGATCCACGGCCGCGTCGAGCTCGGCCGCGGGCACCACCTCGTTCGCCAAGCCGACGGCTTTCGCACGTGCGGCATCGAAGCGCGTGCCGCTGAGGCACAGCTCGCGCGCGTTGTTGATGCCGATCTTGCGCACGACATACGGCGAGATCATCGCGGGGATGATGCCGAGCACCACCTCCGTGAAGCCGAACAGCGCGTCGTCTGCGGCGACGACCACGTCACAGACGGAGGCGAGGCCCGAGCCACCGCCGAGCGCCGCGCCATGCACGCGCCCGATCAGCGGCACCGGCACGCGGTCGAGCGCGTTCAGCATCTCGGCGGCGCGCTTGGCATCAGCGAAGTTCTCGTCGCGCGAGTACCCGACCATCTTCGCCATCCACTGCACATCGGCGCCGGCGCAGAAGGCCTTGCCCGCGCCCTGGAGAATGGCGACGCGCGTCTCGCCCGGGACGACGCTCTTGGCCCAGGCGGTGAGCTCATCGATCAGCGCCTCGTTGAACGCATTGCGCACATCGGGGCGGTTCAGGGTGACGGTCGTAACGGGACCGTGCTCGACGGAAATCGTGGCCATCTGTACTCGCTCGAGTGACGATCTACATTCTGAAGACGCCGAACCGCGCGTCGGGAATCGGGGCGTTGAAGGACGCCGACACGCCAAGCGCCAGCGCATCGCGCGTCTGCGCCGGATCGATCACGCCGTCGTCCCAGAGCCGCGCCGTGGCGTAGTAGGGCGAGCCTTCACGCTCGTATTTGTCGAGGATCGGCTGGCGGATCGCCGCTTCCTCGTCGGCCGAGAGCGTCTGCTTCGCGCGCGCCAACTGGTCCTTCTTCACCGTGGTGAGCACCGACGCTGCCTGCGGACCGCCCATCACGGAGATGCGGGCGTTGGGCCACATCCACAGCAGCAGCGGGTCGTAGGCGCGCCCGCACATGCCGTAGTTGCCGGCGCCGAACGAGCCGCCGAGGATCACCGTGAACTTCGGCACGACCGACGTCGCGACCGCGTGCACCATCTTGGCGCCGTCTTTCGCGATGCCGCCGCGTTCGTACTGCTTGCCGACCATGAAGCCGGTGATGTTCTGCAGGAAGATCAGCGGCACGCCGCGCAGGTTGCACAGCTCGATGAAGTGCGTGGCCTTGAGCGCCGACTCGGAAAACAGCACGCCGTTGTTCGCGACGATGCCGACGAGCATGCCGTGCAGATACGCGAAGCCAGTGACGATGGTGGTGGCGTAGCGCTGCTTGAACTCATCGAAGCGCGAGCCGTCGACCATGCGCGCGAGCACTTCGCGAATGTCGTAGGGATGGCGGGGATCGATGTTGACGACGCCGTAGATTTCTTCGGGGTCGTACTTCGGCGCTTCCGGCGAGATCGTGCCCGCCGGAAACTGCTTCTTCATCGGCAGGGTCGACACGATCGTGCGCGCGAGTTCGAGCGCGTGTTCGTCGTCATCGGCAAAGTAGTCGGCCACGCCCGAGAGGCGGGTGTGGACGTCGGCGCCGCCGAGTTCCTCCGCGGTCACTTCCTCGCCGGTGGCGGCTTTCACGAGCGGAGGGCCACCGAGGAAGATCGTACCCGTGCCCTTCACGATGACGGTTTCGTCCGACATGGCCGGCACGTAGGCGCCGCCCGCGGTGCACGAGCCCATGACGACCGCGATCTGCGGGATGCGCGCGGCCGACATGCGCGCCTGATTGAAGAAGATGCGGCCGAAGTGTTCGCGGTCGGGGAAGACTTCGTCCTGGAGCGGCAGGAAGGCACCGCCCGAGTCGACCAGGTACACGCACGTGAGGTGATTGGCGAGCGCGATCTCCTGCGCGCGCACGTGCTTCTTCACCGTGAGGGGGAGGTAGCTGCCGCCTTTGACGGTGGCGTCATTCGCCACGATCATGACTTCGCGGCCCTGCACGCGCCCGATGCCCGTGACCACACCGGCGGCCGGTGCTTCGTCATCGTAGAAGCCGTTGGCGGCGAGCGCGGAGAGTTCGAGAAACGTCGTGCCCGGGTCGATGAGCTTGGCCACGCGGTCGCGCACGGGCAGCTTGCCCTGGGCGATGTGGCGCTCCATGTATTTCGGACCGCCGCCGGCTTTGACGGCTTCGAGGCGCGTGCACAGGTCGGCGACGAGCGCGCGCATGGCGGCGTCGTTGCTGCGGAATTCGGGGGACGAGGTCTGGATGTGGCTGTGGAGGGCGTTCACGCTACCACCCGCAGCAGTCGCTCTTGAAGCCGCACTTCACGCAGCGCCACACGGCGTGCATGCGATACACGTCGCCGCCGCAGCGGTCGCACTGCACTTTCACTTCGCATTCACGCGGGGTGGCCGGGTTGGTGCGGATCGGTTGGGCCGGTCGGGCCAGCATGGGATCGAACGCCGGCTTCTGCGGGCTGGACATGCTGGCGATTATAAGATGGCCGCATGTCGGGATCGCCGCAACCTGTGCGGCCAGTGTCGGAGGCGGCGGCGTTCGTCGAGGGGCTGCGGCGCGGCGGCCGGGCGGCGCGCCTCGGGGTGGCCGAGTTCTACCGCAGCGACAACCTGACGTTCGCCTCGTCGATCGCCTACTACGCGCTGCTGTCGATGTTCCCGTTCCTGCTGCTGGTGCTGGCTGTGGTCGGGCACGTGCCGATCGGCGGATCCGATGCGACGCTGCTGCAGCTGATTCCGCAGGCGGTGCCTGGCAATCCGGACTTCCTCGTCCAGCAGGTGCACGAGTTGTCGCGGCTCGGGCCGCAGATGACCGTGGCCGGTGTGCTCCTGGCCGTCTGGGGCGCGATGGGCATCTTCGGCGCCATCACGTCGGCGATCAATCACGCGTGGGGCGTGGAGCGGCGGCCTGGATTTTGGAAGCACAAGCTCATCGCGCTCACGATGCTGGCCTCGGCGGCCGTGCTGCTGGTGTTCACGCTGCTGTTGATGTCGTCGGTCGAACTGGCGCAGACGCGCTGGTTCGCCGGCGTGATCGCCCGCGTGCCGTGGCTCGACGCCCTGCGCGGGATGGCCGCGCGCGTGGCGCCGACGCCGCTCTTCATGCTCGTGATCGGCCTCATCTATTACTACGTGCCGAACGCACCGGTGCGCCTCCGCGACGTGTGGTGGGGCGCGGTGATCGCGGGCCTCTTGTGGCGCGGCGCCTTCGAGCTGTTCTCCTGGTATGTGCGTGACCTCTCGCGCTTCACCGTGCTCGGGTCGGTGGCGGCGGTCGCCATGTTTCTGGTGTGGATCTACCTGTCGGCCGTGATCTTCCTGTACGGCGCGGAAGTGTCGGCGGCGTACGCGCGTCTGAATGCCCCCGGTATGATGGATGGTGATGGCAAACAGACTGGCCGGTGAACGCAGCCCCTACCTGCTGCAGCACGCGAACAATCCCGTCGACTGGTATCCGTGGGGCGAAGAGGCGTTCGCCAAGGCGCGCGCGGAGCAGAAGCCGATCTTCCTGTCGATCGGGTACTCCACGTGCCACTGGTGCCACGTGATGGAGCACGAGTCGTTCGAAGACGCGTCCATTGCGGCCGTGCTCAATCGCGAGTTCGTGCCGATCAAGGTTGATCGCGAAGAGCGGCCCGACCTCGATCGGGTGTACATGACCTTCGTGCAGGCCACGACCGGCGCCGGCGGGTGGCCGATGAGCGTGTGGCTCACGCCGGATCTGAAGCCGTTCTTTGGCGGCACCTACTTTCCGCCGACCTCACGCTGGGGGCGCCCGGGGTTCATCGACGTCCTGACGCAGCTCGCCGACGGATGGAAGAAAGAGACGACGGCGGTGCATGCGTCGGCCGACGAGATGCTCGGCAAGCTGCGCGAGATGACCGCGTCGGAGGGGCCGGGACTCGAGCGCGCGCCGATCGCGGGCCGGGCGGCGGTCGACGCGGGCGTGCGGCCGTTTCTCGAGAGCTTCGACCAGCGGCACGGCGGCTTCGGCGGCGCGCCGAAGTTTCCGCGGCCGTCGGAGTTGTTCTATCTGCTCGACGCGCACGCGCTCAACGGCGACCATCAGCTCCGTCACGTGATCGTGGAAACGCTGAAGGCCATGGCGATCGGCGGGTTGCGCGATCACATCGGCGGCGGATTCCACCGCTACTCGGTCGATGCCGGATGGCGCGTGCCGCACTTCGAGAAGATGCTCTACGATCAGGCGCAGCTCGTGCTCGCGTATCTCGGCGGCGCGCAGCTCACGGGCGACTTGTTCCTGTCGGTGATCGCCGAAGACACGCTGGACTACGTGCTCTCGGACCTCACGGCGCCGAACGGCGCGTTCTACTCGGCGGAGGACGCCGACTCGAAGCCGCATCACGACAGCAGCGAAAAGCGCGAGGGCGCGTTCTACGTGTGGGCGGAGGCGGAGATCGACGCGCTCTTCGGCGCCGATGCGCCGATCGTGAAGCGCCGTTTCGGCATCGAGCCGGGCGGCAACGCGCCGGCGGATCCGCAGGGCGAGTTCCGCAACCTCAATATTCCCTACATCGCGCAGGACCTCGACGACATCGCGGCGCGCACCGGGCGCAGCACCGACGAGGTGATGCAGGTGCTGGCGACGGCGCGACAGGCGCTCTACGACGCGCGGAGTGCGCGGCCGCGGCCGCATCTGGACGACAAGGTCATTACGGCGTGGAACGGCCTGATG
>CAYFLU010000118.1:0-2243 GCA_964343975.1 uncultured Solibacteraceae bacterium
TCGGGTCGGCGACGATCGCCGGCTACTTCCAGGATGAGACGTCCGGCAAGGTGGCGATGACGTCGAGCGCGGCACCGCCAAAACTCGACGCCGGTGCAGTGACCAAGGCCGCGCAGCAGGACGACCCGAAGTCGCAGTTCGAGGCGTGGTGGAACGCGCAGCCGCGCACCGAAACGGGCGTGGGTCTCGAGGGCGCGAAGGTCGTGATCGTGAAGTTCAGCGACTTCATGTGCCCGGGCTGCAAGCAGACCTGGATCATGTACAAGCCGATCCTCGCGAAGTACACGAGCCAGCAGCCGGCGCAGGTCCGCTACGTGATGAAGGATTTCCCGCTCAACAGCAACTGCAACGTCGCCGTGCAGACGCAGATGCATCCGTTCTCGTGTGATGCGTCGGTGGCCTACCGCGCCGCCGTCGATCGCGGCAAGGGCGAGGCGATGGAGCAGTGGATCTTCGACAACCAGCAGACGCTCACGACCGAGAACATCCGGCAGGCGGCGAAGACCATCGCGGGGATCACGGATTTTGAACGTGAAATCGGCCTGAAGATGCCGGGCATCAAGAAAGACACGTCGGATGGCGGCGCGCTCCAGATCAATTCGACGCCGACGTTCTACATCAACGGCGTGAAGCTGCCGACCTCGCAGTGGCTGAACCCGGAGTTCTTCGACTACGCGATTCAGCTCGAACTCAAGAAGGCGGGCGCGGCTCCGGCCGCGGCGCAGAAGGCCGGCGGCGAATAGCGCCGCCGCCCGTCCGGGCGCATGCAGAGCGTCGTCCGCGCGGAGCAACTCACCAAGGATTACCTGACGGGCTTCTGGCGCCCGTCACCACGGCGCGTGCTGCACGGCGTCTCGTTCGACGTGCCGCGCGGCGAAGTGTTCGGCCTGCTTGGGCCGAACGGCGCCGGCAAGACCACCACCCTGAAAATCCTGATGGACCTGCTGCGGCCCACGTCGGGCCGCGCGGTCCTCTTCGACCGGCCGTCCGGCGATCCCGAGGCGCGCGCGCGCGTGGGCTTCGTACCGGAGCAGCCGTACTACTACGACCACCTCACGGCCGACGAGCTGGTGCAGTACTTCGCCGGCCTGAGCGGTGTGCCCGCGCACGAGCGCGCGTCACGCGCGGCGGCCGTGCTCGACCGCACCGGAGTGCGTGAGGAAGACCGGCGGCGCCCCTTGCGGCAGTTCTCGAAGGGGATGCTGCAGCGCGTGGGCCTCGCGCAGGCGCTCGTGCACGATCCCGAACTCGTGATCCTCGACGAGCCGATGTCGGGGCTCGATCCGATCGGCCGCCGCGACGTGCGTCAGATCATCCTGGCGCTGCGCGACGAGGGCAAGACGGTACTCTTCAGCTCGCACATCCTGTCGGACGCGGAACAGCTGTGCAGCCGCGTGGCGATCCTCGCGCGCGGGCATGTGGTGGCGCTCGGCAAGTTGACGGATCTCACGGCGCCGTCGTTGCGCGGTTGCGAAGTGGTGGCGACGAGCCTGCGCCCCGACGCGGTGGCGACGCTCGCGCCGCTCGTCGCCAAGGTGACGGAGATCGCTGACGGACGCTATTGCTTCGAACTCGGACCGGGGCAGAAGCCCGAGACGGTGGTTGCGGCGGTGGCCTCGGCCGGCGGCGCGCTTGTGTCGGTGCAGCCGGTGCGGGCGTCGCTCGAAGACATCTTCATGGAGGCCACGCGATGAGCGTGGCGATGGAGGCCACCCGATGAGCGCCACGCGCATTCAGCTCGTGGCGTGGCACGTCTTCAAAGAAGGCGCGCGCGACCGCGTGCTCTTCACGATCATCGGCTTCTCGGTGATGCTGTTCGGTGCGTCGCTGCTGCTCGGCCAGCTCACGGCGGGGCAGGACATGAAGATCATCAAAGACCTCGGCCTCGCGGTGATCGAGATCGCCGGTGCGCTGATGTCCGTGCTGATCGGCGTGGGCCTCGTGGCGCGCGAGATCGACAAGCGCAGCATCTTCGGCCTCCTCGCGCGGCCGCTGCGCCGCTGGGAGTTCATCCTCGGCAAGTATTTGGGCCTGCTGATGACGCTCGCCGGCAACGTGGCGCTGATGACCGTGGCGCTCTACGCGGTGCTGGCGTGGATGCAGTGGACCTCACCGCCGATCGTGCGCGCGTCGTGGGAAGCGCCTGCGCTTGATCCGGCGCTGCTCGTCGCGGTCGTGCTGATCCTGGCCGAGCTCGCGCTCCTCACGGCCATCGCGCTGTTCTTCTCCACGTTTTCGTCGAG
>CAYFLU010000118.1:2343-10255 GCA_964343975.1 uncultured Solibacteraceae bacterium
TCGTCGGTGCTCGCCGCGCGCGATGCGCGCGCGCCGATTCAGCGCGCCGTGGCGCGCACCCTCTACGTGCGCTCCGGCCCGGTGGCCAAGGCGCTGGCGTTGTCCGCGAAGCCGCTCGTTGCGGACGTCTACTGGCTCCGCACGATTCAGCACTTCGGCGGCGATCGTTTGGCACGCCGGCGCGATCGGCCGTTCGAGTTGCTGCAGCCGCTCCTCGACCTCACGACGACGCTCGATCCGAAGTTCGTCGCGGCGTACCGGTTCGGCGCGATCTTCCTCGCCGAGCCGCCGCCCGGAGGACCGGGCCGCGCGGATCAGGCGATCGCGCTCCTCGAGAAGGGCCTCGCGGCGCAGCCGAACAAGTGGCAGTACGCGCAAGACATCGGCTTCGTGCACCTGTGGAGCCGCGGCGATGCGAAGACTGCCGCGTTGTGGTTCAAGCGCGCCGCGTCGATGCCCGGCGCGCCGAACTGGCTCGCGCCGGTCGCGGCGACGACGATGACGCAGGCGGATCCGGCAGCGGCCGCGACGTGGCTGCGCGAAATGGCCGCGACGGCCACGCAGCCGTGGGTGCGGGCGATCGCCGAGCGCCGGCTCGCGCAACTCCAGGCCATGCAGGACATCGCCGACCTCGAAGGCATGGTGAAGCCGTTCCAGGACAAGGTGCACCGCAATCCCACAGGTTGGGAGGATTTCCGGCAAGCGGGCCTTCTGCGCGGTGTGCCGCTCGATCCGGCCGGCGCGCCGTACGTGTATTTCTCGGCGAGCGGACTCGTGCGGCTCGATCCGCGTTCGCCGCTTGCGCCACTGCCTGAGTTGCCGACGAGGCCGCAATGATCGCGCTGCTTGCCGCCCTCTTCGGCCTCTGCATCGGCAGCTTCCTCAACGTCGTCATCTACCGCCTCCCGCGCGGCGAGTCGGTGGTGTCGCCGGGGTCGCGCTGCGGTGCGTGCGGCCGGCCCGTGCGCTGGTACGACAACGTGCCCGTCGTGAGCTATCTCGCGCTCGGCGGGAAGTGCCGCGACTGCCGTGCGTCGTTCTCGCCGCGCTACCTGTTCGTCGAGTTGCTCACCGCGATCGTCTTTGCGATCACCGCCGCCGCAACGCCACCGGACCTGGCGCTGCTCGTGCGGTTGATCTTCGCCGCGCTCCTGATTCCGCTCTTCTTCATCGACCTCGAGCATCAGATCCTGCCCGACGTGATCACGCTGCCTGGCGTGGTGATCGGGATCGCGGCGAGCGTGTTCCTGCCGCCGGGGCTCGTCGCGAGCCTCATCGGCGCGGCGCTCGGCGCCGGCATCCTGCAGGCCATCCGTCTTGTGTGGAAGCGGGTGACGGGGCAGCACGGCATGGGCTTCGGCGACGTGAAGATGCTCGCGATGATCGGCGCCTTCCTCGGCTGGGAGCAGGTGTGGTTCGTGCTGTTTGCGTCGAGCCTGGCCGGCGCGGTGGTCGGCGTGGCGATCACGGTCGCCGGCCGTGGCGGCATGAAGACGAAGCTGCCGTTCGGCACATTCTTGGCGGTGGCGGCGCTCATCGCGGCGTGGTGGGGCGAGCCGCTCGTGTCGTGGTACGTCGGGCTGATTACAGTTCAGTAACGCTCGCGCGCGTTGTCAGGATTTGACGAAACGCGCCCTCCTCCAAGTATCAGAAAGTGAAGCGTTTGCGCCCGATCCCCGCGGGCGCCCCCGTGCGCCGGCTTGGAGCGCAAGTTGCAATAGTGAAAGCCGTGCAGAAGGGCTTCAGCCTCGTGGAAGTGCTCGTGTCGATGGCCGTGCTGGCCACGTCGGCCGCGGGGCTGGCCGGGCTCTTCGTCGTGTCGACGCGCCTCACGCAGGACGCGCGGATCGACACGGTGGCGGTGATCGCCGCGCAGTCGAAGATGGCGTCGCTGCGCGCGCTGTCGTTCACGTGGGCGGGTGGCGTCGCTGTCACCGATGCTGCGCTCGCACCGAGCGGCGCCTCGCTCTCGTCGGATGTTGCGGGATGCGTGGACTATCTCGACGCGCGCGGTGAGGTGGTGGCGCCCGGTGCGGCGGCCGTGTATCGGCGGCGCTGGCAAGTGGCGCCGCTGCCGGCCGATCCAGCCAACGCCGTGGTGCTGCAGGTGTCGGCGACGCCGATGGCGCGTCCCGGCGCGCGCGACGTGCGGCTCGTGTCGGTGCTCGCGAGGACCGCATCATGAGCGCCGGCTTCACCCTCGTCGAGACCCTCATCGCGCTCGTGCTGACGCTCCTCGTCACCGGCAGCGCGCTGGCGCTCGCGTCGCCGGCGTCACGCGCGTCGGCGCTGCAGCCGGAAGTGATGGACATTCAGCAGCGCGCGCGGGTGGCCGCCGACGTGCTCACGCGCGAGCTCAACACGGCCGGCGCGGGGCTCGCGGCCCATCAGGTGCCCGCGCTCCTGCCGCTGCGCCTCGGCAGCGTGCGTGGCGACAGCGCCGGCACCGCGCGTGCCGACGCGGTGACGATGCTGTCGGTGCCCGTGGGCGCGGCAGAGACGACGACGGCGGCGGCGATGGGGCCGGTGACGTGGTCGATGACCGTGTCGTCGTCACCGACGTGTATGGCGGTGTTGTGCGGCTGGACGGCCGGCGCGGATGTGCTCGTCGCAGACGCGTCGGGGCGCTTTGATCTGTTCCGCATCACGCGCGTGTCCGGCGGTGCGGCGACGCTGCGACCGCATGGCGCACCCGCCGCGGCGTACACCGCCGGCGCATTCGTCACCGCGATCGTGCAGCGCACATTCGAGCGCGATGCGGCCACGGCGCAGCTGCGTGTGTATGACGGCGACCAGAGCGATCAACCGGTCGTGGATCACGTCGCCGCGTTGTCGTTTCGCTATTTCGCCGCGGCGCCGGGCGGTGGCCTGGTGGAAGTGCCGCTCGCGTCGCTGGCGGACGGGCCGTGGGTGAGTGCCGGCAGCACGCGCGTAGACCGTGACGTCTTCCGCATTCGTCTCGTGCGGGTCGCGCTCCGTGCGGAAGCTAGCGCCGTGAAGTGGCAGTCGCTGGCGCCCGCGTTGCCGCTCGTCATGGACATTGCGCCGCGCGCGCTGAGTGTGGGGCGATGAAGGAGCAGGGCACCGCGCTCGTGTTGTCGCTCCTGGTCGTGGTCTGTCTGTCGGGACTGGGGCTGGGTCTCGCGACGGCGAGCGGCGCCGAGCGGACGGTGGCGGGGCACGCGCATGGCGCGATCGACACGATGTTGGCAGCCGACGCCGCCGTGGAGTCTGTGCTCGGCGACGTGGCCGCCGCGCCCGACTGGTCCACGTGGTTGTCGGGCGTCACGACGAGCTTTCGCGATACGTCGCTCGTGGTTACGACGCCGGCGAAGGCGCGGGTGGATCTCGCCGCCATCACGGCGGAGTTGCAGAGTGATGGCACCTATGGCACTGGCGCGAATGCGCCGGTGTGGCATCTGATTGCGTGGGGACGACTGGCCGCGCGGCTCGGGCTGCCGTCAGACGCCAACCTCAACTACGTGGCGGTGTGGGCGGCCGATGACCCGGCCGAAACCGACGGCCGCCCCGATCTCGACGCGAACCACATCCTGCTGTTGCACGGCGAAGCGTTCGGCCTCGGGGCCGGCCGCCGCGGTGTTGATGTCATGATCGAGCGCACGCCGGCCGGGCCGCGCGTGCGTTCCTGGAGGAGCCGGTAGTCATGCCGTGGACCACACCGGTAGCGGTGATCTTGATCGTGGGGGCGCTGCGCGGCGTCTCGGGCAGCTCGCTGGCCGAGGCCGCGTTTTACGAAGGCCTGCGGCGTGCGTTCGTGCCGCGCGCGGAACGCACGATCACGCTGGCGGATCATCCTGAGCTGCGGGCGACCGTGACGCTGCCGTCAGTGACCGAGCTGCCGATCACGGCAGGCCCTGTGGCGCCGGCGGCGGCGAATCGCGAGGGCGCGTCGACATCCGGTTCTGCGGCTCCGGCGCCGCCTCCCGAACCTCCCACGGAGAACGACTGGCGCGCGCGCATGACCGACGCGCGCGCGGCGCTCGAGCGCGATCAGCTGCTGCTCGAGGCGATGCAGGGCCGCGTCAACAGCCTCAACACAGAGTTCGTGAACCGCGATGACCCGGCGCAACGCGCGCAGCTCGCGGAGCTGCGGCAACGCGCCCTCGATGAAGTGACGCGCCTGACGAAGCAGGTGGCCAGCGACCGCGAGGCGATCGCGGCCATCGAAGACGACGCGCGCAAGAAGGGCATTCCGCCCGGCTGGATTCGTTAGCGCTTCAGGCCGATCGCGACGAGCGCGTCGCGCAGCTCGGCCTTCGTCACATCCGTGAGCGACGTGGTCGCGCCGAGGCCGCGCGCGGCCACGAAGTGCAGCGTGCCGCTCACGACCTTCTTGTCGTGCATCGCGGCCGCCAGCGCCTCTTTCACGCTGAGGTCCGACACGGCCGGCAGCGGGCCGAGCGCGCGGATCGCACGTTCGAGCGTCTGGCGCTCTGCGGCAGAGAAGAGGCCGCGGGTTTCCGAGATCACGGCCGCCGCCAGCATGCCGTAGCCCACCGCTTCGCCGTGGCGGAAGCGGCGGTACTTCGTGATCGCTTCGAGCGCGTGTCCGAGCGTGTGGCCGAAGTTCAAGGCGCGGCGCGGTCCCTGCTCGCGTTCATCGGCCATCACGACGTTCGCCTTGATGCGGCAGCACGCCGCCACGAGCGTGGTCAGGGTCTCGGGATCGCAATGGAAGAGCGCGTCGCGCTGGGCGATCACCGTCTCGATGAGTGTCGGATCCGCGATCACGCCGTATTTGATGACTTCGTAGAGGCCCGCGCGGAACTCGCGCCGCGGGAGCGTGCCGAGCACGTGCGGATCGCAGAGCACCGCTGACGGCGAATGGAAGGCGCCAACGAGGTTCTTGCCAGCCGCGAGATTCACGCCCGTTTTGCCGCCGATGGCGCTGTCGACCTGTGCCAGGAGCGTCGTCGGCACTTGCACGACGCGGAGACCACGGAGGTACGTCGCGGCCGCGAAGCCGGCCATGTCGCCGATCACCCCGCCGCCAAGCGCCACAACCACGGAGCCGCGGTCGAGGTGGTTCTCGGCGAAGGCGTCGTAGAGGCGAGACACGGTGGCGAGCGTCTTGGCCTTTTCGCCGTCGGCGACGATCACCGGGCCCTTGGGGCCGGCCACCTTGCGCCAGGCCGCGCCGTGATGTTTCCAGATGCCGGGGGCGCTCACGACGAGGGCCCGGTCGGGCAGGCCGGCCGCCGCGAGTGTGCGTGCGGCGTCTCGGGTGAGCCCGGGGCCGACGAGCACCGGATATGGTCCGCGCTCACTGGTCACGTCGATGCGGACAGGGGGGATGGTGCGAACGGGCGAGGCGGCCATGCGTTCTCAAGAATAGCCCACGCGAGCGGCGCCGGCCCGCCGGACGGTCGTCGTCTCGCAGTACACTAGGTACTTCAATTTCCGGGAGTTTCAGGCCGTGGACGAGCAGAAGAAGCCGAAGCAGCAGGGCAAGGGCGACGCGTTTGTGACCGAGATCACGCCGCGTTCCGAAGATTTCTCCAAGTGGTATCTCGACGTGGTGAAGCGCGCCGAACTGGCCGACTACTCGCCGGTCAAGGGCTGCATGGTCATCCGGCCGTACGGCTACGCCATCTGGGAGAACATCCAGCGGCTGCTCGATGCGCGCTTCAAGGCGACGGGGCACGTGAACGCGTACTTCCCGCTGTTCATCCCCGAAGGCCTGATCATGAAGGAGAAGGAGCACGTCGAGGGCTTCGCGCCGCAGGTGGCCTGGGTCACCAAGGGCGGCGACGAAGAGCTCGAAGAGAAGCTCATCGTCCGTCCGACCTCCGAAGTGATCATCGGCACGATGTACTCGAAGTGGGTGAAGTCGTGGCGCGATCTGCCGGTGCTCATCAACCAGTGGGCCAACGTCGTCCGCTGGGAGAAGGTCACGCGGCCGTTCCTGCGCACGACCGAGTTCCTCTGGCAGGAAGGCCACACGGCGCATGAAACCGCCGAAGAGGCCGAAGAGGAAACGCTGAAGATCCTCGCGCTCTACAAGGACTTTGCCGAGAACGAGCTGGCGATGCCGGTCGTGGACGGCGTCAAGAGCGAGAGCGAGAAGTTCGCCGGCGCGTCGCGCACGTATTCGATCGAAGCCCTCATGGGCGACGGTCGCGCGCTGCAGGCGGGCACGTCGCACAACCTCGGGCAGAACTTCGCCAAGGCGTTCGAGATCCAGTTCCAGGGCCGCGACAAGTCGTTGCAGCATGCCTGGACGACGTCGTGGGGCGTGTCGACGCGTCTCATTGGCGGCGTGATCATGACGCACGGCGACGACAGCGGCCTCGTGCTGCCGCCGAACGTCGCGCCGCATCAGGTCGTGATCGTGCCGATTCCGCGCGGTGACTGGAAGACCACGGTGCTGCCGACCTGCCAGAAGATCAAGGCGGATCTCGAAGCGGCCGGTTTCCGCGTGAAGCTCGACGCGAACGAAGAGAACTCGCCGGGCTGGAAGTTCGCCGAGTACGAGATGCGCGGCGTGCCGCTCCGTCTCGAAATCGGTCCGAAGGACATCGAGAAGGGCAGCGTGTTCTCGGCGCGTCGCGATACGCGCGAGAAGGCGGCGATTCCGATGGACGGGCTCGTGGCGAAGGTGGGCGAGATCCTCGCCGACATTCAGAAGAGCCTCCTCGCCAAGGCGCGGGCGTTCCGCGAGGAGAACACGCGCAGCGCGGCGACGTGGGCGGAGTTCACGGCCCTCATGGAAGGCCGTCCGGGCTTTGTGATCGCCAGCTGGTGCGGCAGCGCGCAGTGTGAAGCGGACATCAAGACCGAGACGCAGGCGACGCTCCGCAACATCCCCATGAACTCGCCGAAGGCCGAGGGCACGTGCATCAAGTGCAACGGCGCGGCGACCGCGAAGGCGTGGTTCGCGAAGGCGTATTAGCGAGAGGTTGTCGGGCAGGATCTCAGGCCGTCGCGCCGAGGCGAGTCCTCGGCGCGGCGGCCTGTCTTATTTGGCGGGCGCGAGCGCGATCAGTTCCGCGGTCTTCGGCGAGCGCTCGATCAGCTTCTTCATCAGCGCGTGCTTGCGCGTGATCTTCTCGCGGCGCACGATCGCGGCGAAGGCCTCGGCGAGGTGATCGCGCCACCAGCGGTCTTCGGTGGCCGCGATCCACGACGCCGCGATCGGCTCGAGGCACGACAGATCACCCACGGCCGCCGCCGCGGCCAGAAAGCCCACCGGCAGCGGGGCATGTGACCGTTCCAGCGATTCCCTGAGGTCGTACACGGCCAGCCGGCTGCCACGCGCGGCCAGATGCTGGTGGAGTTGCCCCCGCACGGCCATCCAGGGCTGCGCGGCCTCGGGCGAGAGCGCGCGCTCGTGCGCGCGCACTTTGTCGATCAACTCACGCAGCAGCGTGACTTTCGCGTCTGCGCCTTCCTCGCGCACCACCGCCGCCATCACCGCCGCATCGTCGGGCAGCGGCTGATCCGTGAAGCTGTCGATCGGCTGCACCGCCCCCGCCTGCGCCCGGGTCGCATGCGCCTGCACGGGCGCCGCCGTCTCGCGGCTCAGCGCGTCGAGGATGGGCGCGACGATGTTCTTCGGGAGACCTTCGAGCGCGCGACAGGCGGCCACGCGACGGTCGCTGTCGATGGAGGCATCGAGGGCGAGGCTGGTGAGCCGGTCGAAGGCTTTGTCGGCCTGCGGATCATCGCCGAGCGCCAAGGCCCCGAGCACCCCGATGGCGCCGACGCCGACGCGCACATCGGCATCACCCGACAGGGTACGGGCGAGCGCTCCGGCCCGCGGATCCGCAATCGTCTCGAGCGCCGTCAGCGCGCCGGTGCGCGCATGCACGGGCGCCGCGGCGTTCCCGGCGAGCGCAAGCAACCGCGTCACCGCCCGCGCGCCAATCACCGACAACCGCGCAATCGCCGT
>CAYFLU010000119.1:0-1363 GCA_964343975.1 uncultured Solibacteraceae bacterium
GAGCCATCCACCAGCGGATACCGCAGCGAGAACGGCTGCGCCATGCGCACGAGCGTTTCGTAGAGCGCCGAGTCGCCGTGCGGATGGTAGTTGCCCATCACGTCACCCACGACCTTCGCGCACTTGCGGTGCTTCGCATCCGCCGTGAGGTTTTGCTGCCACATCGTGTAGAGGATGCGGCGCTGCACGGGCTTGAGACCGTCGCGCACATCCGGCAACGCGCGCGACGTGATGACCGACAACGCGTAGTTCAGATAGCGCGACTGCGCCGCATCGTGCAGCGCCACCGCCTGATCCGGCGGCGGAGGCGGCAACGGCGGCTCGCCCTTGCGCCCGCGCGTCGTCACCGGCGCGTCATCCATGCTGTCGAAGAGCGAACCTTCGCCTGCGTCCTTCTTTTTGGCCACGGAGAGATTCTAGTACGTGCCATAGGTATTTTGTCAGTCCGGGAATATGCGTACGTGCCGTACGTCGTTTGTGGGAAAGCCCGACGCCGGCCGCGTTCAAGACGGCCCGGCGTGCGCCGATTTCCTGAACAGCTCCGCGCGATGTTCGCGCGCACGCCCCTGAGACCCATGTCACTGCTCTCGTTCCTCACGCATTTCGCCGATCCCCGCCTCGATCCACCCGAGGTCCAGGCCCCGATCCTCGAAACGCGCGCCATCGCCATCGTCGTCGACGACGACCCGGGCATGCGAAGCCTGATGTCGATGTCACTGGAACAGTGTGGCTACCAGGTGGCCACCGCGCCGAACGCGTCGGAAGCGATCGCGCTCGCGCAAGGCCTGCCGCGCATCGATCTCGTCGTGGCCGATCTCGAGCTCCACGGCCTGCACGGTCCCGCCGTCGTCGCGTCACTCCGCGCAATGACCGGCTACATGCCGGCGGTGTACGTGTCGGAGCGCACGGAAGGCACGATCGGCGTCGCCGATCCCGTGGTGCGCAAACCGTTCGTGTGCCGCGAGTGGCTTCAGACCGTCGAGCGTCGTCGGCGCCCTGCCGAACGACAAGGGCGGCGCGATCGCCGCGGCCTGAGCTGCTGTCGGCGCATCGTCGATCGGCCGCTGTCGATTTCACGTCACCGCCACTTCACAACTGTTCGGCAAAACTGGCACGGCCGTTGATCTCTCTGAACGGCATATGACGACGTTTGCGCGTTTGTTTCGCACCGGATCCCGCCAGGCCTCGGCCTCGACGCCCGAGGTCATTCCGGACCACAAGGCCATCGCGATGATCGTGGATGACGAGCCGGCCATTCGGGGATTGATGGCGATGTCGCTCCGCCAGTGTGGGTACCACGTGGTGGAAGCGGCGCACGGATTGGCGGCGATGCACGAAGCCCGACGGCTCGAGAGGGTAGATC
>CAYFLU010000119.1:1463-10177 GCA_964343975.1 uncultured Solibacteraceae bacterium
CGCCTGGCGGTGCAGGGCCTTGGACAGCTCGTGAATGCGCGTCGTCAGGCCGGTCGTGATCTGGCCGACCGCGTCGGCCTGTTCGCGAATCGTGTCGCCGACCACGGCCAGCGGCCGACCGGCGAGCTCGCGACGACGGGCGGAAATCGAGACGTTCTGGGAGATGAGCCGGACGTTCTTCGAGAGGTCGTTGACGAACCGGGCCTTCTCGACGAGCGCATCGCCCAGCTCGATGAACGACCCCATGTGCGCGAACTCGTCGTGCAGGAAGGTGCGCACCTCGGCCACGTGTTCGGCGATCGTGCCGAGATCCCCCTCGGCATCAAGCGCATCGGCCGCCACGGTGTGCCGCTGGCGCGCCATCTCGGCATCGCGGCTCTTCACTTCCGAGGGCACGAACGCGTACATGAAGTCGCGGTACGACTCGAACCCGAGACCTTTCAGCGCGTCATCCAGCGCTTTGCCCGAAGCCGCCATCGTCTCGACTTTGCTGCCGCCCGCGCGTTCGATGTCCTGTTCGATCTTCAGCAACTGCGCATAGAGCGCCGACACCGTGGGAAACAGCGCGCTGCTCGGCTTGAAGCGCACCGACAGGTAGCCGCCCTCCACGGGCACCACCGAGGCGATGACCCAGTAGTAGGCGCCCGTCCGCGCCAAGTTCTTCACGTAGGCCACCACGGGCCGACCTGCGCCGATCTCATCCCACAACAGCTTGAACACCACCCGCGGCATGTCGGGGTGGCGCAGGATATTGTGCGGCTGACCGATCAGTTCATTGGACGACCATCCGCTGACGCGCGCAAACACGCGATTGCCGGCGCGAATGATGCCGTTCGGGTTGGTCGTGGAGAAGAACAGTTCGTGAATGCCGAAAGGCCGTTCTTCGTTGATGACAGTGGCACGAGCGCGGGCCATCGCGCTCCAGCATATGCAATTTTTGAGGATAAATACTTAAAGCAATTGACGCGCGAGACGTTTTCTTGCGTCGCGCATGTCATCGCCGCGCAATTCTCGCAACGCATTCGTCACAAGCGTTCGGATCATTTTCTTTCGCCACACGAGTTCGAAGTCGGTGTTATCCATCGGCTTCGCGATCTCATATGCCGAATCGGCGGCAGCGGCGATGCGTTCGTCGGTGAGCGTGTGACCGATGAGCACCGTTGCCGCTTTTTCGGCAACGAGCGGCTGCGACGCCACGGCGCCGAGCACGAGCCGCACGGATTCGACGCGGCCGCTACCGTCGAACGTCGCGGCGGCCGCCGCGGCACCGACAGGAAAATCGAACGAGCCGCGCCGACGCAGCTTCCAGTAAGTACTCCTCACGCCGGCGGCGTCCGGAATCGACACGCGCGTGAGTAATTCATCCGGGCGGCGCGTGAGATAGCGCATGCCGTCGTTCTGATAGAGATCCGACACCGCGACCTCACGCGTGCCTGACGCCGACACGAGCGTGACGCGGGCGCCGAGTGCGATGAGCATCGGCGCGCTGTCCGTGGACGACACGGCCAGGCAGCGCTTGGACGAGGTCGCCACCCAACAGGTGGTGCCGTCCTTCTTCATGCAGTAACCGATCGCCTGCCGCCACTCTTCAGACTGGTCGTAGTACGTGCAGCGCGTGTCGAGACAGAGATTCCCGCCGATCGTCGCCATGTTGCGGAGGTGACCGGTGGCAATCTGCGCGACAGATTGGTACAGACCGGGGCACTTTTCCCGCACGACATCGCTCGTGGCGATCGCCGTGAGCGTCGTGCCGGCGCCAATCGATAGGTAATTCTCCTGCCGGATGCCCGACAGCTCGGCGATGCCGCGGAGGCCGATCACCGTCTTCGGCGTCTGCTGACGCCGCTTCATGTTCGGGAGCAGGTCCGTGCCGCCGGCGACGAGCATCGTGTCGGCGGGCGATTCGGCCAGCCACCGCACCGCGTCTTCGACGGTCTTCGGCGCGCGATAGCGGAACTGCGGCAGGCGCAGCACTAGCGGGCCTCCTTCGATTCGCGCGCGATCGTGATGCCGGCCTTCACTTCGACGCCGGCCTCGGCTTTGCGCTTCTTGCGTTCGGGTTCGTTCGATGCGCGGCCATCGCCACCTTCCCACGGCGGCGTGACGAGCAGCGTCTCGGGCCAACGGACCTCGGGAAATGACGACGGGCCGAAGCGCGCGGGTTTGCCCGCGGCCTTGTCTTGCAGCGCCTTGAGAATCTTCTCTGGCGTGACGGGAATCTCGTCGACGCGCACGCCGACGGCATCAAACACGGCGTTGGCCACCGCAGGCATGATCGGCAGCAACGGTCCCTGCCCGACTTCCTTGCCGCCGAAGGGCCCCGCCGGATCCGGATGCTCCACGAGATCTGTGAAGACCTCGGGCATGTCGAGGCTCGTGAGGCTCTTGTACTCGAGGATCGACGGGAACTTGTGCACGAGCGCATTCGACAGGCGCGCAGGCAGGCGGCGGAACGCCGACTCTTCCATCAGCGCCTCGCCCAGGCCCATGTACACGCCGCCCTCGACCTGTCCGCGCACGAGCGTGGGATTGAGTGCGCGGCCGATGTCGTGACCGATCCACACGCGCGGCACCGTGAGCCAGCCCGTGTCGGGATCCACTTCCACTTCGACGACGGCCGCCGAGTACGAGTAGGTCGGCGTCGGGCCCACGCCGCCGCCCTTGTAGCGCGCCGGCGGCTTCGGCGGCGTGTAGCTGCCCGTCGTGCCGAGCGTGCCGAACTTCGACTCGGCGAACACGATCGCTTCCTGGAACGTGCAGCCGGCGTTCGGATCCTGCGCGTCGAACACGCGCTTGTCGGCGAACACCAGCCGGTCTTTGGGAATATTGAGCTTCCCGCTCACGCCTTCGGCAAGGAGTTCACGCGCACGTTCCGCCGCCTGGATCGCGGCATTGCCCATCATCAACGTGACGCGGCTCGAATACGACCCGAGGTCGACCGGCGTGAGATCCGTGTCGGCCGTGACCACACGGATGTCGTAGGTCTCGAGGCCGAGGATCTCGGCGACACACGTCGCCAGCACATCATCAGAGCCCTGCCCGATTTCCGTGGCGCCGCAGAACGCCGTCACGCCGCCGCTGCGATCGAGCTTCAACTGCACGCCGCTATGCGGCAGGTCGTTCCAGTTGATCGGCAAACCGGCGCCCGACAGATACGACGAGCACGCGAGCCCCACGCCGCGGCCAAACGGCAGCTTGCGGTGCTTGTTCTTCCAGTCGCTGCGCTCCACGACCTTGCGGATGCACTCGGCAAGACCGATCGTGCCGATCTTCATGAAGTTCGCCGTCAGGCTGTTCGGCGGCGCAATCATGTTCAACCGCATCTCGGCCGGATCGAGCTTCAGCGCCTCAGCGATCTTGTCGAGCTGCACTTCCTGCCCGAACCGCGCCTGCGGCGTGCCGTGTCCGCGCTTCGGTCCGCACGCCGGCTTGTTCGTGAACACGCGGCAGCCGCGGAAGCGGTACGTCGGAATGTGGTACGTCACCGTCTGAAGCGCGCCCGTGTAGAACGTGCTCGCGACACCGTACGAGCCATACGCGCCGCCGTCGAGCAGCGTCTGCAGGTCGAGCCCCGTGAGCGTGCCGTCCTTGGTGACGCCGGCACGGAACCGCATCTGCACGGGATGGCGGCCGCGATGGCAATAGAACACCTCTTCGCGGCTGAGCGAGATCTTCACAGGCCGGCCCAGCATCAGCGCCGCTTTCGCGACGACGATCTCGTGATTGAACGGGTCCGACTTGCCGCCGAAGCCGCCGCCGTTCGGCGTGGCGATCACGCGAATGTGCGCCGCCGGCGTCTGCAACGTCTTGGCGAGCGCGCGATGCAGATAGTGCGGCGTCTGCGTGCTCGAGTAGACGACCAGTTTGCCGTCCGGATCGGTCAGCGCCACCGTGGCGTGCTGCTCGAGCGCGAGGTGGGTGTTCCCTTCGAAGAAGAACACGTCGTCGAAGACATGATCCGCGCCGGCAATGGCCGCGTCCACGTCGCCGAACTGCATCGCCACCGCTTTGTGGATATTCCCGTCGTCGCCGTACTCGTGAATGCGAGGTTCGCTGTGCGCGAGGCTCTCTTCCGGCGTCGCGAACGTGCGCAGCGGCTCGTAGACGACATCGATGAGCTTCGTGGCGTCGGCCGCAATCAACTCGGTGCGCGCGATGACGGCGGCCACGGGATCGCCCACATGGCGCACGCGGTCGTGGCAGAGCGCGTGCTCATCGTGGCTGACCGGCAGAACGCCGTACGGAATCGGGAAGGTCTCGCCCGTGAGCACCAACAGCACGCCCGGATGCGCGGCCGCCTTCGCCGTATCGATCGACACGATCCGCGCGTGCGGATGCGGCGAGCGCAGCAACCGGCAGTGCACCTTGCGCGGAAAGATCAGATCGTCGGCGTACTTTGTCTGCCCCGTCGCCTTCGCACGGGCATCCACACGGCGGCGGGGACGGCCGACGACGCTCATTTGTTGCGGAGCTTCTTCAACTCGGCCGCCGCGCTTTCCACGGCGTCGAGGATCTGGAGATAGCCGGTGCACCGGCAGAGATTGCCGCTGAGGCCTTCGCGAATCTCGTCACGCGTCGCGTCGGGATTGCGCTCGAGGAGCGCCTTGGCCGTGAGAATGATGCCGGGCGTGCAGTAGCCGCACTGCGAGCCGCCGTGATCGGCAAACGCGGTCTGAAGCGGATGCAACTCGGCGCCGTTCGCGACGCCTTCGATCGTGGTGATCGCCGCGCCCTGCATTTCCACCGCGAGCGTAAGACACGACAGCACGGGCTCGCCGTTCACGAGCACGGCGCAGGCGCCGCACTCGCCGAGTTCACAACCGTGTTTGGTGCCGGTGAGCTGCAGATCCTCGCGCAGGACCTCGAGCAGGGTCTTGGCGGGATCGACGAGCCGATCGACCGGCTCGCCGTTGACGATCAGAGACAGATGACACGTGTCCGCCATGGCGAACCGCTCGGTTACGACTGCGCGTCCGACGGCGTGCGCGTGGCGGTGATGGCGTCTTCGATGGCGGCGCTCGCCTGGTGTTTCGCGCCTTCAATGGCGACACTCGCCTGCTGCTTCGCGCCTTCGATGGCCGCAGAGGCCTGTGCCTTCGCGCCTTCGAACCGTTCGCGTGCCGAGGCCGCCTGCAACCGCGCGCGATCGATCGTCTGCTGCGACACGCGACGCAGATCCGACGTGACCCGCACGTACGACAACGCGCGCACGATCCACTTGGTCGGATCGAACTGCCACGCGCGCACGCCGTTGCGGTAGTCGCCCGGGAACTGGTGGTGGAAGTTGTGGTACCCCTCGCCCATCGTGATGATCGCCACGATGCCGTTGTCGCGCGCCGAGATGTCGTTGTTGTACGGACGACGGCCGAACATGTGGGCGAGCGAGTTGATCGAGAACGTCGAGTGGTACTGGAAGACCAAACGGATCACGCCGGCCCACAGGAACGCGCCGAGCGGATCCCCCCAGGCCATGCCGATCACGGCCGGCACGACGCCGATCATGAGGCCGACGAGCGGCACATAGTACTGGTGCTGGAACCGCACGAGCGGGTCCTTGAAGAGGTCGTTCACGTTGTCGATGTCGCGCACCGGGTCCTTGAAGAGCACCCAGCCCACGTGCGACCACCAAAACCCCTTCCGCGAGTTGTACGGGTCGTCGGCTTCGTCGGTCACCGCATGGTGCCGGCGATGATCCGACGACCAGTTCACCACCGAGTTCTGAACGCCGGCGGCGCCAAACAATAGATAGAACAGGCGCAACGGCCACGCCGCGCGATAGGTCTTGTGCGAGAACAGGCGGTGGTAGCCCCCGGTGATCGACAACCCGGCGCAGACGAACCACACGAGCGCCAGCACGAGGTTTTCCCACTTCGTGCCGTTGATCAGGGAGTAGATGACCGCGCCGAGCGCCACGACGTGCGCGACGGCAATGAAAATGGTGTTGACCCAGTCGATTTCCCGGTTTTCGGACGTGGCGTGGTGCATGGCTGGCAAATTGTCACACGGTACGGGGGAAAAGGGCCACTGTTCGAGCGCGAACCTGAGGCGAAAACGCTCAGGTTTTAACCACGACGAGCGGCCGGCCGTTCGTGCGCGCCTGACGACACAGGAGTCTCAAGATTTCTCCGGCGATGCCGATCCCAGAAACGGAAA
The DNA here is from genome assembly GCA_964343975.1 of uncultured Solibacteraceae bacterium. GTDB lineage: Bacteria > Acidobacteriota > Vicinamibacteria > Vicinamibacterales > SCN-69-37 > SCUN01. The sequence goes on from CAYFLU010000119.1 coordinate 7,617, forward strand.
GGCCTGTGAATGTCTGTTCCTCGCTCCCCGTGCTGGTCGTTGATGATTCGGATGTCTTCCGGCTATTCGTCAGCAACATCCTGAGTGCCGCCGGCTACAAGGTGATCGAAGCCAGCGATGGCGAGAAGGCCCTCGAGCGTGCCTCACGCACGGGCCGCCTCGGCGCGCTCGTCACCGACGTGTTGATGCCCAATCGCAATGGCCATAGCCTGGCCGGCGAACTCCGCGAGCGCCAATCCGATCTGCCGGTCATCTTCTTCTCCGGCAATGCCGTCAGCCACGAGGCCGCCGGCCCGCGCGACACGATGCTGATCAAACCGATCTCGCCCGCCGCCCTGCTGCAGGCGGTGTCTGCGCGCGTGCTCAACGAGTAGCTGGCACACTTTCCGGCTGATGCCGGTCGCATTTGCGCCGATTGAGGGAGTGGAGACCCGATCGAGGCGTTTATGTTGAGACTCCCCAACTTCCTGCAATCACCCATGGCTCAAGAGCCGGACATCACGGTGGCTCAGGCGCCCGATGGCGTGACCTCGATTCTGCTCGTCGACGATGAACCGGCCATCCGCAGCCTGTGCGCCGCGGCATTGCGCCGTGACGGCTACTTCGTGGCGGAAGCCGGCGACGGCAAGGCCGCGATCACCGCGGCCGCAGTCGCGGGCCGTGTGGACGTCGTGGTGACAGATGTGCGGATGCCGAAAATGGATGGCGTGACGATGGCGCAGGAACTGCGGAACGCGCATCCGGACCTGCCCTTCATCTTCGTGACGGGCTATCCGTTCGATCAGGGCCAGATCGGCCCGAATGACCAGTTGCTGAACAAGCCGTTCATGCGCGACGACCTGCGTCGCGCGGTGGAAGCGGCCACCGGGCGCGCGCACTGAGGCGCACGCCCGGCGACTCGCCGGTTACTGCTTGGTGAGCTGTCCGCGCGCCACGCCGCCCGTGTTCAGCGTGCTGTGCACGTTGAAGTAGAACCCGTTCGCACCCGACACCAGGTTCTGCGCGGTGTCGACCGCCACATTGATGTTGCTCTTCGTGAACGTCGTCGAGCCGTTCGTCAGCACGATCTCGCCACTGGCCAACCCCGTGTTCACGAGCACCGGCGCCGTGTTGCCGGCCACGCCGTTGTGAATGTGCGCGCCGGTCAGCGTCATGCCCGCCGGAAAGCCCGTCAACGTCACCTGGAACGTCGCCGTCGCCGACGTGATGCTGCCCGCGCTGTCGCGCGTGACCGGCATCGTGATCGTGACCGTGCCCGTCCCCGCCGCTTCGGCGTTGCTCACCGCCGGCACTTCATTGGCCGGGAGCAACGTGGCGGTGAAGGTGTAGGACGAGGGCAAGGTCGTCGTGGTCGTGGTCGTGGTCGGTGACGTGGCCGTGCTGCCGCACGCCGCGAACGAGGTCAGAGTGGCGAGCAGAAATCCAGCCGTGATGATGCGCTTCATGATGCGTGTTCTCCAGAACGTCCGTTAGTTGATGAACTTGCGACCGAGGTTGAAACCGAAATAGATCGTGTCGGGGAAGCCGCCTTTGGCGAGCTGGCCGTACGTCGTGCCGTACGCATTGGTGAGCGTGAGCAGGAACATGTGTCCGCCGTACCGCTTCTCGATGCCGAAGGCGAATTCCGCCGTCGACGGGATGTAGCCGCCGAATCGCGGCGTCACTTCACCCACCAGATAGGTCGACTCGAACACTTTCACGCGCGCGCCGAAGCCCGTGAGAAACGTGTCGCGCGATGTCCCGTCGTCGAGCGAGAGCGAGTTGTGCACGAACATCGGCATGGCGTACACGGCAGCGCGCTCCTCGAACGTGCGCGAGAACACCGCGCCAATCGATGGGGTCTTGTGCACATGGCTGCCGCTCGTGTGGTCGTGGCCGGACGAGGAGCCGATGCCGAAATTCTGATTGCCCTCGACGGCACCGATGAGAGCCACCGACACCGGCATCGCGCCGCCCTGACGGACGGCATCCACCTGCAACGACACCTGAATCGTCTTGTCCGCACTGTTGCGATAAAGCACGGCCTGGACGTTGTTTATCGGCGCGATGCGGTACTCGAGGCCGATGACCGCGCCGCACCGCGATGAACGACACCGCGCACACGGCGGCCATGACGAAACGACGATGGAAAAGAGTCATGGCGCTCCCGTGTGCAAGTTCAAGGCCACGCCGGAGCGGTCCGGATCCGGTGGCCTGCACACGAGAGCGCCATGCGACCGGCGCGATGTCTTTACGCGCCGGGTAAACCGTTTACTTCAGTCGTTACCAGACCCAGTCGGCGATGAAGATGTTCGTCTCGCCTTCCTTCGCATCGTGACGGTTGGAACCGAAGACCAGCTTCTTGCCGTCCGGCGAGAACATCGCGAAGCCGTCGAACGTGGGATTGAACGTGACCTGTTCGAGTCCGGTGCCGTCGAGATTCACGAGGAAGAGATCGAAGTTCCGGCCCTGCGGATCCTTGTGGTTCGACGCGAAGATGATCCGCTTGCTGTCGGGCGTCCAGTAGGGCGCCCAGTTCGCTTTGCCGAGGTGCGTGACCTGGTTCACGTTCTTGCCGTCGC
>CAYFLU010000120.1:0-10148 GCA_964343975.1 uncultured Solibacteraceae bacterium
CGCAGGATGCCGTTGACGATCTCCCAGCAGTCCTTGTTGCCGGGCGCGCCCGGCACATCGCACATCTTCGGCGCCTTGTCGGTCTTGAAGATGCGCCACGCGTCCATGCTCTTGCCATCGAACAGCGAGATCCACGGACCCGCGCTCGACGCACCAGACTGCGCCAGAAATGCGGTGAGAAGCAGGGCAACGACGTGAGTCATGTGCAAGGTATACCACGAGGCGCCGCAACGACCTCGCACCGCAACGACCTCGCACCGCAACGACCTCGGGAGTCGTTTTGGGGCAAAACGTCAACTAGAGGCGTCATCGTGTGGTGTTCGGCTGCCGGCTGGCGAGTCGTCCGAGGCGCGATCCTGCAGAAACCGATCGCGCCAGGCGTCGGGTCCGTAGGGGGTGCTGCTGATGACGGCGTGGCGCAGCTCTTCGGTCTCGCGCGCCGCTTCGATCTGCACGAGGGTCGTCCAGTCCGGTGGGCGCTCGACCGGCCATTCGTGTAGCTCGACGACTGAGCCGCCGTGCAGACGCTGCGCGAGGCTGCTCCATGGCCAGAACTCGGGCCGGGTGACCAGCTGTGCACGCGCGGCGTTCCGTTCGACGTAGCGGCAGAGGCTGAGGAAGTGGCTGTCGCTCGACACCGGCAGTGCCTTGAACCGCCCCTGATACACGTGTCCGATCCCTGTCGTTCCCCGATGCGCGTGCCAGCGCTTGCTGTGGGTCGTCGTGACCCATGCCATGAACGCCGACAGTTCCGTGTCTGTGCTCGGCCACAGCACGAGATGGAAATGGTTCGGCATCAGGCAGTACGACAGACACCTGATCGGGATGCGCGCCTGTCCCTCGCGCAGCACACGCAGGAACGCCTGATAGTCGCTCGGCTGTTCGAACAGCGGCAGGCGTCGCACGCCGCGATTCAGCACATGAAACACCACGCCGGCCATGCCGGCTCTCGGTCGATAGGGCATGGCAAACGCAGTATCAAGATTCCTGCCAACTGCTCGCGGCGTAAACCGCAGTTTCCAATCAAGGGCAAAACGACTCCCGAGGTCGTTTAGACTAGTCGCTCTGTTCGAGATGCGATGGCTCTGACCACCGGCACGAAACTCGGCCCGTACGAGATCGCCGCGAAAATTGGCGAAGGCGGCATGGGTGAGGTGTACCGCGCGAAAGATACGCGGTTGAACCGTGATGTGGCCGTGAAGGTGCTGCCCGCGTCGTTCGCGCACGATGCCGAGCGGCGCGCGCGGTTCGAGCGCGAGGCGCATGCTCTCGCCGCGCTGTCGCATCCGAACATCGTCTCCATCTTCGACACCGGCGAACACGACGGCCAGGTCTACGTCGTGATGGAGCTGCTCACGGGCGCGACGCTGCGCGAGCGGCTCATGAGCGGTGCGCTTGGCGTACGCAAAGCCGTCGACATCGCCGTGCAGATCGCGCGCGGGCTCGGGGCGGCGCACGGCAAGGGCATCGTCCATCGCGACCTCAAGCCCGAGAACGTGTTCCTGCTCGACGACGGGCAGGTGAAGATCCTCGACTTCGGCCTCGCGCGCCAGTTCGGCGGCGACGGCAACAGCGACGCCACGCGCACGGCAGCCACGAATCCCGGCACGGTCATGGGCACGGTCGGCTACATGGCGCCGGAGCAGGTGCGCGGACAGGCCGTCGACGCGCGCGGACGGCGCGACGTTGGCGGCGGTCCGCGAAGACAAGGGCACGTGGACGATCGAGTATCCGGTGGGTAAGACGCTGTACTCGATCACTCGCGGGTACCTCAGCGATCCTCGCCTGTCGCCGGATGGCGCGTTCGTCGCGTTCTTCGAGCATCAACAGCTCGGCGACGATCGCGGTTGGGTGAAGATCGTTGATCGCGGCGGCAACGTGCGCACGCTCGACGGCGAGTTCTGGGGCGAAGAAGGCACGGCGTGGTCGCGCGACAGCAAGACGGTCTACTACTCGGCGGCGGCCGACGGCAGCCAGAACTACCAGGTGCGCGCGGTGAATGTCACAGGCACCCCATCGCCACGCCGGGTGATCGGCGCGCCGAATGCGATGGAAGTTCTCGACATCCACGCGACCGGACAGATTCTCGCGATTACCGACGAGATGCGCGCCGGCGTGCGCGCGCGCTTGGCCGGCGAAAAAGACGAGCGCGACTTTCCCTGGCTCGACTTCTCCATCAACTCGCACATCTCAGCGGACGGCAAGCATCTGGCGTTCACCGACCTCTCCGCGTCTGCCGGCACCGACTACGCAGTCGCGTGGCGCGACACGGTCGGAGGCCCGGTGGTGCGACTGGGGCCCGGATTGGCGACGGGCCTCTCGCCAGACAGCCAATGGGTCGGCATGAAGAAGCTGTCGACCATGGACGGAGGGTTCTACCCCACAGGGACGGGCGAACCGATCAAGTTGGCCGGCTTCCACATGAGCGGCTCGAACCGTTCCGGTCCGACGTTCTTCGCCGACGGCACGCACGCCCTCGTGTGTGGATTCGCAGGGGAGTCGAAGGCATCGCGCTGCTACCGCACCGAGGTCCGCGCCGGTGCACCGCTCGAGCCCGTGACCCCCGAGGGCGTCATCGGCGCGCTCTTCGCCGGCAGTGATCGCACCCTTGTCGTGAGCAAGTCCGATGGCTCGCTGTGGGTCATGACCATCGGAAGCGACACGCTCGTGCCCGCGAAGGGCCTCTCGTCGGAACGCGCAACCATGGGTCGCAGCGCCGTGCCCAATAGCGTCTTCTCGGCGCCATTGGAGCTCCCACTGAAGGTCTACCGCGTGAATGTGCTGACCGGCGACCGCACACTCGTGAGGACGCTGACGCTCCCGGACATCTCCGGCGCCGTTGAGCTGGGCGTGAGCTCCTGGTCCGACGACGGACCGTACACCTATCACTTCACCCGCGAACTCTCACAGCTCTTCGTCGTGTCGGGCGTGAAGTAGCGCACCGCAGACCGCTCCACCCGTGTGTAGACTCGCGCGATCGAGGACTCCCATGACGCACTGCCGCACGTTGCTCGTTGCCGCTCTGTTGTTCGTTGCCGCGCCGGCATTCGGCCAGGCGCTCTCGTCTGCCGAGACGGCCAAAGTCGACAAACTCGTCACCGACACATTGGCCTCCACCGGCACACCCTCCGCGTCGATCGCGATCGTGCGCGGCGGTGCGATCGTGTACGCGAAGGCCTACGGCAAGCAGTCCGAGACCATCAGGGTGCCCAAGGACGACGCGCCGTATCAGATTGCGTCGATCTCGAAACAATTCGCGGCCGCGGCCATCTTGCTGCTGGCCGACGATGGCAAGCTGCGGCTGGACGACACCGTGGATAAGTACGTGAGCGGCATCTCCAGCGGTGACCGCATCACGATCCGTCAGCTGCTGAGCCACACGTCGGGCCTGCAGGACTATTGGCCGCAGGACTACTCCTTCAAGGCGATGGCGACGCCGGTCAGTCCGCAAGGCATCCTTGATGGTTGGGCGAGAAAAGCGCTCGACTTCGAGCCGGGCACCGCGTGGCAGTACTCCAACACGGGCTTCGTCGTCGCCGGCTTGATCGTCGAGAAAGTGTCGGGCATGACGTTGATCGATTTTCTGAACGCCCGCATCTTCAAGCCGCTCGCGATCACGGCCTACGATCAGGATCTGGCTGTGGGCCCAAATTTTCCGCAGGGCTACGGACGCCACGCGCTGGGCCCGGTTCGCCCGGAACCGCCCGCGGCGGCGGGATGGCTGTATGCCGCCGGCGAACTCGCGATGAGCGCGCGTGATCTGGCGAAGTGGGACATCGCCCGCATCAATCGCACGTTGCTGAAGCCGGCCGACTGGGCGGTGCAGGAAACATCGATCAAGTTGAAGAACGGCAACGACACGCGCTACGGGCTGGGTGTGTCGATTCGCGATCTCGGCGGCCGCCGCATGATCGAACACAACGGCGAAGCTGTGGGGTTCATCTCCGAGAACATGGTGTTCCCCGAGGAGAAAGCCGCGTTCGTGGTGTTGACGAACACGTGGTCGAGCAGCGCGGCCGGCAGCATTGCCAATGGCTTGGTGTCGATGCTGCTGCCGCCGGCGCCGGCGAGCGCCGCTGACGCGGCCGCAGCCGCGAAGGTCCGCCTGGTGCTCGATCAACTGCGCGCCGGCACGCTGGATCGTTCGCTGCTCACTGAGAACGCGAACTACTACTTCACGCCCGTCGCGCTCGCCGACTATCGCGAGAGCCTCGCTCCGCTCGGGGATCCGGTCAGCCTCACCCCCACAGGCCCTGCCAGTCTTCGCGGCGGCTTTGTCATCCGCAGTTATCGGATCACCTACGCCAATCGCACGCTGAATCTCTCCACCTTCTTCGAACCCGGCAACAACGGACGGATCGAGCAGTTCCTGATCACGCCGGTCGGTTGAGACGGGCGCGGCCGTCGCGCGTAAGATACCCGCATGGGGAACTCACTCCGCTGGACCACGGTGCTCGCACTCGCCGCATCGGTGTCGCTCGCCGCGCAGCAGCAAGCGCCCTCCTGGCCGCGCGGCACCGAGCCGGCGAACGTGCTCGAGCCGAAGGCGGCGCCGGCGTCGGCGCTCGCGCTCATTGGCACCTACGAAACCAAAGCGGCGCCGGGCGAGACGCCCAAGCACGCGATCGTCTTCGAGGAAGACGGCACGACGTGGATCACGATCGATCGCGCGCCGGCGCGGCGGTTTCCGCAGGTCTACGACACGTTCAAGGACCAACTGTTCACCGAGCGTGTTCCCGGCACATCGCGTGAGCGCGTGATTTCCCTGTCGACCGGCAATGACACCTTTTGGCGTGTGCAGGTCGGTCCTGCCGACGGTGGCCAGCTTCGCGTGACGCCGGTCGGCTCGGTCACCGACATTCTCAAGGCCGCGTGGCAGACGTCACCGCCGAAAGAGACCGGCGACTTCCGCGCCGCCGATCTCGTCGATGTGCGCAAGCTCACCGGTGCCGACACGATCCAACTCGATGTGCGGTACGCGACCACGAACAACTTCCTGAGCACGCAGTTCTACACACAGGCTCGCGCGTACCTGCAGCGCCCGGCCGCCGAGGCCGTCGTGCGCGTGCACAAGCAGCTCGAAGCGTTCGGCTATGGCATCCGCATTCACGACGGCTACCGTCCGTGGGCGGTGACGAAGGCGTTCTGGGACGCGACACCGGTGGAGAAGCACTGGCTCGTCGCGAATCCGGCGAGTGGCTCCAAGCACAACCGTGGCTGCGCGGTGGATCTCACGCTCTACGATCTGTCCACGGGCTTTGTCGTCGAGATGCCGAGCACGTACGACGAGAGCACCGAACGCGCCTATGCGTTCTATCCGGGCGGCACGGCGCAGCAGCGCTGGCATCGCGCGCTTCTCCGCAAGCTCATGGAAGCCGAAGGCTTCACCGTGAACCCGGAAGAGTGGTGGCACTTCGACTACAAAGACTGGAAGAGCTACGCGATCGGCAACGTGCCGTTCGAGAACGTCAAGTAGCGCGGCCGCGTCGGCGGCTCACCGTCTTTGCCGCACGTCGCGCACGCCGGGCCGCGGTACGTGCCAGCTGCGCCTTTGTCGCCGGCGTCTGCAGATCTTTCATCGCATCGGCGCCGATCCATCGCGCCGACTTCGACGACGACTGTGACAGTCGCGTCGCCAGCGTCACCGCCGGTGCATGTAACTCCGCACTGCGCTTGCCGATGCCACGCAGCGCCCAGCTCACGCCCTTCTTTACGAAATTGCGGTCGTCGGTGGCTGCCGCTTCAATCATCATCAGGCACGGCACGAACAGGGCATCGTCGGCCGTCTTGTCGTGCAGCGCCACGCTCGCGATGAGCGCGAAGGCGGCGCGCCGCACGAACTCATCCTTTCGCCGGTGCCACGCGCGGATGCGCGACCAGGCGAGCGGCGACTTGTCGAAGAGGTGAAAGCACGTCGTGTCGCAGATCGCCCAGTTGTCGAACTGCTTCGCCCACTGATCCATCTGCGTCGCGGTCAGCGCCGCCGGGTCGTCGATCAGTGCCGCGAGCATCCGCGCTTCATACCAGCCCGTCTTCCACAGCGCGATCGCCAGCGCGTGGTGCCGGCCGATCTGCTTCGCCTTCGCGCGCAGCGTGCCCACGGAAATGCCGAAGACCTTGTCGGCGACGATGCCGTAGCGCGCCATGCCGTCGACGTTCTTCCGGCTGCCGCGTGACTGCATCCAGGCGAGAAGCTCGACCACGCGGGCCGACGTGGTGGGCGCCATGTCGGTACGCTACCGCACCCGATCATGTTGCGCGCCAATCACCCGATAAATTCGCAACATACTTCGCGGATGTCGCGTCACGCGCAGTCCGATCGGCGATAATCATGCGGCTTTCCCCAGAAGAATCTCGAGGCACTCGCATGACGACCGACGCCGCGCTCGCCGTGATCCATCATCAGTTGCTCGACGATCGCGCGGCCTTCCGTGCCGCCGTTGACCGCGTGCCCCTCGCGCAACGCGGCACGCGTCCGGCGCCCGATCGCTGGTCGGTCACCGAAGTGGTCGAGCACGTCGCCATTGTCGAAGCCCGCACCGCCTCCGCGATGGGGACGATGGCCGCGACGGCGCCGATGGGGGCGCACACGACGCCGACGCCCTTCGATCGCGCGCGGTTGCTCGACCGGAGCCGACCCGTACAGGCGCCGGATTTCATCCTGCCGCAAGGCAAACAGACATTTCAGGCGGCGTGGACCGCGCTCGAGGCGGCGTGGAAGAGTCTCGATGCGTTGATGGATTCGTACGCCGGTCGCGACTTCTCGGCGATCTCACGCGATCATCCGGCGCTGGGCCGGATCGACGGCTATCAGTGGCTCGCGTCGCTCGGTGGACACGAGCGGCGGCACGCGTTGCAGATTGAGGAAATTGCCGAGGCGCTCGGCCGGAAATAACAACGGCGTTTCCGTGAAGCGAACTGCTGAAGCCGAATCCCTGCGGCTCTGTCCGGAGAAAGTTCCTGGCTTGCCCCGTTCAGGTTTCAGACAGTCCGCCTCCCGGAAACGCCGGTAAGGCGACGACGTTGCGTTCCTGCTAGACCGTTGTCGGCGTGCCGGGCTTGCGTCCCGGCTTCCCACCACGATCGCCACGATCTTTGCGCGGGCCGCGATCGCCGCGGTCGCCACGATCGCCGCGCGGACCACGATCACGATCCCGATCGCGTCCACCGCCGCTGAAGCCGCCATGCGACGGCGCCGGTGCCGGCGCGTGCTTGCGCACGAGATCCTGCAGCTTCCGCGACACGGTGTTGAAGCGCGTGTTGAGCTTCTCGGCCTCGTCGCCGATGACCGGCGGCATGCGCTGCCAGCTCTGCTGCGCGTCCTTCAGCGTGTCGGCCGCACCGCGCCACTTCGCGTCATCGGTGTTGCGGCTGCCCATGGCGTTGCTCGCGAGCGCGTTGCGGAGCTTCGCGGCGAGCAGTTCCGTGGGCGAGAGGTTCGGCTTGGCCGGTTCGTCCGCCGTGCTCGTGAGCTGCGTGAGGAGTGCGTCGAGCTTGGCGACGATCTTCTCCATGCGCTGCACGGTGGCGGTCGGGTCGACGTCGGTGCCCTTGAAGGCGTCGGGCCAGCGCTGGATCACGGTGGCGAGCGCCTTCTGCCAGCGATCCGCGATCACGCGGAAGTCGGGCGAGGGGATCGGCACGGCGCGGTTCCAGGTCGTGCGGAGCGTCTGGACCTTGTCCGCGAGGTTCTCGATCGCGGCTTCGGCGAGCGCGATCGCTTCCATTTCCACGACCATCGCTTCGCGTTCGGCGACCTTGCCGGCGAGCGCGAGCTCGTGGCGGTGGTGGTAGCGCTCGAAGAACGTGTCGGCGGCGGTGCGGAAGCGGTTCCACAGCTGTTCCGACTTCGCGCGGCGCAGCGGGCCGATCGTCTTCCAGTCGGCCTGCAGCTTCTTCATTTCGTTCACGGCCGTGTCCCAGTCGGTGGACTGCGCGAGTTCTTCCGCGCGGGCGCAGAGCGCTTCCTTCTTCGACTGGTTGTCGCCCCACACCTTCTTGCGCTCGGCGAGGTCTTCGCGGCGGCGCGAGAAGAAGGTGTTCGACGCGGCGCGGAAGCGGCGCATCAGTTCGCGCGCCGGATCGTTGCCTTCGCCCGGCTTCCCGAGCGGACCCGCGGCGTTCCATTCTTCCTGGAGGGCCTGGAAGCGCGTGGCGGCCTTCACCCAGTCGGTGGAGGCGGCGAGGGCTTCGGCTTCTTCGACCATCGCGGCGCGCTTCGTCAGGCTTTCAGCGCGCTGTTCGCGCATCTGCTTGAAGTACTGCTCGCAGCGGAGGCGGATCAGATCGGTGGCGGTGCGGAAGCGTTCCCAGAGACGCTGCGCCTGATCACGCGGCGCTTCGGCCGACGACTTCCACTTCGTGTGGAAATCGCGCAGGAGGCGCGCGGCGTTGGCGAGGTCGGACGTCTGGCCGTCCTGTTCTTCCTTGGCGAGCTTCGCGACGAGGGTTTCCGCCTCGAGGATGAGGCGTTCCTGCTGCTGCGCGTTGGCGAACCGGCGCCAGTCGTCCATTTCGCGCAGGTCGCGCACGCGCGGGGCGACTTTCTCGAGCTGGGCGCGGAGCGCGGCGGACGCGTCGTTGAAGTCCTTGCGGTCGTGCGCGGCGGCTTCGTCGAGGATGGCGCGCACGTCCTTCATCAGGCGCTCGCCTTCCTTCAGCGTGATCTGCTCGGCGTCGGCCACGCGGCGCGCGCGGTCGGTCATGCGCTGCACGCGCACGAGCAGTTCCTGCCGCGTCTTCTCTTCGTCTTCCTTCGACTGCTGATCGCGCGCGGCAAACACGGCGGCGACGGCGTCGAGACGCGTCGTCAGATCGGTGGCCGGACGCGCGGCGTTGGCAAGAACAGTGGCGAGGCCACGTGCCTCGCGCACGAGCGGACGCCATTGCTCAGCCGCTGCCGACGCCTCCTCCAACGCCGGCAGTGCTTCGGCGGCGGTCACGAGTGTGTCGAGCTTCGTGCGCGCGTCGTTGAGCTTGGCTCCCATCTCGTGGCGTGTCCGGCACGCGGCCACCGCCACAGCGAATCGCTCGGCCAGTCGAGAGGCCTCCGGGCCGTTCCCGACGAGTGGCGCAAGCGACCGCCATTCCTCTTCGATTGCGTTGAGCTGTTCGAGCGCGTGATCGCCGTCGATGGTTTCGACGCGAATCACGAGCGCTTCGCGGGTCGCGAGCGCTTCGGCGCGCTGACGGCCCAGTTCTTCGGCTTCCTCGGCATCGCGGCGCGCGCGTTCCGCGGCGGCCGCGGCATCCCGACGGCGCGCGTCGAGCGCGGCACGGGCGTGGCCGAGGGCATTCTCGAATTTTGTGGCGGACTCCGGCGCGACGTTCGTGAACGTCGCCCACACCGCGGTCAGTCGGGCCAGCTCGGCGTCGCCCTTCTCGTGATCCGAGTAGGCGAGGGCCACCTGGTCGACGGCGTCAAGAATCTGTTGCTCGCGGCGGGCCTGTTCTTCGGCGGCGGCGCGGCGGGCGGCTTCAGCGTCATCCATCTGCTGCATGAGGGTCCTTGCGCGCTTGGCCACGGGCTTCTGCGAGGCCCGCGTCTCGATCATCTCGAGTTGCGCGCGATCCGGGGCAGCGGTTGCGACCAGTTGGTCGAAGGCCGCCACAGCCAGATCCTTGTGATCGCTCTTGAGAGCGATGTTGAGAAGTTCGTCGCGAAGTTCAGCGGCGCCACTCGCCGCCATGCGATCGAACGCCGCACGCGCCGTGCCCTCATCCTTGGCACTGCGCGCGATACTGCCAAACGCGCGGATGTCGGTGATCCGCGAGAGCGCCGCCGCACGAGCCGCGGCGTGTGGTGAGTTCTTGGCGATCGTCGACAGCCGGCGGCTGTCGCTCACGCCGTTGGCCGCGGCCACCGCAGTGGCTTCGGCGATCGTCCCATCGGTTGCGAGCGCGATCAGGCGCTCCGACGCGCGATCACGCACGTCTTCATCGGCATCGTTCGAGGCCGCCCGGCTCAACGAGACCGGGTCTTCCACCTTCGCAACGGCGGCGCGCCGCACTTTGGCGTCCGCGTCGGTGTCGAGCACCTCCGCAAACACGTTCGGGTCGTCCGCCTCGCGCAAACCTTCGAGCCGGACCGCCGGGTCGGCGTTCTTCCACTTCGGGGTGCCTTTGAGCTTGTCGATGATTCCCATGGG
>CAYFLU010000121.1:0-10115 GCA_964343975.1 uncultured Solibacteraceae bacterium
ACGCGCACACCGGTCACGCGATACACCGCGTCGTTCAACGTCTCGAGATGCTGGATGTTCACCGCCGTCATCACGTGGATGCCCTGGGCGAGCAGCGCGAAGACGTCTTCGTAGCGCTTGGCATTGGCGGCGCCGGGCACGTTCGTGTGCGCGAGTTCGTCGACCACACACCATTGCGGTGCGCGGCGCAGGATGGCCGCCAGGTCCATTTCCTCGAGGACGACACCCCGATGCGGCATCGGCGCGCGGGGAATGACCTCGAGACCGCCAATCCGCGCCGCCGTGTCGGCGCGGCCGTGCGTGTCCACGACGCCGATGACGACATCGAGCCCCTGCGCGCGCATCGCCTGCGCGTCGAGCAGCATGCGGTAGGTCTTGCCCACGCCCGGCGCCGCGCCGATATACACACGCAGCTTCGCGCGCGCGTCACTCTGCACGCGCAACAGCACCTGCTCCGCCGACGGCCGCTCGGCCCCCATGCCTCAGGGTAGCCGCCGGCTCGGAGCAGCGAGGCGCCCTTTACGAACTTCTTTCAACTTTCCACTTCCCACTTCCCACTTCCCACTTTTACTTCCCACTTCCTTCTTCTTACTTTCAACTTCTTTACGCCCCTTTCTCACCATCCTTATCTCCCCCTGCCGACCATGGAGATATGGCACGCACGAAACGCGCACACCTGGAATGGGTCATCGGCATCGTGATCATCGCCGCGGTAGTGATGACGAAGGCGCCGGCCTGGGTCGATGCCCTGATCGCCGTCGGGGCCGCCTGCGGGTGGTGTTACGCCCTCGAGCGCAGCACGCAGGAAGTGACGGAATGACTCGCCGGCTCCCAGTCTTTTTCTCTGTAGTGACGGCCTTAGCGATGGCCATGGCGACGAGCGCGTGGGCGCAGACGCCGGTGACGGCACCAGCGCAGGCGCCCGCCACAGAGGCGGCCAAGGCCGAGCCGTTCGCGTTCGCCGACTTCTCCTGGCTCACCGGCAACCCGCGCACGACCTCGTCGCCGCTCGACTCGAAGGCGTTCACAGGCGAATTCCGCGTGGACAGCGCGTTCACCTACAGCTTCAACCGCCCGCAGGACCACACGATCGGCGGCTCGAGCGAGATCTTCCGCCACGCCGAGTTGCAGGTGACGCAGCTCGGCGTGGGCGGCGATGTGCATGTGAACAACGTGCTCGGCCGGCTGATGACGCAGTTCGGGCTGTACTCGCAGACCACGCCGCGCAACGACCCGAGCCCGGCACGCGGGCAGTGGAATCTCGACAACGCCTATCGCTATGTCTCGGAGGCCTACGGCGGCTACCACTGGGACGCGATGCACGGCGTGAACCTCGATGCGGGCATCTTCATGTCGTACGTCGGTCTCTGGAGCTACTACCAGTTCGACAACTGGACGTATCAGCCGTCGTACGTCTCCTCCAACACGCCCTGGGTCTTCAACGGCGTGAGGTTGCAGCTCTTTCCCACCGAGCACCTCAAGGTCGAGCCGTGGCTGATCAACGGCTGGCAGTCGTACGGCATGTTCAACCACACGCCGGGCGTGGGCGGCCAGATCCTCTGGCGACCGAACGGCAATGTCTCCGTGACGCTCAATAACTACTGGGGCGCGGACACGCTCGGCACGCCGGATCGCAAGCGGCTCCACAGCGACAACAGCGTGCAGGTGAAGTACTACGACCATCCCGACCGCGCAGTGACGAAGGCCGCGTTCACGGTCACCGTCGATGCGGGCTGTGAATACGGCGGCGGCGTGAGCTGCCACGACGGCACCGCGGCCGCGCCGTCGCAGTACTTCCTCGGCTTCATGGCGTATCACCGCCTGTGGTTCGCGCAGGATCGCCACGCCATCACGATCGGCGGCGGCGCCATCACGAACCCCGGCCGCTATCTGGTGCTGATGCCGCCGATCAACGGCGCAACCGCCTATTCAGGCACGCCCTACTTCAGCGCGACACCCGGCGATCCCTACACCGCCTGGGATGCCCAGGCGACCTACGACTACATGCCGAGTCAGTTCGCCACGTTCCGCGGCGAGTACGTCTACCGCCGCGCCAGCGTGCCGTACTTCTCCGGCCCCGGTGGCGTGACGCCGCCCGGCGGGAACACCGGCGCACCGGGCTCACTCGTCGCCGGCTGGCAGCCGGATCTCCGCAAGACCGAGAGCCGCGTGACGCTCGCACTGCTCGTGAAGTTCTGAGGCGGCCATGTCGACCGTCATCGCCCTCGTCGTGTCGGTGTTGCTCTTCGCGTATCTCGTCTACGCGCTCCTGCGCCCGGAGAAGTTCTAGTCATGTCCCTGAACGGCTGGCTGCAGATCCTCGTCTTCCTCGCCGCGGTCGCCGCCGCCACCGTGCCGCTCGGGCGCTACATGGCGCGCGTGTTCGGCGGCGAGCGCACGTGGCTCGATCCCGTGCTCCGCCCCATCGAGCGTGTGCTCTATCGCCTGAGCGGCATCGACCCGCAGCGCGAGATGCGCTGGACCGAATACGCCGGCGCGCTGGTGCTCTTCAGCACGGTCTCGATGCTCGTGCTCTATCTCCTGCAGCGCGGCCAGGCGTGGCTGCCGCTGAACCCCGAGCATCTGCCGAACCTCCAGCGCGCGCTCGCGTTCAACATCGCCGCGTCGTTCGTGACCAACACCAACTGGCAGGCCTACAGCGGCGAGTCGACGATGTCGCACCTCACGCAGATGGCGGGGCTCGCGTATCAGAACTTCATGTCGGCGGCGGCCGGCATCGCGGTCGCGATCGCCGTCATCCGCGGCATCGCCGGCCGGCAGGTGCAAACGCTCGGCAACTTCTGGGTCGACACCACGCGCGCGGCACTCTGGGTGCTGCTGCCGTTCTGCCTCATCGGCGCACTCTTCCTCGTGCAGCAGGGGGTCGTGCAGAACCTGACGCCGGCCGACCACGTGCGGGTCGTCGATCCGTCCGGCACGGTCCGCGAGCAGGTGCTGCCGCACGGCCCGGTGGCGTCGCAGGAAGCGATCAAGCAGTGGGGCACGAACGGCGGCGGGTTCTTCAACGCGAACTCCTCGCATCCGTTCGAGAACCCGACGCCGCTCACGAACTTCTTCCAGATGTTCGCGATCTTCGCCGTCAGTGCGGGCCTCACGCACACGCTCGGCCTGATGACCGGCTCGACCAAGCACGGCTGGGCGGTGTGGGCCGCGATGGCCGCGCTCTTTCTCGTGGGCGTGACGGCCGTGTGCTGGGCCGAAGCCCACGGCAACCCGCTCCTCGGCCTTTCCGGCGGCAACATGGAGGGCAAAGAGGTCCGCTTCGGCATCGCCAGCTCCGCCCTCTTCGCCACGGCCACCACCGATGCGAGTTGCGGCGCCGTGAACGCGATGCACGACTCGCTGACGCCGATCGGCGGCCTCGTGACGCTCGCCAACATCATGCTCGGCGAAGTCGTGTTTGGCGGCGTCGGCGCCGGGCTCTATGGTGTGCTGCTCTTCGTGATTCTGTCGGTGTTCATCGCCGGCCTCATGATCGGCCGCACGCCGGAATATCTCGGCAAGAAGATCGAGGCCTTCGACGTGCAGATGGCCGTGCTGGCCATCCTCGCCTCGCCGCTCTTCATCCTGCTTGGCGCCGCGATCTCGCTCGTGGCGCCCTTCGGCGTGAGCGCGCTCGCCAACACCGGGCCGCACGGGCTGTCGGAAATCCTGTACGCCTACACGTCCGCGGCCGGCAACAACGGCTCCGCCTTCGCCGGGCTCTCGGCCAACAGCGACTGGTACAACGTGACGCTCGGCGTCGCGATGATCGGCGGCCGATTCCTCGTGATGCTGCCGCTCCTGGCCATCGCCGGCCATCTCGCCGCGAAGCCGCGCATTCCCGAGGCGGCCGGCACGTTTCCAGTGACGACGCCGCTGTTTACGGGCCTCCTCGTCGGCGTGATCGTGATCGTCGGCGCACTCACGTTCTTCCCGGCGCTCAGCCTCGCCCCGATCGTCGAGCACCTGCTGATGCAGGCCGGACGCACCTTCTAGGCATCGCCATGGCCACCACTGCCTCCACCGCTCTCTGGAATCCCGGCATCCTGCGGACCGCGATCGTCGCGGCCATCCGCAAACTCGACCCGCGCGTGATGGCGCGCAACCCCGTGATGTTCGTGGTCGAGGTCGGATGCGTCCTGACCACCGCGCAACTGCTGAACGATCTGCGCCTCAGTCGCGGGCACCTCGCCTTCGAACTGCAGATCACCGTCTGGCTGTGGCTCACGGTGCTCTTCGCCAACTTCGCGGAAGCGATGGCCGAAGGCCGCGGCAAGGCGCAGGCCGACACACTGCGCAAGGCGCGCACGGACACCACCGCACGGCTGGTGCAGCCACATGGCGTCGCCATCGTGCCCGCCTCCACGCTGCGCCTCGGCGACGTCGTCGATGTGGCCGCCGGCGAGTTCATCCCGGGCGACGGCGAGATCATCGAGGGCGTCGCATCGGTCGACGAATCGGCGATCACGGGCGAATCTGCGCCGGTGATCCGTGAGTCGGGCGGCGACCGCTCGGCGGTCACCGGCGGCACGCGCGTGCTGTCGGACCGCATCCGCGTGCGCATCACCGCCGATCCCGGCCACACGTTCATCGACCGCATGATCGCGCTCGTGGAAGGCGCCGAGCGTCAGAAGACGCCCAACGAGATCGCGCTCAACATTCTCCTCGCCGGTCTCACCATCGTCTTCCTGCTCGCCGTCGTCACGTTGCAGCCGTTCGCGGTGTACTCGGGCGCGCCGCAGACGCTCTTCGTGCTGGTGTCGCTGCTCGTCTGCCTGATTCCGACGACGATCGGCGGCTTGCTCTCGGCAATCGGCATCGCCGGCATGGACCGGCTTGTGCAACGCAACGTGCTCGCGATGTCGGGGCGCGCGGTCGAGGCGGCGGGCGATGTGCAGACGCTCCTCCTCGACAAGACGGGCACGATCACGCTCGGCAATCGCCAGGCGACCGAGTTCGTGCCGTTGCCCGGCGCGACCGCCGACGACGTCGCCGACGCGGCGCAACTGGCGTCACTCGCGGACGAGACGCCGGAAGGACGCTCCGTGGTGGTGCTGGCGAAGGAACGGCACGGCATCCGCGCCCGCACGTTCGGTGAGCACGAAGCCACGTTCGTGCCGTTCACGGCCGAGACGCGCATGTCGGGCATCAACTACGCCGGGCGTGAGATCCGCAAGGGCGCCGCCGGATCCTTCGTGTGCGTTTCGTTGTTCTCGGGCAACACCCGGATGTCGCAGAACTCGCAGAGGAACGGACAGCCGCGCGAAACCTCGATCACCGCGCCGTAGTAGCGCGACGCCACCGGTTGCAGCAAATCGAAGCGCACCGGCTTCGCGCCGCCGAGCGGAAACCGCCCGCCGCGAATGATGCGATCCGGCGTGCGGCCGGCATCGAGGTCGGCCAGAAGCGCCGGGAGGCTGGCCTCGCCGTCGAGCACGAAGAGATGGTCGAAGCCCCGCAGCTCTTCGAGGCGGCCGGCCTGCTCGAACGACCACGTGATCGGACCGCCGAGAATGTGCCGCGCCGACGGATACTGCGCGCGCAACGCGGCGTGCGCGGCGAGCACCGACTCGAGATCCTGATTGATGGCGGTGTAGGCGAAGACGTCGGCCGACGGCGCCGTCGTAACCGGATCGAGTGCGGCGTCGACGACCAGGGGCTCCCACGACGCGGGCACGTGCGCCGCGAGCGTGTACGCCCACAGCGGCACGAAGCGAACGCCCTGATTCTGATCGTCGTAGAGACGAGGCGCGTGCACGAAGACGATGCGCCGAGCTGGGGCCACGAGACGATTATCTGACACAATCCCCGCAGGACGGGATGCGATGATCTGGTGCCGACGGTTCTCTCTGTTGAGTGTGGTGATCGTGATGGGCGCGTGCGCGCCGAAGGTGCCGCCGATGCCCGGGCCGTCCATCGAGGCAAGCCTGACGACCTATCAGCGGCGCGTGATCGGCGCCCTCACCGGCGAAGCGGAGATCCGCCCCGGCCTGAAGCTGGCCAATCGCTTCACGCCCGAGAACAAGCGCGCGGCGCGCGACTACATCGCGGCGGAACTACAGGCCATCGGCCTCACGCCCCTGCGACAGACCTACGGCACGGACACCGAAAACGTCTACGCCCGGATCACGGCCACCACCGTGAACGCCCCCACCGTCGTACTCGGAGCGCATCTCGACACGGTCGCCGTCGCCCCCGGCGCCAGCGACGACGGCACCGGGATCGTCACGGTGCTCGCCGTCGCGCGCGAGCTCGTGAAGGAGCCCACGCGTACGAAAGACGTGATCGTGGCGTTCTTCGACCAGGAAGAGCGCGGTCTCGTCGGGAGCCGCAACTTCGCGCAAATGCTCAAAGACAAGAACGTGGTCGTCGAGTCGGTGCACACGGTCGATCAGGTGGGCTGGGACGACAACCACAACGGCGCGATCGAGCTCGAACTGCCCTACGACGGCGCGGTGGCGCTCTACAAAGCGGCGGCCGCGGACCTGAGTATGACGATGCCGATCTGGGAGACAACGGAGACGGGATCGGATCACACGTCGTTCCGGCGTCTGGGCTTCAAGGCGATCGGGATCACCGAGGAATATCGCCACAAGGACACGTCGCCGTTCATTCACAAGGCGGGCGACACGTTTGCGACGGTGAACTTCCCCTACCTCGCCTCGACGACGCGGCTGATGATCCGCGTGATGCAGCGGCTGGTCCGGCCGTAGGCCCGGCGGCGCGCGAGCTCCCCAAAAGAAAACTCGCGCGGCAAGGGTCCCGAGAGACCTTTACCGCGCGAGGAAGTGCACGTTAGGGGACCGCCAGTTTAGCGACTAACCTTTTTACTGTCAACAAAACATGTGTTCGGCGATTAACCCACACATTAATCAGCGCACCGGGACCTTGGGATGCCAGGTCTGGAGGATGCGCATGTAGTTGCCGCGCTCGAACGCCTCCGGGTTCGGGCTGCGCTCGAGACTCATGCTGCCCTGCGCCTGCGCGAGCGACTGGTATTCGTGGTCGATGAGCCACTGCCGCAGGTCGCGGAGGGTCTCTTTGAGCCGGATCGGCCCGTGATGGAGCAACGCCGAGGTCATCTGCACCGCGTGTGCGCCGGCCATCACGGCCTTCAGCGCATCGATCCCGCTGTGCACGCCGCCGGTCGCGGCCATCGACAGCTTGGTGCGGCGCGACAGGATCGCGAGCCAGCGCAGGCGCAGCAGCAATTCGTCCGGCGTCGAGAGCTGGAGCTTCGGCACCGTCTCGAGCATCTCCGGATCGATGTCGGGCTGATAGAAGCGGTTGAACATCACGAGCCCGTCGGCGCCGGCGGCTTCGAGCTCGAGCGCCAGATGTGAGAGCGACGAGTAGAACGGCGACAGCTTCACCGCCACGGGAATCGTGATGTGCTGCTTCACCGCCCGTACGGTCTCGAGCAGGCGCCCTTCGACATCGGCGCCGGTCTCCGTGGTGTTCGTGGCCACGTGGTAGAAGTTCAGCTCGAGCGCATCCGCGCCCGCCTGCTGAATCAGGTGCGCGTAGCTCAGCCAGCCTTCGGGCGACGTGCCGTTGAGCGAGCCGATCACGGGCACTTTCACCGCGGCCTTGATCGCGCGCAACTGCTCGAGATACCGGTCGGGGCCGAAAGCAAAGTCGTCCGGCGGCGGGAAGTACGACAGCGCCTCGGCGTGCGAGTCGTCATGGAGCAGCATGTGGTGCATCATGCCGAGCTGGTCGCGCGTGATCTGCTCTTCGAAGAGCGAGTGCATCACGATCGCGGCCGCGCCGGCATCTTCGAGCCGGCGCACCATGTCGAGGTCGTGCGCGAGTGGCGATGCGCCCGGCATCACCGGATGGGGCAGCTTCAGTCCGAGATAGGTCGTCGACAGATCCATCGTGTCCCCCTACGCCTTCTTGCCCGCGAGTTCTTCGTAGAGCGCTTGCCGCGCCTTGACGTCGGCTTGCGCGTGTTCGAGCAGCGCCTTGAACCGTTCGGGGTGCGCCTGCTCCACCATCCGGTACCGCGATTCGCCGCGCACGTACTTCTCGAGGCTGATCTTCGCCGGGCCTGAGTCGAGCACGAGCGGCGGCTCGTTGGCCTCCACGCGGCGCGGATCGTAGCGGAACAACGGCCAGTGGCCGGAGTCGACCGCGGCCTTCTGCTGATCGAGTCCGCACGCGAGGTCGTAGCCATGCGCGATGCAGTGGCTATACGCGATGATCAGCGACGTGCCCGGATACGCCTCGGCCTCCTGGAAGGCCTTCAATGTCTGCGCATCCTTCGCGCCGAACGCGACCCGCGCCACATACACGTTGCGGTAGGCCATCGCCATCATGCCGAGGTCCTTCTTGCCCGTCGGCTTGCCGGACGCCGCGAACTTCGCCGCCGCGCCCATCGGCGTGGCCTTGCTCTGCTGCCCGCCCGTGTTCGAGTAGACCTCCGTGTCGAGCACGACGATGTTGAGGTCGCGTCCGAGGGAGAGGACGTGGTCGAGGCCGCCGTAGCCGATGTCATAGGCCCAGCCGTCGCCGCCGAGGATCCACACGCTCTTCTTCACGAGGTAGTCGGCGACGTTCATCAGGCGCATCGACTCGGCATCGGTCCGGCCGCCGATCATGCGCTTGAGGTCCGCCACGCGCTGACGCTGCAGCTTGATGCCCGCCTCGTCGGCCTCGCCGAACTCGAGCAGCGCGCCGGCGAGCGCGAACGGCACGACGCCGTGCGACGACAGCGCCTTGACGAGCGCCTCGGCCTCCTCGCGGTGGTGATCCACGGCGAGGCGCATGCCGAGCCCGAACTCCGCGTTGTCTTCGAAGAGTGAGTTCGCCCAGCTCGGTCCCCGTCCGTCCTTGTTCGTGGTATACGGCGTCGTCGGCAGGTTGCCGCCGTAGATCGATGAACAGCCCGTGGCGTTCGCGATGAGCGCGCGATCGCCGTAGAGCTGCGTGATGAGCTTGATGTACGGCGTCTCGCCGCAGCCCGAGCAGGCGCCCGAGAACTCGAAGAGCGGCTCGAGGAACTGCGTGTTCTTCAGGTCTGGCTTGACGTGCGTGCGATCGGCTTCCGGCAGGTTCAGGAAGAACTCGAAGTTGTCCGCTTCCGGCGCGCGCAGATCACGCTGCGCGTGCATGTCGAGCGCCTTGTGCTTCGGATTCGACTTGTCCTTCGCCGGGCACACGGCGACGCAGAGCGTGCAGCCCGTGCAATCTTCTGGCGCCACCTGGATCGTGTACTTCTGGCCGGGGAACTCGTTGCCCTTGAAGTTCACGGCCTTGTAGGTAGCCGGCGCGCCGGCCAGTGCCTCGGCCGGATACACCTTCGCGCGAATCGCGGCGTGCGGGCAGACGAGCGCGCACTTGTTGCACTGGATGCAGAGCGCCTCGTCCCACACCGGGATCTCGGTGGCGATGTTGCGCTTCTCCCACTTGGTCGTGCCCACCGGCCAGGTGCCGTCGGGCGGGAACGCGCTCACCGGCAGAAGGTCGCCCTTGTTGGCGAGCATCACCGCGGTCACGCGCTTGACGAAGTCGGGCGCAGCATCCGACACGACCGGCGGTTTGCGCCGCGTCGACGTCACCGTCTTCGGCACGTTCACTTCATAGAGGTGCTCGAGCGTGCGATCCACTGCGGCGTAGTTCGCCTGCACGACGAGGTCGCCGCGCTTGCCGTAGGTCTTCTTGATCGCGCCCTTGATCTTGTCGATGGCCTCCGCGCGCGGCAACACGCCGGAGATCGCGAAGAAGCACGTCTGCATGATCGTGTTGATGCGATTGCCCATGCCCACATCGCGCGCGACCTTGTAGCCGTCGATTACGTAGACCTTGAGCTGCTTCGCGACGATCTCGGTCTGCACCTCCTGCGACAGATGCGGCCAGAGCTCCTCAGGCGCGTAGGGCGCGTTGAGCAGAAACGTCGCCCCCGGCTCGGCCAGATCGAGGATGTCGAACTTGTCGAGGAAGTCGTACTGGTGGCACGCCACGAAGCTGGCGCGCTTGATCAGATACGGCGCGCGGATCGGCTTCGGGCCGAAGCGCAGATGCGAGATCGTGAACGAGCCCGACTTCTTCGAGTCGTACACGAAGTAGCCCTGCGCGTAGTTGTCGGTGTCTTCGCCGATGATCTTGAT
>CAYFLU010000122.1:0-10086 GCA_964343975.1 uncultured Solibacteraceae bacterium
AACGCCGGGCCCGGCGTTCGCCCGCGTGCGGTCTATTTCTGCGGGTCGTCCGGCGGCGGATACAGCTCGTCGGCCCGGCGCACGATCTCCATCAGCCGGTCGGGCTGCTTCGGCGTGTCGAACCCGAATTTCCGATAGAGGCCGTGCGCGTCGCGCGTGGCCAGCGAGAACCGGCGGAGCCCCTGCAGATCCGGGTGGGCAAACGGCACGCTCATGAACCACGTGCCCAGACCTTCCCCGCGGGCATCGGCCGCCACGAAGACATCCGCAAGATACGCGAACGTCGCGCGATCCGTGATCACCCGGGCGAACCCGATCTGGCGGTCGCCCGTGAACAGACTGAAGCAGAGGGAGTGGTCGATGGCCTTCTGCAACCGCTCGCGCGGAATCCCGGTGGCCCAGTACGACCGCGACAGAAACCCGTGCACGACCTCGAAGTCGATCCGCGCCGGATCTGTCGTGACGAGGACGCCGTCCCGCTCAGCCTGATAATGCGCCGTCATCGCCCTACCAGTCTGTTTCCTTGTAGTCCTTCAGGAACTTGCCCCAGATGTGCGTGCCCGTGTTGAACCCGGCGATGATCGGATCCACGATGCGCGCGCCGCCGTCCAGAATGTCGAGCGGCGGATGGAAGTACTGCTCCTTCACCTTCCGCGCCGCGATCTCCGCCGGATCCTCATCGGTGACCCATCCGGTGTCGACCGCATTCATGTGGATGCCGTCGTTGTAGTAGTCGGTCGCCGACGTGCGGGTCATCATGTTCAGCGCGGCCTTCGCCATGTTCGTGTGGGGATGCCGCGTGGTCTTGAAGTTGCGGTAGAACTGCCCTTCCATCGCGCTCACGTTCACGATGTGCTTGTCGCGCTCCGGCGTGCGCAACATCAGCTCCTTCATCCGCGCGTTGATGATGAACGGCGCCACCGCATTCACGAGGTGCACTTCGAGCAACTCGACGGCCGACACCTCATGCATCAGCAGGCGCCACGAGTTGCGTCCGCGCAGATCGATCTGCTGCAGGTCCTGATCGAGCTGGCCTTTCGGGAAGAGCGTGTGACCGCCTTCGCTGTCCTCGGGCAACAGTGCAATCTGCGACAACTCGGCCGCGTGCGTGAGGCCGGGCGCCTGCGGCTGCTGCACTGCGACGACCAGCTTTCCGGCCGGATCACCCGGCCCGATCATCGTCGCGCGTTCCTTCTCCATCATGTGCGCGTAGAACTCGGGCGGGCGCCGCACGGTCTGACAGGCGTTGTTGATGATGAAGTCGAGCCGCGAATGCGACGCGAGCATCTGCTTGCAGAACGTCTCCACGCTCGGCGTGTGGCGCAGGTCGAGACCGTAGATCTCGAGACGATGGCCCCAGTCGGCGAAGTCGGGTTCCTTGGCGTAGCGTTCCGCGGAATCGCGCGGAAAGCGCGTGGTCACGACGAGATGCGCGCCACAGCGGAGCAGCTTCAGGCCGGCCTGATACCCGATCTTCACGCGGCCGCCGGTGAGCAGCGCCACGCGGCCGGAGAGATCCGCCATCTCCATGCGCTTCGCGTAGTTGAAGTCGCCGCACGGCACGCACATCTGGTCGTAGAACGGATGCAGCGTCGTGTAGTGGTTCTTGCAGATGTAGCAGTGCTGCGATTCGATCAGCTCGCGCCGCTCGTCACGCTCCTCCGCCTCCGCCTCGCCCGTGCCGAGCGCCTTGACGGGTTCGTGGATGTCCTGCGGAATGAAGTTCTTGGGCGCGAACACGTTCGGCGTCGTGAACGTCGGCTGACGCCGGAGCGCGCGGATGCCGGTTTCATGCTTCACGGCGTCCTTCTGCTTTGCCCGCTCGGCCTTCCACTTGCGCTTGCTGGCCTTGACCATGTTGCGGCGCACACTCGGGCTCGGATTGAACACCCGCGTCACCGCGGTCAGCAGCCGCTTGCGCTCGTCGAACGGCATGTCCGACAGGATCTGGCGGTCGCCGGCGATCGTCTCGAGCGTCGCCGCCGCGTCCTGGATGCGCGCCAGCATCGCGGAGTCGTAAGCCGGGGGCGTCTTCTGGTCGGGCATCCCTCTAGGTTAAACCAGGGATGCGTCCCGGGTCCCGGGTCCCGCGTCCCGGGTTCTGTTCGGAGGGTCGGTGGGTCCCGAGTCCACCGTTGGCCCCCGGGACTGGACGCGTGTCCGACGGACCCGACTCCGGACACTCGGACCGACTCCGGACACGTGAACTGAACTCGGGACCCGGAACCCGGGACCCGGGACCGCTCTTCATTTACTGTTAGTCCATGACCCTTGATGCCCTTCGCTTCCCCGTCGGGAAGTTCTCGCCCACCCCGAACCCGACGCCGGCCGTTCGCGCCGGCTGGATCGACGACATCGCCGCGACGCCCGGCATCATCCGGGGCCTCGCCGGCCAGATGACGCCCGCACAGCTGGCCACGCCGTACCGTGAGGGCGGTTGGACGGCCGCGCAGGTGGTGCATCACATGGCTAACAGCCACATGAACGCGTACATCCGCACGCGCTTTGCGCTGGCCGAAGATCACTTCACCGTGAAGCCGTACGACGAAGTGCGTTGGGCGCAGTTTCCCGACGCGCAGTCCACCGACGTCGCGCCGTCGCTCGCCATTCTCGACGGCTTGCACGCGCGATGGGCGGCGTTGCTGCGCACGCTGACGCCCGCCGAGTTCGCCCGCCCGCTCCTGCATCCGGAGCGCGGACCGATGACGATCGAGCAGTTGTTGAGTTTGTATTCGTGGCACGGCCGGCATCATGCCGGACCGCGCGGCGGAAGGGTTGCCCTACGGCGAGCGGGCGATTGCGCTCGCCAGCGAGAGCCGGCTGGCGAATCAGCTGTGGAAGGCGCAGCTCACCGTGGGCGCCGTGCAGCTCGCGCTCGGCAAATTCAGCGAAGCCCGCGCGCAATTCGAAGCCGCCATCAACACGGTGGAACTGCTGCGCAAGAACGCCGCCGGCGGCCTGCGCGCGCTGCAACTCCTCATGACGGAGCGACTGGGGCCGTACTACTCGCTCGCATCGCTCGACATCCGCGACGGCCGCGCCTTCGAGGCGCTCGCGAGCGTGGATCGCGCGCGCGCCCGCGCGCTCACCAGCCTCCTGTCGAGCTCGCACGCGCCAAGCGACCGGCTCTCGGCCCCGGACCGCGCGGAGGAACGGCGGCTCACACGCGCCGTGCAGGCCGCCAGTGATGCACTCGACGCCGAAGCCGCCAAGGCCGGCGCCGAAGCCGGACGCATCGCCGCCCTCGACGCGGCGCTCGCCACGGCACGCAACCGTCGCGAAGAGTTTCTCGAGGCGCTGTACAGCCGGCAACCGGCGCTGAAGTTCGCCCGCGGCAACGTGCCGGAATTGACGCCGGCGCAACTGGCCAGCACGCTCACGCCGGGCAGTGCGATCGTGTCGTTCGTCCTCGACGAACACCGGGCGTGGGGCTTCCTCATCGCCAACGGGCCGTCCGGCCCGACCGTGCGCCCGGACCCGCTGACGTTGTCTTCGGACGAACTCTCGGCCCTCGCCGACACCTTCGCGGGCCAGATCGCCTCGCGTGATCTGGCCTTCGCGCCGACCGCGCGGAAGCTGTACGACGCCCTGCTCGCACCGATCGAGTCGTCGCTCACGAAGACGACGTCGCTCGTGATCATTCCGGACGGCCCGCTCTGGCGCGTGCCGTTTCAGGCGCTGCGCACACCGCGCAATACCTTTGTGATCGAGGAACGCGCCGTGTCGTACACCGCCTCGGTCGCCGCGCTGGCGGCACTCGAGTCGCGCCGCCGCGCGCGGCCGGCCGCCGCGCCGTTCCTGCTTGCGCTCGGCGATCCCGCCGGGCCGGCATCAGTCGCCGGCGCGAACGGCGAGCAGCCGCAGCGCGGTCTCACGCTCGCACGCCTCCCCGAAGCCGCGCGTGAAGTGAAGTCGATCGGCCAGCTCTACGGCGCCAACAGCCGCGTCCTCACCGACACGCTCGCCACCGAAACCGCTCTGCGTGAACTCGCGTCGCGCGCAAGCGTGCTGCACATCGCGACCCACGGGTTTCTCGAGAACGGCAACCCGATGTACTCACGGCTCCAGCTCGCGCCCTCCACTGACCGGAGCGCCGATCACACCGGCGATGGCCGTCTGGAAGCCTGGGAGGTGCAGGATCTCGAACTACGCGCCGACATCGCCGTGCTCTCCGCATGCCGCAGTGCGGGCGGCACGGGCTTCGGCGAAGGCGTGATCGGCCTCTCCTGGTCGCTCTTTGCCGCCGGCGCGTCAACCGCCGTGGTGTCGCAATGGGAAGTGGATTCGGCGAGCACCACGTCGCTGATGATCGCCTTCCATCAGCGGCTGCTGCAGCGCGGCGCGCCCGTCACCGCGGCGACGGCGATGCGCGACGCCCAGCGGACGCTCCTCAAGAATCCGCAGTTCCGGCACCCGTTCTACTGGGCGGGATTCGACGTCATCGGCGCGCGCTGAGGCTCAGTCGATCACCCGGGCGCCGCATGCCGGACAGGCGCCGGTCGCCATGACGACATCCGCCTGCGCATCACGATAGACCACCGTGCAGGACGGGCACGACGGCCGCGCCTTGTCGACCTCGCGATCCATCCGCCACACAAGAAAGCCCACGACGACGAGATAGGCCGTGACGAGCGCGACCTCGAACGGCAGCACTTTCTCCGCGACCATGCGGCCCTGCGTGAGCCGGATGAAGCCGAGTTGCCCCACGCCGAGCACCACGGCCACCGTGGCCGTGAGCCGGCCGAGTGTCTGACGAATCGCCTGCGCTTTCGCGCGACGGGCGGCGAAGGTCTCTCGCGTCACAGTCACGTTCACCGAACGATTCTAGCTGGCTCGCGGGTCCACGCGGTCATGACGTGCCCCATCGGCCCGACCGACAATCCGTCGGCGCGGTCTGCAAAATACTTCTCGTTGATGGCGTCCGGCCCGCGATCGCGCACGACCGCGAAGCCCATCGTCAGCAACCGCGCGCGGAGCGGCTCCGTGTCGAAGAACGACACGAACGGCTCGCCCGCCGCCTCGACGCGCTTGGCGAGCACCGCAAAGGCGGCGCGCTGAAAGACATTCAGCGACTCCACCGGCACGGCGTAGTCGAACGTGATGCCGCCACCCGCTCGCGCCATCGCCGCGACGGCCTCGCAGGTGCCGAACACGGCCGCATTCGTGAGGTAGGGCGTGACGCCGAGCCAGGAGAAGAACACCGGCTGCGCGATGTCGAGGCCCGCGCGTACGAGTTCGTCCGTGAGCGACTGGCGTTCGAAATCGACGGGCACGAACGTCAGCGATGCCGGCTCGGCCAGACCGACCTCGGTGAGCCGCATGCGCTTCCAGGCCTGCGTGTCGGGTTGGTCCACTTCGAACACGCGCAGGCCCGGCACCTGCTGCCGGTACGCGTAGGTGTCCATGCCCGCGCCGAGCACGACATATTGGCGCATGCCGGCGGCCACCGACCGCGCGAGCGCGTCTTCGGCGATCCGGCTGCGCACGGCCAGAAACGCCCGCAACGTCTTCGCGCCGAGTTGCACCTCGAAGCGCGCGGGATCATTGCGCATCGCCGTCGCGACTTCCTTCCCGATCATCTGAAGCGCCAGCGGATCATCAAAGACGAGCGGCGCATCCAGCAACTGATGCGCGGCCCGGCGCAGCGCCACGCGCACAGCCGTGCGGCTCGGTTGTCCCGGCCTCATGCCCCGGCGCTCGGACGCGCGTCCGCGCCTCGGCGCGCCGCCGTCTGCAACAACCGCACGGGCTCATCCACGCGCAGGGCCAGTTGCGTGACATCCCGCCGCATCCCCAGCACGCGCATCGGCACGGGCGCGGCAAAGACGATGACGACGTTCGGCACCGCAGGCTTGGTGATGTTGAGGTACCCCTTCGGGTGGCCGGACGCGGGCATCAATCCGGGCGGCTCGATGCGCAAGACGGCCGCGTTCGGCACGTCGAACGTCAGTCGACGGCCGATCGTGCCGCGCACGACATCCGCACCCCATTCGAGCCTGCCCGCCCCCAGAGAGAGGACGTCGCGGAACACCCAGATGAATGACGAGACCGTCAGGACGACGAGCACGAGATTCAGCGTCGGGTAACGGTCGCGCAGGATGAGATGCAGGATAACGGTCTCCAAACCGAGGGCCAGGTTCACCGCCACAAGGAATGGCAGCGCGGCCGCGCGCGCCGCGCGCATCGTGAACGTCTGTGTCATGCCGTTTCGATTTCGACGACCGAGCACACGGCATTCGACGGCCGCTCGGGCAGACGCACGACCGTGCCGGCGTCCACCGCGCGTGTCGGCTGCCACGTCGACTCGCCCATCAGGCGCGCGCGGACGGGTGTGGCGTCAAACGCCGGCACCAGCAGATCGCGGTCCTGCGGCCACTGCGGCAGGAACACGAACACACTCTTGCCCTTACGCGTCGCGCGGAACGGCGCGCGTTGGAACGGCGTCGCGCTCGTGCCGCGAATCGCGCCCGCGTGTGTCTTCATCCAGGCACCGATGCCGGCCATCCGCTCGACACTCTCGGCGGGAATCAGCCCCTCACCGGTCGGCCCCACATTCAGCAGCAGGTTGCCGCCCTTCGACGCCGTTTCGATCAGCAAGCCGACCAGCTGCTCCACCGACTTGAAGTTCTTGTCCGCGCGGTTGTAGCCCCAGTTGCCGTTCATCGTGATGCACGACTCCCAGTCCACACCGGGCAGGCCGTTCTCGGGCACCGCCTGTTCGGGCGTCCCGAAGTCGCCAATGGCGGAGGTGCCGATCTCCTTCACGCCGACGTTCACCGTCTGCCCCGGCGCCACGCGGTTGTTCACGATCACATTGGGCTGCAGACGCAAGCAGCGGTCGTAGAGCGCCTGTCCCAACTCGCGCGTCCACGTGTTCTCCCACTGGCCGTCGAACCACATCACGCCGATGTCGCCGTAGTTGGTGAGCAGCTCATCCACCTGCCGGTGCAGGTAGTCCACAAACCGCGTGAACTCCGCGCCGGTCGCCGGCCGCGCAGCGGCTTCCCACGGCCGACGCGGGAGGTAGTCGGGGTGGTGCCAGTCCATGATCGAGTGGTACCAGCATGGCGTCACGCCATTCGCACGGCACGCGCGCGCGATCTCGGCCATGATGTCGCGCTTGAACGGCGTGGACATCACGTTGAACGACCCGGCCTTCGACGCGAACAACCCGAAGCCGTCGTGATGCTTGCTCGTGATCACCAGGTACTTCGCGCCTGCGCCCGCCGCGGTCTTGGCGAAGGCATCCGCCGAGAACTGCGTCGGGTTGAAGCGGCCCAGGAGTTGATCGTAGGTCTCGATCGGGATCTTGGCGTTGTTGCGGATCCACTCACCGTAGTTGGTCTTGCCTTCCCATTCGCCGGCGAGAATGGCGTAGAGCCCCCAGTGCACGAACATGCCGAACCGGGCCTCGCGCCACCACACCTTCCGGCGATCATCCGCGGGCCCGTCCAGAATCGACACGGTGCCGTCATGTGTCATCCATCGCGGCAAGGCGGCCACGGCCGCCGCCGCGCTCATGTGCTGTAGGAATTCCCGACGTCGCGGAGCAGGCATATGCGTGGGAGTATAGTGCCCGCATGGGTCGCGTGGGCCGCTGGCTTCCGGTCATCCTCTTGTTCGTCCTCGTCGTCACCGGCACATCGTCGTGCGCCAACACGCCGCCACCCGCCCCGACCGCCGGGGTCTTGAGCCGCTATGACGACCTGACGGCGCTCTTCACCGAGTGGCGTGCCTTCCAGCAGCCCAAACG
Source organism: uncultured Solibacteraceae bacterium (assembly GCA_964343975.1). Classification (GTDB taxonomy): domain Bacteria; phylum Acidobacteriota; class Vicinamibacteria; order Vicinamibacterales; family SCN-69-37; genus SCUN01. The sequence continues at coordinate 7,754 of CAYFLU010000122.1, forward strand.
GGTGAATGGCGTACCCGACTACAGCACGAACGCGATGCGTGACCAGCAGCGTGACCTGTCGAAGTTCGTCGCACGATTGGCCGCCATCAACACGACCGGATGGCCCGTCTGGCAACAGGTGGACTACCACGTCGTCCGCGCCGAGATGAACGGCCTCGACTTCGACCATCGCGTGTTGCGCCCGTGGGAGAACAACCCGGCGTTCTACGTGACGGTCTATGGCGACGAGAGCGACCAACCCCTCCGGGAAGGCCCGCTGGCCGCCGGCGGCGTCGATCTCTGGAAGTACACGACGCCGGTCTCACCGGAGCAATCGGCCACGCTCGTGACAGCGCTCTCGATCGTGCCGGGCCTGCTGCAGCAGGCGCAGCAGAATCTCACGGGCAACCAGAAGGACCTGTGGCTGCAAGGCATCGGCACGGTCAAGGAACAGAGCGCGACGCTGGCGGCTTTTGCGGAGCGTCTGGGCGGCGAACCCGCCGCGCTCGCCGCCGCCGTGCAACAAGCCAAGGCAGCCACGGACACCTTCGTGCAGTGGCTCGAGGCGCAGGCGCCAAAGAAAGCCGGCCCCTCGGGCATCGGCATCGTCAATTACGACTGGTACCTGAAGAACGTCCAGCTCGCGCCGTACACCTGGCTGGAAGAGGTCGCGCTCATGGAGCGCGAACTCACGCGCGCCACGTCGGCGTTGACGTTCGAAGAACTGCGCCATGCGTCGCTGCCGCCGCTCGACCCGATCCCGACCGAGGCGGCGTACGACAAGGCCACGGCGACCGCCCTGCACGACTACATGGCGTTCCTGAAAGACAAAGACATCCTCAGCGTGCGGCCCGACATGGAGCCGGGCCTGCGCGCCCACCTGCCGTCGTTCTCGGCAGGACCGCGGGAGTTCTTCGGTGAAGTGGACGCGCGCGATCCGGAAGTGATGCGCACGCATGGCTTCCACTGGTTCGACAAGGGCTGGATGGCAAATGTGGGCCACGCCACGAGTCCGATCCGGAAGTTGACGCCGCTCTACAACATCTTCAACACACGCACCGAAGGCTTTGCCACGGCGTTCGAGGAGCTGATGCTCCAGGCCGGCATGTTCGACGCGCATCCGCGTTCACGCGAGCTCGTCTACATTCTCGTGGCCGAGCGGGCCGCGCGCGCCCTCGGCGACCTCTACATGCACAGCAACCGGTTCACGCTGGAAGAGGCCTCGCAGTTTGCCGCCGACCACACCCCGAGGGGATGGCTCAGCCTGCGCGGCCGTCTCGTCCGCAGCGAGCAGCACTTGTATCTGCAGCAGCCGGCCTACGGCACGAGCTATGTGATCGGCAAGGTGGAGGCCGACAAGCTCCTGACCGAGCGCCGCCGCCAACTCGGCGACGACTTCACGCTGCGCCGCTGGATGGACGAGTTCACGGCCACCGGCTTCGTGCCGATCGCGCTCATTCGCTGGGAGCTCACCGGGCTCATGAGCGACGACGTGAAGCGAATGCTGGAGCGATAGTGATGCGTCGTCCGTTCGTCGCCCTCGCCGCCATCCTCCTGCTGCTCGTCGCCGCGCCGCTCTTCGTCCTCGCGGACGTCGCCACGCGCAGCTTCGAGAGCGACGCGCTCCATCGGCGGATGTCGTACCGCGTGATCCTGCCGCGCGACTACACCACCGGCACCCAGCGATATGCCGTGCTCTATCTGCTGCACGGCTACGGCGGCGCCTTCACGAACTGGACCGACCGCACGCGTGTGGCCGACTACGCGGCGGCGCTCCCGCTCATCATCGTCACGCCCGATGGCGCCAATTCCTGGTACACCGATGGCGCCAACGGCGAGGCGTGGGCCCGCTATCTCACGCACGATCTGATCGCGGAAATCGACGGCCAGTTCCGCACCATCGCCTCACGCGACGGCCGCCTCATCGCGGGCCTCTCCATGGGCGGCTACGGGGCGATGAAAGCCGCGCTCCAGCATCCCGAGCTGTACCGCGCGGCCGCGAGCTTCAGCGGCGCGCTCGACATCACGCGGCCGAACGACACGTTCAAGGGCGAATCCCGCGCCGACGTCATGGCGATGTTCGGACCGATCGGCAGCGAAACGCGACGCGCGAACGACGTCTACGCGCTCGTGCCGGGCGCCGTGCCGGCCTCAACACCGTATCTGTGGATCGCCGAGGGCACCGACGATCCGTGGCTCGAGGTCAACCGGGAGTTCGTGCGCGCCGTGAAGGCGCGGGGCCTCGCGTACGAATACCACGAGCGGCCGGGCAACCACGACTGGACGTTCTGGGATTGGGCGATCCGAACCTGGCTGGCCGACCCGCACGTGCCGCACTGACGCGCGCGCGTCAG
>CAYFLU010000123.1:0-3059 GCA_964343975.1 uncultured Solibacteraceae bacterium
ATCTACGGCAACTGCATCATCATCGACCACGGCATGGGCGTGCAGTCGCTCTACGGCCACCTCTCGAGCTTCGGCGTGAAGGAAGGCGACGCGGTCGAGAAGGGTCAGGAGATCGGCAAGAGCGGCATCACGGGGCTGGCCGGCGGCGATCATCTGCACTTCACGATGCTCGTGAACGGCGTGATGGTGAACCCGATCGAGTGGTGGGATCCGCACTGGATCGAAGACCGCATCACGCGCAAGTTGCACGAAGACCCGAACGCGGCGCCGGCCGCGGCGCCGAAGGCCGAAGCACCGGCCAAAAAGGCGCCCGCCAAAGCCAAGGCGCCGGCGAAGAAGAAGGGGAAGGGCTAGACCTTCCGCGGGCGTCAGCGCGCGCCGTACCAGCCGGCGTCGAACGCCGCCTGCAGGCGCGGTTCAAGGTACTGCCACAGCGCGGGGCATCCGGCTTCGATCTGCGCGCGCACGCGCTTCACCACGCGCTCGTGCGTGATGCCGTTCTCGATCCAGCTCTGGCCGTTGTTGTTGAGGTTCAGCAGCACGGGCATCGCGCGATCCATCGCGTTGGCAAACTTCGACGCCGCCGTCTCGCCCGCCTCGAACTCCTGCCACAGGGCCAGAAATTCCGACGCGCGCGGTTCCCCGACGATCGAGAAGATGCGCGTGACTGCGGCCAGTTCGTCGCGCTTCCGCTCCTGCCAGCCGCCTTCCACGAACGCCATCGTGTCGCCGGTGTCGATCTCGCCGATGTCGTGCACGAGCAGCATCCTCGTCACGTAGTCGATGTTGATCGGCTCCGCCGACAGATGCGCCAGCGACGACGCGAGCAGCGCGAGCTGCCAGCTGTGTTCGGCGGAATTCTCGTACCGGTCGAGCCCGAGCGGCTTCACCTTACGGGTGACGCCCTTCAGTTTGTCGATTTCCAGGATGAAGTCGACGATGTGCTGCATCGGTCTAGTGAATCACACCTCAGCAACGATCGGTGTGCCCCTCAGTCGACGATGAAGAGCGTGGCGCCGGTCGGCGTCGATGAACGATGGGCCATGTCGTTGTCGGCGACCTGGTAGCTCATGCCTGGCCGCAGCGTGACCGTGCGGCCGTCTTTCAGCTCGGTATGCAGCTCGCCTGAGAGGCAGAGGAGGATGTGCCCCTTTTCGCACCAGTGGTCGGCGAGGTAGCCCGCGGAGTATTCGACCATGCGCACACGCACGTCGCCGCACTGGCGGGTGCGCCACCGCGCCATGCCGGTGATGCCCGGATGTTCCGTCGGCGCGATCGTCGACCAGTCGGTGGTGTCGAAGGGGATGTTGGTGAGCCGCATCACCTCAGTGTAGCGGTTCGACGCGGAGGCTAGCGCTTGGCGGACTCGTCGAGCATCTCGCTCGCGCAGTGCGTGCAGATGCCGTGCGTCAGCTGGATGTCGGGCCGGCGCGCGAAGTACTGATCCACCGTGTGCCACTGGCCCGCATCGTCGCGAATGCGGTGGCACCATGCGCACATCGGCAGCAGCGCGCGCAGTTCCTTCAGTTGCTGCAATGCGGTTTCGGCGACCTGGCGGGCGTCACGCGCCTCGGCTTCGGCCTGCTTCATGCGCGTGACGTCGGTCACGAGCACGTAGAAGCCGACAACGCCGGTGTCGTCGATTTTCGGGATGTAGTTGGCGAGGCTGTGCCGGGTGGGGCCGCCGGCCGGGTTCGGAATTTCGCGCTCGAACTGCTGCGGCTCGCCGCGCAGTGCGGCTTCGATGTACGGACGGTTGAGCGCGTAGATCGGACCGAGCAGATCCTGCAAGGTGCGGCCGATCAGCTGGTCGGGGTGCACGCCGAACCACTGCTCGTACGCGCGGTTGGCGAAGACGCAGCGCTGATCGCGGTCCCAGAGGGCCAGCATGCACGGCACGGCGTCGAGGACGCCGCGGGCGACGAGGTGTTCCGCTTCGGTGAGCGCGAGCCGCTGTTGCAGTTCCGTGACGCCTGTCATGCCCGACATGCCGTTGCCATTGTGCCACGACCCGGCGATGTGCCGTTCGTTTGAAGTCAAACGGCAACATGGCCGTGCCGGTGCTCCGGCACCGGCGTCTCCATGGGTGCGTCGGCTTACACGTGTACGTGGCTGATGCCGTACGCGGCGATGAGGTAGGCGATGATCGCGGGCGGATCCGTGCAGAACTGACGACCGGTCGTGGCGCTCGTCTGCAGCAGCGCCGCATGGGCGTTCACGCGCGGTGCGACGACGAGCGTCGGGCAATTCTGATGCGCCTCGCCCAGGAGCTCAACGAGCCACTCGCGCGGCTTGTCGAACGCGACGTAGTGGACGTCGATGTGCTCACGCAGAATCGGAAAGTAGCTCAACACGCCTTCGATCGTGGCGCAGTCCTGGCAGAAGAACGGGCCGGGGCCCTGTGAGGCGTCGTGGAAGTTCGCGGTCAGGAGGAAGAGCTGGTCTTTGGTCGTCATCGGCACACTGCCCTGTAGGGTATCGCGTCCGATCGCGTTTCAGTCGATCGCGCGCGGTGGCAGTTGCACGAGAAACTCCGTGCGCGGCTGGATCAGCACGCTGTGCGCGTTCGCCTGTTCGCTGAACGGCACAAGGCCGAGCCGGTCGAGCAGGCCAACGCGCGCGTACTGCACGGTTCCGGGATCCGGCGTCAACCGCTCGTGCCACACGCGGTACGAGCCCAGGCGACCGTCGCGGCGGTAGTAGTACCCCGCCAGCGGGTGCGTCAGCACGGTGATCGCCTGGTCGATGTCGTCGAAGCCCGGCAGATGTATCGCACCGCCGGGCGTGTGCACGAGCTCGAGCTCGGCCGGCGCCCAGGCGCTCGTCGTGGTCATCCGATACCGCGTGTAGCGGCCCGTCGCGTCCTCGGCGCAGTCGATCGTGAACGTGCCGTGGTGCCACGGCAACCGCCAGAGCAGGCGCGGAATCGCAACCGTCCACGACCCCAGCGTCGTGCCCAAAAACCAGACCGCCCGCTCGCCTGTCGTGCGATCGACGATGTAGATCCGGTAGTTGGTCTGGCCGAAACGCCAGCGGGGGCTGGGACAATGCGCGGCGCG
>CAYFLU010000123.1:3159-9954 GCA_964343975.1 uncultured Solibacteraceae bacterium
GCGCGGCGCGCCGTCGATCGTGACGAGGTCGAGGTCGAATCGCGGGTGAATGAGCGGTCGCACGCGCTCGGGCGGCACAGCATAGGTGACGAGCGCGAAGTGGCGCAGAGTCGTGATCGCGTCGATCGCACTCACGACGTCTTCCGCGCCTTCGCCTTCTTCGCCTGCGGCACGATGGTCTGGCCCTTTGCGAGCATCGCCACGATCTCGCGGATCTTCTTCGCGCGGCCGTCCGGCGTTTTCATGTTGTTCGTGCGAAACGTGATGGCGAAGAGGTTCGTCTTGCTGAGGGTCTTGAACGTCTTCGACGCGCGCGGGTTGGCGCGAATGGCCGCGGCGAGGTCCTGCGGGATCGACGCGGCGCTCGCACTGCGGATCGGCGCATAGGCTGCGTCCCAGCGGCCGTCGGCTTTGGCCAGGTCCACATGCTTCTGCCCGTGCGGCGTCATGCGGCCGGCCTTCGTGAGCCGCGCGATGTTCTCGCGGTTCACCTGGCTCCACAGGCTCTTGAGGCCGCGCGGCGTGAACCGCTGCAGGAACGACCGCTCGTCGAACGACTTGCGGATCGCATCGATCCAGCCCCAGCACAACGCGATGTCGAGGGCTTCGAGATGCGTGACGGTCTCGAGGCCCGAGTCTTTCTTGTGCACCTTCAACCAGATCTCGGTCTCTCGGTCGTGATGCGCGGACAGCCACGCCTCGAACGCCGCCGCGTCGCGGAAGGCGCGGATCTTTCTGGGATCGGGAACGATGGGTGGCATAGGGTCATCCCGGGGCCTGAAGGCCCCGGGCTCCAGCGGCCTCGGGCTCCAGCTCTCCGACGAGGTTCGCCGGCCTTGACGGGCCGGCCAGCCTACTTCTTATAGACGATCTTGCCGCCGACGATCGTGTAGAGCACCTGCGCGCTCTTGATCTCCTCGTCGGGCACCTTCGTGATGTCTTTCGACAACACGGTGATGTCGGCGAGTTTGCCCATGGTCAGCGAGCCGAGAATGTCTTCCTGGAACGACGCGAACGCGTTGTTGTACGTGTAGCTCTTCAGCGCCTCGAGGCGGCTCATCTTCTGATCGCCGTAGAACACCATGCCGCTCGCCGTCTTGCGCGTCACGGCGCTGTAGTAGTTCGGAATCGGGTCCACGTCTTCCACCGGCGTGTCGCTGCCGTTGTTGATGATCGCGCCGCTCTTCATGAGCTTCTGCCACACGTACGCGCCTTCTTCCGCGCGCTTCTCGCCGAGACGCGCGAGCACGTACAGCGCATCCGACGTGCAGTGCACCGTCTGCATCGACGCGATCACGCCCATCAGGAAGAACCGCGGAATGTCGGGCGCGCTGATGTGCTGCGCGTGCTCCACCCGCCACCGCTGCGCCTTCATCGCCGCCGTGTCGAGGCCCGCGTTCTTGAACGCTTCTTCATAGATATCAAGCGTGACGCGATTGGCCTTGTCCCCAATGGCGTGCGTGTTGAGCTGATAGTGATGCTCGAGCGCGAGCTTCGCCGTCGCCTTCACGTCGGGAATCGGCGCCGTGTTGAGACCCGAGCTGTCGGGCTTGTCCGCGTACGGCTCGAGCAGCCACGCGCCGCGGCTGCCGAGCGCACCGTCGAAGTGCACCTTGATCGACCGCACGGTGAGGTGATTGTCGAGCCCGCCAACCATCCGGTACTTGTCGAGGTTGGCCGCGAGTGTCGCCGGCGAGCCGTCCACCATCACATACATGCGCGTGTTCAGCTTGCCCGCCGTGATGGCCTCGCGATACCGGTCCACCTGCGAGAAGCCGACGCCCGCATCGTGAAACGCCGTGATGCCCTTCGCCGCCAGCTCCTGATCCGCCAGCTCGATCACGCGCAGATTGCGCGCCGCCGTCTCCGCCGCCGTCGGCGCCGGCTCACCCACGCCGCGCTTGATGAGCCCGCTCGCGCGCTCGCGCAAGAGCCCCGTGGGATTGCCGTCCGTGTCCCGGAGAATCTCGCCGCCGTTCGGATTCGGTGTGTCTTTGGTGATGCCCGACAGCTTCAGCGCCAGGCCATTTGCGAAACTCGCATGGCCGCTCGCGTGCGTCAGGACCACCGGATTGTTCGGCGCCACCGCATCGAGCGACGCGTGCAGCGGAAACCCTTCCACGTTCGGCGACGGCGTCTTGGACCACTTCTCCTGATGCCAGCCGCGACCCACGATCCACTGGCCCGGCCGCGCCTTCTTCGCCGCCTCCGCCACCATCGCCACGATCTCGTCCCAGCTCTTGGTCGGCATGAGCTCGAGCCCGAGCTTGGCTTCGCCAATGCCCGTGAAGTGCCCGTGCCCTTCGACGAACCCCGGCATGACGAACGCGCCGTTGAGCTCGATGACCTTCGTGGTCTTGGTGATGTAGCGCTGGATGTCGAGGTTGCTGCCGACGTAGAGGATCTTCCCCGCCGCCACCGCCACCGCCTCGCCCTCCGGCTTCGCGTCGTCCATCGTGACCACCCGGCCACCGACGAGCACGAGATCAGCCGCGGGCGGCTGCGTCACCGGCATCTTCGTCGAGCTGCCGGTGCCGGTGCCTTGCCCGGTCGTCTGCGCGCCGCCGCGTCCGCGACCCTGCGCGGCGATGAGACCCACAACAGAGACAACGATGACCGCGACAATCGAGAGCGTGCGTTTCATGACGCTCATTCTAGAACGCGCGGAGGCGCGGCGCGTTTAGCGCCCGGAGAGACCCAACCGCTGACTCCCGTTCGCCCCCGGCACGGCCGAATGACTGCCGGGGGACAACTTGCTCGGCGGCTGGTTCGGACTGCAACCGCCCTCGAGCGCGCACGCGATGTAGGCGGCAGCGCGGCCGAGACGATTGAAGTGATCCTGCAGCCAGTTGGCCTTCGCCGATGGATCAGCGCCCAGGGCCGTTTCCACACCCTTCCGGTAGTGCGAAGGATCGGTGATCTTGTCGACGTCCTTGCTCGACGGTGGCTGGCTGCGATCGTAGGTGCGCTTCGCGTCTTTGTACGCCTTCTGCCAGTCGCTGAAGCGCTGATTGATGTCGCGATCCTGCACGCGCGCATCGGCCGACGGCCCGCCAAAGACGCTGTCCAGGCTCGATGGCGCAACAGGCGCATCGTCGACTCGGCCCTTGCCCGTGAAGTGACCGGCAAAGGTCCAACCGGTGTTGTTCACGGTGTAGGTGTCGATCGTGCCGTTGCTCGAGGGATGGCGCAGCGTAATCCGCTTGAAGGCGTAGCCCTTGAAGTCGCGTTCGCCGGGAATCACGAGCGCGGGAATCGTGTCGTCGTACTCGGCCTCGGTGGCCCACCCATCGGCCGATCGCAGCGCAAGGATGCGCCCCTTCGCATCGGTCTGCACGTCGACCGGCTCTGGCCGGAGGACCTGAATCAACGTGTGCTCGTACGTCTCCGGCAGGAATCGAATGAGATAGCCGCTCGCCAGATTCCACCGGCCCGCCGGCACCTCCCGGTCGCCCTTCTGCGGTTCCGGCTCGCCCTCGAGCACGGCGAGCTTGGCTTGCTCCTCATAGCTCGCACCCGTCGTGAGTGCATCGCGGAGCCGCGCCTCGGCTTCGAACAACTTGGCGGCGGCCGGCGGCAACCGCGACAGCGCCTGCTCGAGCAATGTGGACGTGACGCGCTCTTCAGCATCCGCTTCCAGCGAGGCGATGTCGCGCACCGACAGCAGCTGTGCGGCGGCCGCCTTCAAGTCACCGTTGAGTTGGGAAAACCGCGCGTGCGACAGGATCGCCCACAACAAACTCTGGATGTCGTGTTGCGGAATCGCGGGGTACTTCCACGCGTTCGTCAGGATCGAGCGAATGATGTCGGCCTTCGGTCCGGTCAACGGCGCAAGCAGGTAGCCGTCACCACTCGAGGGCCCGGTCGTGCCGGCGTACAAGCAGAAGCTCTCGACCCGCATCTGCCACGCACCCGGCGGAATCGTGAACGCACCATCCGCGTCGCGGCCGAGGCTGCGCAAATCGCCGAACGTGAGGCCACTCCCCTCTTCGCCCGCATCGAGCAGCGGAAGGTCCCGCAGCACATTCGACAGGCCCGTGGTGAGGACGGGTTTGGGAGTGAACAGGCGGGAGAGCAGATCCTGGGCCGAAAGAGCCGGTGCCAGGAGAAGGACCGCCGTCGCCAGAGCCGCCGCACGCATGCGCATGCGGCTAGTCTAGCGACGTTCAGAGGCTTTGAAACACGCGGTTGAAGTTGCCGCCGAAGATCAACTTCTGCGACGCGGCGTCCACATCGAGGTCGGTCAGCACTTCCATGTGCTGTTCGTACAGGCCCCGTTGCCACCCGCGCGGGAAGAACGACGAGTCGGTGCCGAAGAGCAGGCGTGAGGGACCGACGACGTCGAGGGCGCGTGCGTAGACCTCGCGGAGCGTCAGGCCGGGGAACATCTTGATCCAGCCGTTGGTGCTCGACGTGTCGAGCAGGATGTTCGGCGCGGCGGTCGCGGCCATCAGCGCTTCGCGGAAGAAGCCGGCGCCAAAGTGCGGGATGATCACCGGCACGTCGGGATAGTGCACCGCCATCGCCGCCACGGCGAGCGGATCGCCGAGCCGCAAATCGAACGGGCTCGGGAGGCCGAGCTTCTTGCGCACGCCGATCGTGAGCACGCCGCAGTGCACGAACACGGCGCGACTGTGCTGTTGCGCCGCGGCAAACACCGCATCCACTTGCCGGTCGTCGATCGCACAGCCGTGCATCGCGGGGAACAGGCACGCCATGCGCAGTTCCGGCTTCGCAAACGCCCGCTCGATCAGCACGTCCGCATCATCGGCGCACGGATTGAACATGAACGCGCCGACAAAGCGCGACGGATGCTTCACGACGGCCGCGGCGACCGACGCTTCGTCGCCGGGGACGCTCGCGATGAGCACGGCGCGCTCGACGCCGGCCGCGGAGAGCTCCGTGGCCCACACGTCCGCCAGCTCGTCGTTCGTGCCGGGCGCCGTCCAGCCGAGGCGGGCCGGAAGCTCTGCCGCGGCATCGCCTTTCACATCGGGCACACTGCGGCCGAGTGCGCGGAAGAACTGGCTCGAGAAGAAGTGACAGTGCGCGTCGTTAAGCATGTTGTGCCTTCACATCCGTACGCGCCTGCCGTCGCTCGAGCGCGAGAAAGTACGGCGCCGAGAGCGCGGCGAGCGCGGCCGCCACGCCAAACGCGGCGCGATAGCCGAAGTGTTGAATCACGACGCCGAGCGCCGTGGAGCCCGTGCCGATGCCCGTGTCGAACGCCGCAATCATCGCACCGTACGCGGCGCCGCGGCGCTCCGGACGCGCGCGGCCGATGATGAGCGCCGCGCAGGCCGGCCACATGAGGCCGTAGCCGGCGCCGAAGATGAACCCGCCCGCGCCGAGCATGAGCGCGTTCGTGCTGAGCGCCGTCAGCGCCAGACCGGCCGTGGCCAGCGACAGCGCCGGCACGAGCACGCGGCGATGGCCGATGCGGTCGATGGCACGGCCCACGAGGATGCGGCCGGCGATCATCGCCACCGCCATGGTGATGAGGAAGAGACTGCGCACGTGCACGCCGAGCGTGTCGGCGAAGAGCGCCGAGAAGCTCGTGACCGCGCCGTACCCGAACGACACCAGCGCCATCGTCACCGACAGCAGCAACGCGCCCATGTCGATGATCTGCCGGCGCGGCTCAGCGGCGGCCGTCGCGGCCGCAGGCGCGTGCGGGGGCGGCGACGGGAGGCGCCACGCGATCACGAGCATCACGAGATTGAGCGCCAGCAACTCCATGCAGAGCGTGAACCAGCCGAAGTGGTACACCGCAAACCCGATCGTCGGCGCGGCGCCCACGGCCGTGATCGACGCAAAGCCCCAGTAGCCCAGCCCTTCCGCGCGACGTGACTCGGGCAGGATCGCCGCCATGTAGGCGCCCGACGCCGTCAGGAGCCCCGACCAGAAGATGCCGTGCACGACGACGAGCGCGATCATGACGTGGTGATTCGTCGTGAAGGCGTAGAGGAACGAGAACACCGCGATGATCGCGCTGACGACGATGAGGACGCGACGCTGGCCGAGACGGTCGACGAGAGGACCCGTGAACGGCGCCGACAGGGCCGAGGCATAGGTCAGCCCGCCCAGAAAGAGACCGGCGGCGGACGTCGACCCGCCGATCGCCAGGATCCGGTCGGGCGCCGTCGGCAGCAACTGGAAGAGCGAGAGGAACACCGTGAACGTGAATGCGAACAGCGTGAAGAAGCGCGCGGTGAAGAGCGCGTCGCTGGAACCGGCCTTGGACATCGATTCAGCCAGTATAAGATCTGACCATGCCTCCTGTTCGCCCATCGCTCCTCTGGAAGAAGATGCCGCTCGAGAAACGTACGCTTGCCGCCGAGTCGTTCTGGCAGGACGAGCACGGTCTGGAGCAGCAGGTCGAAGCGATCGTCGCGATCGCGCGCAAGCTCAAGTTCCGGCCGAAGAGCGTGCAGCAGCAGCCGCTCGATCGCCGCACCAAGCAGCTCGCCCACATGGCGGATGTGTCGGAGACGATCGCCACCCGCGCGCTGATCGCCTACCACCTCACGCATGAGCGCGCGATGATGGGCGCGTTTCTCGACGCCCTCGGCATCGCGCACGAAAATGGTCTGATCACCGCCGAAGATGTCAGCGCGCCGGATGCCAAGACGATCGCCAAGGGCGCCGAAACGCTCGCGAAGACCTTTCCAGCGGACGCAGTGGCGCTTTATCTGAACACTCTGCTGACGCAGGATCCGGACACCTGGGCGTCGCTCGACGGCCTGCCCCAGCTGAACGGTTAAATCCGCTTCATAAAGCCCCGGTACCGGACTT
>CAYFLU010000124.1:0-9899 GCA_964343975.1 uncultured Solibacteraceae bacterium
CGGAGCGGATTCGGTCGACACGGGCGAGTTGGTCATGGCCTTCGAGGAAGAGTTCGGTATCGAGATCCCGGATGAGGATGCCGAGAAGATCACGCGCGTGAAGGAAGCCGTCAGCTACATCGAAGGCCACGCGAAGAAGAAGTAAGTCGAAGGAAAGCGGAGGAGACGCGTTGGCACGGCGAGTCGTCATCACCGGCGTCGGATTAGTCTCATCGGTCGGGATCGGCACGGAGGCCACCTGGCAGGCGTTGTTGGCCGGCCAGAGCGGCATCGGGCCGATCACGCACTTCGATGCGTCCGTGTTTGCGGCGCGCATCGCCGGTGAGGTCAAAGGATTCGACCCGCTGCAGTTCCTGGAAAAGAAGGAAGTCAAGAAGATGGACGCCTTCATCCAGTACGCGCTGGCGGCGTCGACCTTCGCCATGCAGGACGCGCAACTCACCATCACGCCCGAGTTCGCGGATGACGCGGGCGTGTTCATCGCGTCGGGGATCGGCGGGTTCCGCACGATCGAGAACGAGCACGAGGAACTGATGAAGGGCGGCCCGCGCCGCATTTCGCCGTTCTTCATCCCGGCCTCGATCATCAACCTGGCCGCGGGCCATGTGTCGATCCGCTTCGGCGCCAAGGGCCCGAACCTCGCGACGTGCACCGCGTGCACGGCGTCGGCGCATGCGATCGGCGAGTCGTTCGAGATCATCCGGCGCGGTGACGCGCGTGTGATGATCGCCGGTGGCTCGGAAGCCGCGATCACGCCGATGAGCGTCGGCGGCTTCGCGTCGATGCGCGCGCTGTCCACGCGCAACGACGAGCCGACCAAGGCGAGTCGCCCCTTCGAGAAAGACCGCGACGGCTTCGTCATCGGTGAAGGCTCGGGCATCCTCATCCTCGAGGAACTCGAGTTTGCCAAGGCGCGCGGCGCCCAGATCTACGCCGAGATCGTCGGATACGGGTTGTCGGGGGATGCGTTTCACCTCACCGGACAGCCGCCCGACGCCAACGGCGCGCAGCGCTCGATGAAGATGGCCATCCGCAAGGCGGGCATCTCGCCGAGCGAGGTCAACTACATCAACGCCCACGGCACGTCGACGCCGATCAACGATCCCACCGAGACGCTCGCGGTGCGCGAGACGTTCGGCGAACATGCCTACAAGCTGGCGATGTCGTCCACCAAGTCGATGACCGGGCATCTGCTCGGCGCGGCGGGTGGGCTCGAAGCCGGCATCTCGGCGCTCGCGGTGAGACGCCAGATCGCGCCGCCCACCATCAATCTCGACACGCCCGATCCGGCGTGCGACCTCGACTACGTGCCGCATACGGCGCGTCCGATGACGATCAATTACGCGTTGTCGAACTCGTTCGGATTCGGCGGCACGAACGGTACCTTGTTGCTGAAGAAGTACGAGTAGCCCCGTGAAGATTGCGGTCTGCATCAAGCAGGTGGTCACGCGCGAGTGGCAAGTGCGCGTCAACGACGACAAGACATGGGTCCGCGACGCGGACGCGAGCTGGGAACTGAACGAACCCGACGCGTACGCGCTCGAAGAGGGCCTGCGGCTCAAGGAGAAGCACGGCGGCGAAGTCGTCGTGATCTCGGCCGGCCCGTCGCGCGCGACGCAGGTGATTCGCGAAGCGCTCGCCCGCGGCGCCGATCGCGCCATTCACGTGGAAGGCGATCAGTTCGCCACGGCCGACGCCTTTGTCGTGGCTGATGCGCTGGCGTCCGCGCTTAAGGACGAGTCGGTGGACCTCGTCCTCACCGGTTTGCAGTCGGATGATCAGGGCTTTGCGCAGGTCGGCGTGCTCCTCGCCGAGAAGCTCGGCATCGCGCACTCGACCATCATCATGGAAGTGCAGGTCGACGGCGCGACGCTGAAGGTGAAGCGCGAGCTCGAAGGCGGCTGGTTCCAGTGGATCTCGATGCCGCTGCCGGCGGCCATCACGATCCAGAGCGGGATCAACCAGCTCCGGTACGCCACGCTGAAAGGCATCATGGCGGCCAAGAAGAAGGAAATCAAAGTGGTGGCGGCGCCCTCCGGCGCGGCGGCCAAGCAGCGGATCGCGTCCATCTATCTGCCGCAGAAGAGCAAACAGACGCGCATGATCACCGGTTCGCCGTCGGAAGCGGCCAAGGAACTCGCGCGCGTGCTGCGCGAAGACGCGAGGGTGTTCTGATGGCCTCGTCACTCACGCTCGTCATTGCGGAACAGAAGGACGGCGCGGTCAATCGCGCGTCGTGGGAAGCGATCGCGGCGGCTCAGCAGATGGGCGGCCCGGTGAAGGTCGCGGTGGCGGGTGCGGCCGCGCATGTGGCCACGGCGGCGCAGGAACTCGCGACCGCGGCGGTGGCCGAAGTGATTGCGCTCGGGCACGACGCGCTCACCGGCTACACGGCCGATGGCTTCACGCAGGCGGTGGCGGCGCTCATCACGGCGGAGGCCCCGTCGCATGTCGTGTTCGCGCACACCTATCAAACGCGCGACTACGCGCCGCGCGTCGCCGCGCGGCTCGATCGCGCCATCGCAACCGACGTCATCGCCATCAAGGACGCCTCGCTCTACGTCCGCCAGATGTTCCAGGGCAAGGTCAACGCCGACATCGCACTCGAAGGTCCGGCACCGCACCTCGTGACCGTGCAGATCGGCGCGTTCCGCGCCGACAGCGCCGCCAAGGGCAGCGCGCCCGTGCGCACCGCGGCCGCGTCGGTCGACGCCTCCGCCATTCGCCAGACGGCCGAGGCGCCGTTCCGCGAAGCCAAGCAGGCCGTGGACCTCACGCAGGCCGAGCGCATCGTCTCGGTCGGCCGCGGCATCAAGGCGCCCGAGAACATCGAGATCGCCAAGCAGCTCGCCGCGGCGATGAACGCCGAGATCTCCGCGTCGCGTCCGATTTGCGACGCCGGTTGGCTCCCGATGGAACGCCAGGTCGGCAGCTCGGGGCAGACCGTCGCGCCGAAGCTCTACCTCGCGCTCGGCATCTCCGGTGCGATTCAGCACGTGGTCGGCATGAAAGGCGCCAAGACCATCGTCGCGATCAACAAGGATCCGGAAGCGCCGATCTTCGAGATCGCCGACTACGGCATCGCGGGCGATCTCTTCGAGATCGTGCCGGCCCTGATTGACGCCCTGAAGAGCTAGCGGTACGCTGCCTTCTGGCGGCAATGAAGAAAAGCGCGGCAGTCGATCTGTCACTCGTGTGCGCGGTTGCGGCGGCGGCATTGGCGGCCGGCTGCGGCTCGCGTCCCACCACCAACACCAAAGCTCCCGGCGCCTCCGGCGGGTGGGAGTCGTGCGTCGACCAGAATCAGAAAGTCGTCGACTCGCAGAACTGCGTCGACGAATCGCGCCGTCCGCACGGCGCGGGCTACGTGCCGTTCTACCGCTATTACTACTACCCGAGCCGCGAACTCGTGCCGCCGATCGGCAGCCCGGCCACGGGGGGCTCGTTCACGCGCCTGGCGCCGGGCGGCAGCGCCGGCAACGCGAACTCGGGCGGCGCCACGTCGTCGGTGACGCGCGGCGGCTTCGGGTCGTCGGCCAGCGCGAGCGCGGGCGAGTAGGCGCATGGAACGACGTCGCCGCACGCCGCGCACCGACTGGGTCTCGAAGGTCGAAGAGGTCGGCCTGATCTATCACCACACCCAGGATCAGCCGTACTGGGACGAGTCGGCGTACTACGCGTTCACCGCCAAAGAGATCGACACGCTCGACGCCGCGACGAACGAACTGCAACGCGTGTATCTTGAAGCGGCGCAGCACGTGATCGATCGCAAGCGCTACGCCGAGCTCGGAATTCCGCCGCAGGCGATTCCGATGATCGAGTGGTCGTGGAACAACGAGCCGCCGGCGATCTACGGCCGCTTCGACCTGGCGTGGGACGGCACCGGTGCGCCGAAGCTGCTCGAGTACAACGCCGACACGCCGACCGCGCTGCTCGAAGCGAGTGTCGTGCAGTGGTACTGGCTGAAGGACGTCAGTCCGAACGCCGATCAGTTCAACTCGATTCACGAGCGCCTCGTGAAGAAGTGGCGCGAGTTGCAGCCGTACCTCACCGGCTCACCGCTGTACTTCACGCACCTCGACGACCAGATGGGCGAGGACCTCATGACGGCCACGTATCAGCGGGATATCGCAGAAGAAGCCGGGCTCTCGACGGCGGGTGTGCTCATCAAGGACATCGGCTGGGACCACGACGCGCGGCGGTTCGTCGACGATGTGGGGCATCCGATCCGGTCGATCTTCAAGTTGTATCCGTGGGAATGGATGGTGCACGAGGCGTTCGGACCGCAGCTGCTCGTCACGTATCCCGAGATGCAGTGGATTGAGCCGATCTGGAAGATGCTCTTTGCCAACAAGGGCATGCTGGCGATCCTCTGGGATTTGTTCCCCGGGCATCCGAATCTCTTGAAGGCGCACCTCGGTGCGCCCGACGGCATGACGGAATACGCGCGCAAGCCGCTGCTCTCGCGCGAAGGCGCGAACGTCACGCTCGTCACGCGTGCCGGGACGACGGCGACGGCGGGCGACTACGGCGAAGAAGGGTTCGTCTATCAGGCGCTGGCGCCGATTCCCGTGCTCGACGGGCGTCGGCCCGTACTCGGCACGTGGGTCATTGACGGGGAAGCCGCAGGGCTCGGCATCCGGGAATCCGACGGGCCGATCACCGACAACCGCAGCCGGTTCGTGCCGCATCTGTTCACGTAGCCTCCGGCGTGTTGCGCGGCGCGAAGCCGGTAGAATAACGGCATGCACTGGGAAGTCTGGGCGTTTCGCCTCGTGTTCCTCGCGTTTGTCGGGTGGTTTGCGCAGCAGATGGCGTTTCGGTGGCGCCTGATCGCGGCGGCGCCGCAGCCGTTCTCGACCGACGACCTCTCGGCGCGCACCGACCGGTTCATCACCGAGGTCATCTTCCAGACGAAGGTCATTGGCGGCCGGCTGTGGCCCGGGCTCGCGCACCTGGGCGTCTACTACGGCTTCGTCGCGTTCGGTCTCTACACGGCCGTGGAAGCGATCAACGGTCTCGGTCTGATCGACCTCCGCCACAACACGTTCTTCTTCGTCTATCGCCTGTTGCTCGTGCCGTTCGCCTTGAGCGTGCTCGTCGGCATCGTGGCCCTGGCGATTCGCCGCGGCATCATCCGCCCGGCGGGGCTCGGCACGACTGTGTCGAAGGAATCGATTCTCATCGCCGGGTTCATCGCGACGTTGATGGTCACCTACCTCCTCACCTTCCGGCTGGCGGAGGATTCGCTCGCCGGCCGCGTGAACTGGTGGCTGCACATGGTGATCATCCTCACGTTCCTCGGATTGATCCCGAACTCGAAGCATCTGCACTTGCTGCTGTCGCCGCTCACGGTGTTCTTCAAGTCGCCGACGCTCGGGACGGTGCCCAACCTCGATTTCGAGAAGGAAGAAGTCGGTCTCGAGACGGTGAAAGACCTCTCGAAGAAGGCCGTGCTCGACGCGATCACGTGCGTGGAATGCGGCCGCTGCCAGGATAACTGCCCAGCGTTTGGCACGGGCAAGCTGCTCAATCCGAAGACGCTGATCCTGCAGAACGAGGCGGCGCTCCTGGCCGGCGAACGCGACAAGAAGCTCGTCGATGTCTACGACAGCGGCGTGCTGTGGCAGTGCACGACCTGCGGCGCCTGCGAGCAGGCCTGTCCGGTGGGCGTCGAGCACACGCCGGTGATCATCGGCGCGCGTCGCGGCCTCGTGTCGAACGGCGAAGCGGCGGAGTATCTCACCACGACCTACACGAACCTCGAACGGCGCCAGAACATCTGGGGCCTCATGTACGACCAGCGCGCGAAGTTCGTGCAGTCGGCCGAGGTCGAGATCTTCGATCCGAAGAAGCACGAGTATCTGATCTGGCTCGGCTGCGCGGGCGCGTTCGAGGCGGACTACCAGAAGTCGATGCGGTCGCTCTTCGACATCCTGCGCGCGAACGGCAAGACCTTCGGCGTGCTGTCGAAGGAGAAGTGCACGGGCGATATCGCCAAGCGCACCGGCAACGAGTACATGTTCCAGGAACTGGCCAACGAGAACATCGAGACGCTGAAGGCGTCGGGCACGAAGAAGATCGTCACCTCCTGCCCGCACTGCCTGAAGACGATCGCGCACGATTACCGCCTCATGGGCTACGAAGTCGAAACGGTGCACTCGGCGACGCTCGTCGAGGAACTCACGCGGCACGTGGCGGTGGAGTGGACCGAGCGCGACGCGGTGACGTACCACGACCCGTGTTATCTCGGCCGCTACGCGAACACGCACGCGGAGCCGCGCACGCTCCTCAACCGCTTCGGCGCCGATGTGAAGGATCCGGCGCGCGCGCACGACAACCCGTTCTGCTGCGGCGCCGGCGGCGGCTTGCTCTTCGAAGAGCATGAAGCCGGCAAGCGCATCAGCCAGGAGCGGTTCGAACAGCTGCAGGCCACCGGCGCGGGCAAGGTCGTGATGGCGTGCCCGTTCTGCTCGATCATGCTCAAGGGCGCGCAGGCGAGCGCGAATGCGCAGGTCGAAATGGTGGACCTGATGTCCTACGTCGACGGCCAGTTGAAGAAGGTCGAGCCGGGCACGCACGAATGAGCGAGGCCGCGGACTGGCGCCAGTCGTGGGCAAAGCGCCTGCAGGTGGCGCTCATTCCCGCGCTCGTCTGGCCGCTCGTGGAATTTCTCGGCGGCACCTACCGGTGGCGCGTCGTCGGTCGCGAGACGCTCGACGCGCTCGACGCCGCGCAACAGCCGTACATCATGTGTTACTGGCACGGCCGCATCTGGGCGAACATGCTCGCCTTTCGCGACCGCGGCATCCTCGCGCTCATCAGTGAGAACTTCGACGGCGAGTGGATCGCGCGTGTCTGCGCCAAGTTCGGCTGGGGCAACGTGCGCGGGTCGTCGTCCAAGGGCGGTGCGCGTGCGCTCGTGCAGCTGAAGCGCGAGCTTGCGGCCGGACGCAGTGTGCTGATCACGCCCGACGGCCCGCGCGGCCCCCGCGCGGTGGCGCAGCCCGGCGCGGTGTGGTTGGCCGCAGCCTCGGGCTGTCCGATCGTGCCCGTGCGCGCGGAGGCGGATCACTTCCGCACCACGGGCAGCTGGGACCGGCACCAGATTCCGTCGCCGGGCGCGACGGTCACCGTCGTGATCGGGCCCGTGATCGAGGTGCCGCGCCACGCGGACGCGGCCACGCTCGAGGCCAAGCGGCTGGAATTGGAGAATGCGCTGAATGCGCCTGTTCACGTCTGAGCGATTTGCGGAACACACGCCGCCACCGGGGCATCCTGAACGGCCCGAGCGCGCGGATGTCTTCACGGCGGTGGCCGAGGCCTTTCGCTCCACCGGGGGCACTGTCGTTGAACCGCGTGCCGCGACGACCGAGGAGCTCGCGCGCATTCATGTGCCGGCCTACTTGCGCGACATCGCGGAGCGCGCGGGGCGCGCGACGATGATCGACGAAGACACGTTCACGAGTCCGGCGTCGCACGAGATCGCGTGCCTCGCGGCCGGCGCGGCGATTGAGGCCGCGCGGCATGCCGTGGCGACGGGCGAGCCCGCGATGGCGATGGTGCGGCCGCCCGGCCATCATGCCGAGCCGGGCCGGGCCATGGGCTTCTGCCTCTACAACAGCATCGCGATTGCCGCGGCTGCCCTGCGCGCCGACGGCCTCGCGAGCGTCGCCATCGTCGACATCGACGTCCATCACGGCAACGGCACGCAGGCGGCCTTCGACGACGACCCGTCGGTGCTCTTCGTGTCGAGCCAGCAGTTTCCACACTGGCCGGGCACCGGCGCTGCCACGGAGCAGGGCCACGGCGCGGGGCGCGGGTTCACGGTGAACGTGCCGCTCCCGGCGGGCACGGGGGACGTCGGCTACGAGCTGGCGTATGCGACGCAGGTCATCCCGGCGCTCGACGACTTCCGCCCGCAGGCGATCCTGGTGTCGGCGGGTTTCGACGCCCACCGCCTCGACCCGCTGGGCCAGATGACCCTCACGACGGCGGGGTATCGCCGGATCATGGAGCTCATCGACGAAGCCGCTCGACGGTTGTGCGGCCGACGAGTCGCACTCGTCACCGAGGGCGGCTATCACCTCGACGCGCTCCGGGAGTGCCTCACGGCGGCTGTCGAGACGTTTGGCTGAGGGGTACAATGTCTCTACCGTGTCCGACTATCGCCCTCAGGAAATCGAGAAGAAGTGGCAGCAGCGTTGGGTGGAGACCCGCGCGTTTGAAGTAACGGAAGATCTGTCGAAGCCGAAGTTCTACTGCCTCGAGATGTTCGCGTATCCGTCGGGACACGCGCACGTCGGGCATGTGCGGAACTACATGATCGGCGACGTCATGGCGCGCACGAAGCGGATGCGTGGCTTTAACGTGCTGCACCCGTTCGGCTGGGACGCCTTCGGCCTGCCGGCGGAGAACGCCGCGATCAAGAACGGCCTCCATCCCGAGAAGTGGACGCTCGACAACATCGCCCACATGAAGGGCCAGTTGCAGCGGCTCGGCATCAGCTACGCGTGGGAACGCGAGCTGGCCACGTGCCTGCCGGATTACTACAAGTGGAATCAGTGGCTCTTCACGCGGATGTTCGAGAAGGGCCTCGCCTACAAGCGCAAGTCCAACGTGAACTGGTGCCCGAGCTGTCTCACCGTGCTCGCCAACGAGCAGGTGGTGGACGGCGGCTGCTGGCGCTGCGGCACGGCGGTCGTGATGAAGGAACTCGAGCAGTGGTTCCTGAAGATCACGGCGTACGCCGACGAGTTGCTCGACGCGACCGAGATGCTGAAGGAGTGGCCCGAAAAGGTCCTCACGATGCAGCGCAACTGGATCGGCCGCTCGGAAGGCGCGTATGTCGACTACGCCGGCACGAACGGCGGACCGGCGATCCGTGTGTTCACGACGCGCATCGACACGATCTACGGCGCCACGTTCGTGACGATCGCGCCGGAACATCCGCTGGTGGAGCAGCTCATCCCGCGGTCGCCGAATCCCGAAGGGTTCCGCGCGGCGGTGAAGCACTTCCGCGCGCAGGACAAGCTCGCGCGCATGTCGGGTGGCGTTGAGAAGGAAGGCTTCGACACCGGCTATCAGGTGATCAATCCGTTCACGGGTCAACCGGTGCCCGTGTGGATCGCCAACTTCGTGCTCGGCGAATACGGCACCGGTGCGGTCATGGGCGTGCCGGCGCACGACCAGCGCGACTTCGAGTTCGCGACGAAGTACGCACTGCCGATCACCGTGGTGGTGCAGCCCGACGGGCCCGCGCTTCGCGGTGAGGACCTGACCGCCGCCTACGACGGCGACGGCGTGCTGGTCGGCAGCGGTCCGTACAACGGCCTCGGCTGGGAAGCGGCCAACAAGAAGATGACGGCCGACGCCAAGGCCAAGGGCGTTGGCGAAGGCACGGTGCAGTACCGGTTGAAAGACTGGGGCATCTCCCGTCAGCGTTACTGGGGCACCCCGATTCCGATGATCTACTGCGAGCACGACGGCCTCGTGCCCGTGCCCGACAAGGATCTGCCGGTTGCGCTGCCGAAGGTGGTCGAGTTCACCGGTCGCGGTGATTCGCCGCTCGCGCAGATGCCCGAGTTCGTGAACGTGCCGTGTCCGAAGTGCGGCAAGCCCGCGCGCCGCGAGACCGACACGATGGACACGTTCGTCGACTCGTCGTGGTACTTCTTCCGCTTCTGCGACGCGCACAACGACCAGGAGCCGTTCGATCCGAAGAAGGTCGCCTACTGGGGCCCGGTCGACTTCTACAGCGGCGGCGTCGAGCACGCGATCCTGCACCTGATCTACTCGCGCTTCTTCAGCCGCGTGTTCCGCGACCTCGGCTACGTCGGCATCGATGAGCCGTTCACGCGCCTGCTCACGCAGGGCATGGTGCTGCGCAACGGCGCCGT
>CAYFLU010000125.1:0-9786 GCA_964343975.1 uncultured Solibacteraceae bacterium
GAGGAGGGTTGGAGGCGCCGCCCGGAATTGAACCGGGGGTGGAGGTTTTGCAGACCTCTGCCTTACCGCTTGGCGACGGCGCCCCGAAAATTCGACCGCTTACAAACAACTACGGCCGGGATGACTCCCGGCCGGAGTCCAAGGGCCTCACCCTTGGAAGAAAAGATGGAGCGGGAAACGGGATTCGAACCCGCGACTTCGACCTTGGCAAGGTCGCACTCTACCACTGAGTTATTCCCGCCCTGCCAGACACTAAAGTGTAGCCAAACACGAGGCGCACTTTCAACAGGGAACATCGTTCCCACGCACTTCCCTACCCGGCGACGCAGGGGAACGACGGCCCCAACCTACTGCGCCAGAAACGCGCCCTCGATCACGCGCACACGTTCGTCGGTCGCACCGACACGATCAATCGCGACGACATCGAACCGGCAGGGATCGTTGAGCCGGTCGGCAAATGCCAGATAGTCGAGCGCCATGGCCGCAATCCGTCGCTGCTTCCAGGGCGGAATCTGGTCGGCGGCCTCCCCGTAGCGATTGCTGCTGCGGGCTTTGACCTCGACGAAGACCACCGTGCCCTCCACCTCGGAGACGATGTCAATTTCGCCGAACCGCGTGCGATACCGTCGCGCGAGGATCGTGTGGCCGCGTCGCAAGAGTTCGCGACAGGCCACTTCTTCACCCTGTTTGCCGATGAGCTGGCGATATGGCAGCACGCGCATGCCATGGACATAGCAACGGCCATGCCACGCGCGTGTCGGGTTACTTGCGCTTCCAGCGGGTGCCGGTGGCGGAATCCTCGAGGATGACGCCGCGCGCGTCGAGCTCGCGGCGGATCTCATCGGCGCGGGCGAACAGGCGGGCGCGACGCGCCGCCGTGCGCTCGGCGATCAGGGCGTCCACTTCCTCGGGGAGCGGCGCGGCATCTTCCGCGCGTCGCAAGGCCAGCACGCCGAGCACCTGATCGAACTCGTCGAACGCGGCCCGCAGCACCGCCGCATCCGGGGCGCCGAGCTGGCCGGCGTCCATCGCGGCGTTCATCTCGCGCACCAGTTCGAACACCACACCCAGCGCGGCCGGCGCGTTGAGGTCCCAGCGCATCATCTCGCGGAACGACGCGCGCGCCTGCTCCACGCGGGTGGCGATGTCGGCGTGCGCCTCGCCGCCCGTGACCTGCTCCAGGCGAACGAGGAAGTCGGACAGTCGCGTCACCGCGGCTTCCGACTGCGTAAGGATGTCGAAGCTGAACATCAACTGCTTGCGGTAGTGCACCGACAGCAACAAATACCGCAGCGCCGACGGCCGGAACCCGCGATCAATGATGTCGCGCAACGAGTAAACGTTGCCGAGCGACTTCGACATCTTCTCGTGATCGAGGTTCAGGAATTCCGAGTGCACCCAGAAGCGCGCGAACGGCTTGCCCGTGGCCCCTTCGGCTTGTGCGATCTCGTTTTCGTGATGCGGAAACACGAGGTCGATGCCGCCGCCGTGAATGTCGATCGGCGGTTCGCCGAGCAGGCGCAGCGCCATCGCCGAGCACTCGATGTGCCAGCCCGGCCGGCCCGGGCCGCAGCCCTTGTCCCACGTCGGCTCACCCGGCTTGGTCGCCTTCCACAACACGAAGTCGCGCGCGTCGTCCTTCGCGTAGGTGTCCGAGTCGATGCGCGCGCCGACCTTCATGCCGTCGTGATCGAGGTGCGCGAGCTTGCCGTAGTCGGGCAGCGTCGAGATCTTGAAATAGATCGAGCCGTCCGACTCGTAGGTATGTCCCCGCTCGGCCAGCGCCTGGATCATGTCGCTCATGGCCTGGAGGTTCGCGTCTTCGGTGGCGCGCGGGCTGTGCTCCACCGGCTCGAGCCCGAGGGCCCGGGCGTCTTCTTCGAACGCGTCGATCCACCGCTGCGTGTATTCCGCCAGCGGCACGCCGGCTTCCGCCGCGCCCTTGATGGTCTTGTCGTCGACGTCCGTGAAGTTCCGGACGTGGCGCATCTCGTAGCCTTCGACGTGGCGCAGCGTGCGGCGCAGCAGGTCCTGCACGAGAAAGGTCCGGAAGTTGCCGATGTGGCCGCGCGCATACACAGTGAGGCCGCACGTATACATGCGGACCGTCTTGCCGTCAGACGGGCGGAACTCTTCTTCGTTGCGGGTGAGCGTGCTGTAGAGACGCATGGCTCCTCTATTCCACGCCGGCCGCGGCGCGCCGTACGGTCGTCGACCGTCCCGCGCAGGACAACGTGACCACCAGTTCACCGGCGGCAGCCGCAAACGACACGGCGATGTCATCCCCGCTGGCGGCCATCTGCGCGGCGGCCGCCTCGACCTCCGTCAGCACCGCGCGCGCGTCGTCGTCGCTACACCCCGCAAGCGCGGCATATTTGGCGGCGACTTCGGGAGCGAGCACACGATAACGAGCATCGGCCGGGACCGAGAGCTGGAACGACGAGAGCATGCCCTGATTATAGGGGGGCGACGGCCGCCCGGCCTAGTCGCCCAATCGATGCAGGCGCGCCGCCTGCGCCACGTCCGCGGCCATCTGCGCTTTCAGGTCATCCAACGACGGAAACTTCATCTCATCGCGGAGCCGGGCCAGAAAGCACAGGCGCATGGACTGGCCGTAGAGGTCGGCCGAGTGCTCGAGCAGAAACGTCTCGATCGTGAGACGCGCATCGCCGATCGTCGGCCGAATCCCGAGGCTCGTCACGGCCGGGTGGTAGACCCCGTCGATGATGGCGATCGTCGCATACACGCCGTAGGCCGGCAGCAACTGGTTCGCCGTCTCGAGATTGGCCGTCGGGAAGCCGAGCGTGCGCCCCCGATGGTCCCCGTGCACGACGACGCCGTCGATGAAGACCTGACGGCCGAGCAGGGCCGACGCCTCGTCGACGCGGCCTTCGGACACCAGACGCCGGACGCGGGTGCTCGAGACCACGAAATCCCGATAGAAGACCGGGTCGATCTTGTCCGCGCGAAAGCCCCGATCTTCGCCGAGCGCCTTGAGGAGCGTGTAGGTGCCCGCGCGGTCACGTCCGAACAGGAAATTCGCGCCCACCCACACTTCACGGACGCCCAGCCAATCCACCAGCACCGTTTCGACGAAGAGTTCCGGCTCCCATCGGGCCAGATCCGGCGTGAACCGCACGATCGCCACACTATGGAGCCCGGCGCGCTCGAAGGCCTCGAGCTTCTGATCGAGCGTCATCAACAACTTCGGCGCCTTGTCCGGACGCAAGACGCGCGGCGGGTGAGGTTCGAACGTCAACGCGACCGACGTGCCGCCGTGCTCGGCCGCCGACCGCTTCACCCGATCCAGGATGCGCTGATGGCCGCGGTGCAGCCCGTCGAAATTGCCGAGCGCCACAATCGGCGAGGGCCAGCGCGGCCGCTGCGAATCCGGAAAATAGACGACGTTCATCGGTCAGGCGATCTCAAGAGTGAGCCCATCGTACGCGAGCGCCATCCCGGGTGGAAGTGAGGCACTGGTCACGGCATGCCCCAGCTCATGCGCGATGTGCGTGAAGTAGGTCTGCCGCGCGCCAATGGCGCCGGCCGCGGCCACCGCCTCGGCCAGGGTGAAGTGCGTGGGATGCGGCTTGTGGCGGAGCGCATCGAGCACGAGCACGTCCAGCCCCTCGAGCAGCGGCATCGACGACGCCGGAATTTCGTTGCAGTCGGTGAGATAGGCAAAACGCCCGAAGCGGAAGCCGAGGATCATGCGGTAGCCGTGCCGCACGGGCACCGGCACGACCTCCTGACGCCCGAGCATCAGCGGACCGCCACCGAGCGTCCAGAGCTGCAATTGGGGGATGCCCCCGCCCTTCGGCGTGTTCGGATCGAAGGCGTACGCGAACACGCGACGCAGTTCCTGCAGCGTGAACGCATCGCCGTACAGCGGCATCGGCTGATGCGTCATGTGGTTGTAGCGCCGCAGTTCGTCGAGCCCAAGGATGTGGTCGGCGTGGGTGTGCGTGTAGAGCACGGCGTCGACGCGACGCAGATCGTGGGTCAGCGCCTGCTGTCGCAGGTCGGGCGTGGTGTCGACGAGCACCCGCGTATCGTCATCACAGGTGACGTAGATCGACGGGCGGAGCCGCGTATCGCGCGGATCCGTCGAGCGGCAGACCACGCAATCGCACCCGATCATCGGCACGCCATGCGACGTGCCGGTTCCCAAGAAGAGCACCTTCACTGCGCTAGCATATCGTCCGAATGGCACGCACACGAACTCCCCGCCCGCGCCACACGGCCCGCCGGTCCCGATCCGCCCGCCCCGCACAGACGGCCGGCACCGCGTTCGCCCGCCTCGTGCGCATCATGGCCACGCTCCGCTCACGCCACGGCTGCCCCTGGGACCGCAAGCAGACGCACCGCACGCTGCGGCCGTTTCTGTTGGAGGAAACGTACGAACTCCTCGACACGATCGACCGGGGCGACTACGACGAGTTGCCGGGCGAACTGGGCGACGTGCTCTTTCAGTGTGTGTTCCATGCGCAGATGGCCAGCGAGGCTCGCCGCTTCGACATCACGGACGCGATCACCGCGATCTGCGAGAAGCTCATTCGCCGCCATCCGCACGTGTTCACCGCCGCCGGCCGGCCACTCGGCGGGCGCACGCCCCGGGCGGTGAAGACGCCGGGCGCGGTGCTCACACAGTGGGAAGCGATCAAGGCGGCCGAACAAGGCGCCAAGGGACAGCGAAAGCGGTTATTGGCCGGCGTGCCGGCGTCGATGCCGGCGTTGTTGCGCGCGCACGAAATCGGCACGCGCGTGGCCGCCGTGGGGTTCGACTGGGCCCACGCCGATGACGTGCTCGACAAGATCGATGAAGAGGTCCGCGAGTTGCGCGAAGCGCTCGGTGAGTCGCCGGCACGCGCCGAAGAAGAACTGGGCGACGTGCTGTTCTCGATCGCCAACCTCGCCCGCAAACTCGGCATCGAGCCGGAATCGGCCCTCCGCCATGCGAACGACAAGTTCACGAAACGGTTCGATGCGGTGGAAGGCGCGCTCGAAGCACGCGGCCGGTCCGTGCATCAGGCCACGCAGCCGGAGATGGAAGCGGCCTGGCAGGCCGTGAAGCAGACGCCAGCGCGACGCCGGCCGGCGCGTCAGCGCGCGGGCCGCTGAGGCGGCGTCGGCGCGCAGTGCTCGTCCCCGCCGCAGTTCGGACACGGGGCCGCCGCATCACGCGCGGAGGCCCGCATCGCCCCCGTCATCCGGCGGGCGAGCACCAACAACCCCACCACCGCGACGGCGCCGACCGCAAGATCCTGACCCGACCACGTCATGGTCTGCCCTCCTGCCTCTACGATACGCCCAACGCGCGCAAACTCTGGAACACGACGAACGCCGCGACCCAGGCCACCGTGGACATGTAGGCAAACTGCAGCACCGCGTAGCGGATGCCACCGGTCTCACGCCGCGTCACAGCGAGTGTCGGCAAACACTGCATCGCCAGCACGAAAAAGACCAGCGCGCTCGCCGAAGTCGCGCGCGTGAAGACCAGGCCGCCGCGTTCTCGAGACATGGCCCGGATCCTGGCCATCACGCCCTCGTCACTTTGCACGTGCCGCCCGCCAGGGCCGTTTCCGGCGAGCACGGCCATCGTCGACACGAACACCTCACGGGCAAGAAAACTCGTGAGCAACCCGACGCTCAACTGCCAGTCGTAACCGAGCGGACGGAACACGGGCTCGATCACGTGGCCCATGCGGCCCGCCAGGCTGCCCGCCTGCTGGGCGGCGGCCTGCAGCGCGTCCGCCTGCGCGGTGAGCGCCGTCACCTGCTCGGTCGCCACGCCGGGTGCGGCCGCCGACGCGCGCAGCGCCTGCACCGCGGGCGTCTCCGGCACGCGCGGATACGCGCTCAGCCACCACATCACGATGCAGATGGCGACAATCACCGTGCCGGCCGTGCGCAGGAACGCCAGCCCCTGATCTTTCGCCGCGAGCAGCGCCGACATCACCGACGGGCGCTTGTAGGTCGGCAACTCCAGCATCATCGGACGCGGCTCGCCGCGCAGCACCGTGCGCCCGAAGAGCGCCGCGCTCGTGAAGGCGGCGGCCGCGCCGAGCAAATAGCAGCTCGCAAAGGCCAGACCCGCCAAGAGGGGCTGACCGGCGAAGAGCAAGCTCGTCAGCAGCACATAGACCGGCAACCGCGCCGAGCAGCTGATGAACGGCGTCACCATGATCGTGACGAGCCGGTCGCGCTGCGACGGAATCAGCCGCGTGCTCATGATGCCCGGCACCGCGCACGCATGCGCGGTGAGGAGCGGCACGAACGCGTGCCCGGGCAGACCGTAGCGGCGGAAGAAGCGGTCGTTCACGAACGCCGCCCGCGCCAGATACCCGGTGTCTTCGAGCAGGCTGATCAAAAAGAACAGCAGGCAGATCTGCGGGAGGAACACGAGCGTGCCCGCAATGCCGCCGATCACGCCATCCGAGAGCAGATCCGCAATCGGTCCGGCCGGCAGGTACGTCGCAACCACGTGGCCGAGCTTCGCGAAGATGAACTCCACGAGGTCCATCGGCTTCGACGCCAACGCAAACAACGTCCAGAACAGCCCGCCCATCACCGCGATGAACACGAGCGTGCCGGTGACCGGATGCGTGAGCAGCGCGTCGAGCCGCTCGGTCAGCGCATCGGGCGCCGCGGGCGACACCGAGCCGCCGGACGACACGATCACCTCGTCGGCCCACACGGTGAGCGCGTTCGGGCCACCGCGCAGCAGGAGCGGGGTCCGCTTCTGCGAGAAGGCCGTTTCGACGGCGGCGACGAGCGGCTCGATGCCCTGACCGCGCACCGCGACAATGGGGACCACCGGCACGCCGAGGCGCTCGGCGAGCGCGGCGCGATCGATCGTGATGCCGCGCCGCTCCGCGATGTCGGTCATGTTCAACGCCACGACCACCGGCACCGGACCGGCGAGCAGTTCTCCGACGAGGATCAGATTCCGGCTGAGATTGGTCGCGTCCGCGATGACCACGAGCACATCGGGCACGCGCTCGCTCGTGTCGCCCTGCAGCACATCGCGGACGATCGTCGATTCGGGATGCACGCCGTGCAGGGTGTAGAGACCGGGCAGATCCACGATGTCCCACGGCGTCTGCCCGGGCCGCTGGTACCGGCCGAGCCGCAACGTGGTCGTGGTGCCGGGAAAGTTCGAGGTCTTCGCGCGCGCCCCGCACAGCCGGTTGAAGAGCGTCGTCTTCCCGGTGTTCGGATTGCCGATCAGGGCCACGCGCGGGCCGCGTCCCGCCGCAAGCGACGGCTTCGAGACGAAATCGACCATCAGTCCTGGCCGTCCACGGGCGTCACGAGAATGGCCCCCGCCACACTGCGTGAGAGTCCGATCCGCGTCGAGCGCACCTGCACGATGCACGGCTCGCCCGCTTTGCAGAGCCGCACCACCGAGTCGGGCGTCAGTCCGAGCGCGCGCAGCAGGTCCTTCGCTTCCCCATCGAGCGCCGCCTCATGAAAACGGGCGGCCCGCCCGACGGGCAGGTCCGACAGCGGCACGGGTGACATCAGGGGGGCAGACATCTCTCTTGGCAGACTATCACTGTTTTGAGACGTGTCGCATTATGGCCCCACACCGGTCAGGCGCACGGTCTCGAACCGCCAGCGGCGCCCCGAGATCGTCGACATCGTCACCGTCCGGCCATCCGTGTCGAGGGTAATGGCCCCGTCCAGATCCGTCCGGACCACGTCGACGCCGCGGTCCGAATAGCGCGCCAAGACATCCGACGACGGATGGCCGAAGCTATTACCGCGGCCCGCGCTGACGAAGGCCACGAGCGGCAGCCACCGATGAATGAACGCGGGCGTGGAGGAGGTGCGGCTGCCGTGATGAGGGGCGCTGACGAAGCGGAGCGTGCCGACCCGATCGAGCGGCAAGACGGCCTCCGCCGCGCGCTCGACGTCGCCGGTGAGCAGCACGGCCACATCGCCATAGCGCAGACGGATCACGACCGAGTCATCGTTGCGATTGTCGCGGCGCTCCCAATCCGGCGCCGGTGGCCCCAGCACGTCCACCGCGACGCTCCCGACCTCCATCGCATGCCCCGCCAGCACGCGGCGCCACACGACCCCGGACGATTGCGCGTCGGCGCGCAGCATCTGCATCCGGCGATCGCGCGGTACGGGAATCCCCTCCCAGATCTCTCGCGGATGAAAGTCGCGGAGCACACTCGGAGCGCCACCCGCGTGGTCGGCATCGCCGTGGGTGATCGCGAGCCAGTCCACGCGGCGGATGCCGAGCGCCCACAAGGCCGGCTCCACGACACGCGCCCCGACATCGAAAGAGCCGCCGCCCCCGCCTGCGTCGACCAGCAGCGTCTGCCCGGTGGGAAACTGCACCGCGATCGCCTGTCCCTGCCCCACGTCGAGCATCGTCACGCGCAACGACGCCGCGGACGATGCCGGCCACGCGACGCCGCCGGTGACGATCACCAGCGCGCTGAGCGACCAACTGAGCCAGGCCATGCGCCGGACCCGACGCGTCGCCGCCCACGCGAGCGTCGCGAGCGAGAGGTAGTAGATCGCGCTCCAGGCGGCGGCAACCGGCGGCGTCTGCCACGACAACCACGGCGCCCAGAGCAGCAGATCCGCCGACCGGACGAGGGCGGTCGTGGCCCAGGCCGACGCCAACCCACATCCATGCGCAGCTGCGGGCCAGAGCGGCGCGAGGCACACGAGCGCCATCCCGCAGAACTGCGTCAGGGCCATCGCCGGAATAGCGATGAAGTTGAGCACGAGGCCGGCGACGCCCACGCGCCCGAAGACCGACGCGCTGACGGGCGCCAGCGCGAGTTCGGCGGCGAGTGTGGCGGCAAAGAGCGCCACGGCGGCAGGCCACACGCCCACACGTGTCTCGACCGCACGCGTGATCGGCGTCGCCATGACCAGAATGCCGGCGGTCGCGCCGAACGACAGCCACGCGCCGATGTCGATGATGGTCAACGGATCGGCGACGGCGACGGCCAGCGCCGCGGCGAGAAAGATGCGCGACGGCGGCGCACACCAGCCGACCACTTGCAGCCCCAACACCACAACCGCGGCCGCTTCCGCACGCGCCACCGACGCCTGATCGCCGACCACGCCACAGTAAGCCACGACCACGACGAGTGTGAGCGCGGCATTCAGCCGCGCGCGACGACTCACGAGGCGCAACAGCGCAAGGCTCGCCACGCTGAGCAACGCGATGTTCCCGCCGGAAATCGCGATGACGTGGTACGTCCCCGCCATCTGCAACCGGCGCACCACCTCGTCGTCGAGCCCGCTGCGGTCGCCGATCAGAATCGCGATCACCACCGATGCCGTGGTGGCCTGATCGGCCGGGGTGTACGCGCGGACGGCCGCGCGCACATGCGCCCGAACGCGGGCGCCCCACTCGGCCCACGGGGCGCCCGGAACAACGTCGACGAGTGCGGCACTTTTGACCGAGCCGATCACATCAACGCCGCGGCGGAGCTGTTGCCAGTTCGGCGACGATGAGCCCGGATTGCGCCAGATTTGCGGCCGCTTGATGAGCGCCGGGAGCGTGATGCGGCGGCCGCGCGTCCACTGCGATGCCTGCGCAAACGCCTCTCGCCCACCGATCGCGAGTTGTGCACGTCCGCGCGTCGCGATCCATGGCGCCCCGCCATCAACGCGGTACGCCTCGACCTCGAACGAGATGCGCACGCTCTCAGCGTCGCCGTTTGCGTCATCGAGCAGGCGCCCACGCAGCCACACCGGCGGCGCCTGGCGATCATCGAGGATGGCGTCGAGTGCGGTGGCGAGTGGCGC
>CAYFLU010000126.1:0-9648 GCA_964343975.1 uncultured Solibacteraceae bacterium
CGATCGACGTGAGGGTGAAGGCGTCGGGCGTGACCGTCTCGGCGCGACGCGGGTATTTCGCCGCGCAGTGATCTCGGGCACACTACACGCATGACCGTGACCGTTCTCGCCCTGCCGCCATTGCGCTTGGCGGCCCTTCGACACACCGGTGCGTATCTGGACATCGGTCAGGCGTTTGCCGCGCTCGACGCGATCGTGCGGCGGTCTGGTGTCGGCGGGCCCAACACCATGCTGGCGGCGGTGTACTACGACGATCCCGCGAAGACGCCGGCGGCCGCGTTGCGGTCGGATGCGGGCGTCGTGTTGAACGACACCGATGCCGTGCCCGAGGGCCTCACGGAAGTGCACGTGCCGGGCGGGCGTTTCGTGTGCGGTGTGCACGTCGGCCCGTATGCCGGTCTGCCGCATGCGTGGAACGACATCAAGATGGCCTTCGCGGTGCCGGGTGGGTTGCGGCGTGCCGAGGGACCCAGCTACGAGCTCTACCGCAACACGCCGGCGACGGCCGCGCCCGAGCATCTCATCACCGAGATCTGCGTGCCGGTGCTGTAGCACCGCGTCACGCGAAACCGAGCCCTCATGACATACGCATCCATTACCGGCTGGGGCGAAGGTCTGCCGCCGGCCGTCCTGACCAACGCGGATCTCGCCACATTTCTGGACACGACCGACGAGTGGATCACGACCCGCACGGGCATGAAGGAGCGGCGCGTCTCGCACGTGCCGGCGATCGAGATGGCGACGGTGGCCGCGTCGCGCGCGCTCGCGTGTGCGGGGCTCGATCCGGCCGACGTCGATCTGATCGTGTACGGCAGTTGCTCGAACGACGAGGCGGTGCCCAACTGCGCGTCGGGTGTGCAGGTGGCGCTCGGTGCGACGAATGCCGGCGCGATGGATGTGAACACGGCGTGCACGAGCTTTCTGTACGGACTCTCGACGGCCACGGCGCTGATTCAGAACGGCACGATCCGCAGCGCGATCGTGATCGGCGTCGAGCTCATCACGCAGTACATGGACTGGAGCAATCGCAACGTCGCCGTGCTCTTCGGCGACGGCGCGGCGGCCGTCGTCGTGCAGGCGACCGACCGGCCGGAAGGCGTGATCGGGTCGGTCCTCGGGTGCGACGCGGAGGCGCGCGAGGTGCTGCGCGTGCGCGGCATCGGCTGCGGCTATGCCGGTGTCGGCGTCACGCTCGGCGACACGCGCTGGGACTTCGACGGGCAGGCGATCTTCAAACGCGCCGTGAAGGGCATGGCCGACGCGTGCGCGCGTGTCATGCAGCAGGCGGGGGTCTCGGGCGACGAGATCGATCTCGTGATCCCGCATCAGGCCAATCTCCGCATCATCGAGGCTGTGGCGAAGTACGCCGGCGTGTCGATGGACCGTGTGATGGTCACTGTGCAGCGCTACGGCAACATGAGCGCGGCCACGGTGCCGGTGAGTCTGGTCGATGCGCTGAAAGAAGGCCGGGTGCGCCCGGGCTCGCTCCTGCTGATGCCGGGCTTCGGTGGTGGCCTCACCTATGGCGCGCTGCTCGTGCGGTGGGGCGATCGCGTCACGCCGCTCGGCACGTCATCGCGTGTGTTGCCGCCCAACACTCGCACCGCCCTCGAGATCGTGAATGCCGTGCGCGCGCAGCAGGACCCGCACGGCCGGTCTGCCGCCGGACTCGCCGCGCCGGTCTTTGCCGAAGCGCGTCGAAGCTAGGCGAGAGGCGGTCCTAGCGGACCGGGCACGGTGCGGCGGGATCCAGCTTCGGCGCCGCGCTGTCGGCGATCCGCGTGGTGGCGAACGTGTTGCCGAACACGAGACCGAGCGTCTGGCTGGTCTTGATCGACAGATGCGCGCCGGCCGCATCACCGAAGCGCGTGCGCACGATGGCGTTGCCGCCACGATCGAAGGCGGGGCCGTCGGTCGCGATCTTCAGATTCACGCCGCGGCTCCCCGAGAGCGACGAGTCTTCGACCGTGTTGTGGTCGCCGCGCAACTCGACGTTGCTCCCGCCGAACCGCAACGGCTCGTCGTTGTTGCGGCAGGTCACCCGCTGCATCAGATTGTGGTGCGCGTTCTCCTTCGTCTGGAAGCACTCAGATCCGAAGGTGGTGATGGTGCTGTCGCGCACCACGTTGTCGTGGCTCGTGTCGTTCGCAAACATCGGCTGGGTCGTCGACTTCGGACTCGTGCCGATGTAGACGCCCTCGCCGTTGTGAAACCGGTCCCGGCTCTCATCGTCGCCGCTCGGCGCAAGGCCGCACCACTCGATCACCGAGTGCTCGACGATGTTGCCGAAGGCGTTGTTGCGCAGGCGCACGCATTCGCCGCCCGAGCCGTGCAGAAAGAGATTGTCGAGCACGACGCCGGTGATGTCGCGCGAGGCCGGCGCGTAGCCGATGTAGATGAGCTTGCTGTTGGCCACGTCGGCGCCGAGCGATTCTTTGAAGGCGCGTGCCGCGTCGAGTGTGGCAGGGAAGCGTTGCCGGTTGATCGATGGCTGGCCGTCCACGGTCAGCCCCTGCACGTGGTAGTAGCTGTGGTTGATTTGCAGGACCACGGTGGCCGCGCGGAGCACGGTGGCGAATCGGCCGGACGGATCCGTGCCGGCGATCGTGATGGGGGCGTCGGCGCGGCCGGCGCGCTTCGTCTGCGCGGCGCCGTAGATGCCCGGGGCGAGGTGGATGGTCGCGCCCGTTTCCGCCAGGTCCAGCGCCCGCTGGAGCGAGCGCACCGCTCGCGCGGCCGTGCCTCCGTCGTTGGTGTCCGCCCCGGTCGGAGACACGAACAGATCGGCCGCGTGTGCCGCACGCGATGCGGCCATCGGTGCGCCGGTGACGAGTGCGCACGCGAAGAGACCCGCGACGAGGATCGATTTCACGAGGGCATCTTATCCCGGACAGTGGCGTCGCCGAAGCGCGTCGGGCGGTAGACTAACCGGCATGTCCACCACCGCAGCCTCGTCGATCCTCGACACCATTGGCGGCACGCCGCTCGTTGAGTTGCGTCGCATCGTGCCGCGCGGCAGCGCGCGCGTGGTCGTGAAGCTCGAATCGCAGAACCCGACCGGCAGCATGAAGGACCGCATGGCGCGATCGATGATTCAGCGTGCGGAGGCCGACGGGCGCTTGGCGCCCGGCCGCGAGGTGGTGGAGTACACGGGCGGCAGCACGGGCACGTCGCTCGCGTTCGTGTGTGCGGCCACGGGGCATCCGCTCCAGATCGTCACGTCGGACGCGTTCAGTCTCGAGAAGCGCAATCACATGAAGGCGCTCGGGGCCACGCTCACGCTCGAAGCGAGTGTGAACGGCACGATCACGCCCGACTTGTTCGTGCGCATGCAGGCCGCCACCGAACGCATCATCGCGGAGCGTGGTGCGTATTGGACGCAGCAGTTCGCGAATCGCGACCAGGCCGATGGCTACCACTCGCTCGCGGATGAGGCGTGGGAGCAGTCGGGCGGGCGCATCGACGCGTTCGTGCACAGTGTGGGCACGTGCGGCTCACTGCGCGGCACCTCCACGCGCCTGCGAGTACACAACCCGCGGGTGCAGGTCGTGGCCGTGGAGCCGTCGACCTCGGCCGTGATGTCGGGCGGTCAGCCTGGCCCGCATCGCATCGAAGGTATGGGCACGGGCCGACTGGTGCCGCTCTACGAGCCGACGCTGATCCATGGCATCGAGCCGGTGTCGACCGAAGAGGCTGAGGCCATGGCGCGACGCCTGTCGCGCGAGGAGGCGATCTTTGCCGGCACGTCGACCGGCGCGAACCTCGTCGCCGCGCTGCGCGTGGCGGCCACGCTCGGTCCCGACGCGACGGTGCTCGCGATCGCCTGCGACACCGGGCTGAAGTACGTCAGCACCGAACTCTACCGATAGATCGGTCGTCAGCGCACGTAGAACGCGTCGCCGCCGCGGAACTGCACGCGCATCCGCGTGCCGGTCGTGAGTGTGACCGTCATCGGTACGCCGGTGATGGCCTGCTGTGTGTTGGACAGATGCAGCACCACCGGACCGCTGCTCGGCGTGATGTTCACCGGATCCGGATCGGACGCATCCATGTAGTAGATGCCGGCGGTCGATACCGTGCCGCCAAGCGACACGACCTTGCGCGACGGATCCTCGGGGTCGCGCACGAACGCGATGTGCCGCGGTCCGGCGGCCGGGCCCACGCTCTCCGCGATGCCCAGCGTTTCATGGAACCAGTTCCCCGACGCCGTGCCGCTGCGGTCGTAGTTGATCGTGCCATCGAGATTGCCCGCTGTGCTTCGCACGATGCCGTACAGCTGGCTCTTCAGCGGTTCCGCGAAGTACGGCAGCGGCGCTTCGGCATGGAGCGAGTTCGTGCTGTAGCGGTTCGGCGTGATGAAGGCCACGTTCACCGTGCTGTTCAGCACGCCGAGGTCGAGCGCGTGCGACACCGGGCTCGTGGTGCCCACGCGCTGGCCGGCCGTGACGCGTGACCCGGTCGCAAGGCTGCTGTCCGCCAGCATGTGGCCCAGGTAGTACGTGTGAATCCCCGACGAGGCAATGTAGAGCGCGTCGTCGTCGCCGCGCTGAATCGTCACGATCGAGCCGTCGGCCGGCGCGAAGACGTCGTACTGCGCGTCCGACTCGCGCCCGAAGTGGTGGTAGAAGTAAACGTGTTCGGTGGGGAACGTGTGCGCCGGCGGATTCAGATTGCCGAGCGGCGTCACCCACTGGATGCGGCTCGCATCGAGCGGCGTGCGCGTGAACGAGAACGTCGTCGACCCGCCTGAGGACGTGGTGCCGGTGGTCGTCGTGGTCGTGTTCGTGGTGGTCGTGCTGCCAGAGGGTGTCGTGGGCGACCCGGAACCGCCGCAGCCGAGGCAGAGGAGAGCCGCGATCGCGGGAACAAAGCAGGCGCGCGTGAGCAACATAGCGCGATCGTAGTGGCCCGATCCCAGCCGTGACCGTTCTCAAGTCGCGATTTGAGAAAGTCTGAGAACGGCGGGGTGGGGTGCCCTTGGAGTCCTGCCGAAGGCCGACTATCATCCATGCGACCCGCTAATGTTGCTCGAATCGCTCCTGTGCGCCGGTGCCTTCAAGCTCGTCGAGATGTTCCGCACGCCGCCGAAGGCACCGGTGGCGCCGCCGTCGGTGCCCGCGTCCCCGCGGCCGCGTTACACGATGATGCGTGGCGGCCACACACCCGGGAAGACGATTGAGGAAGTCGACGCCGAACAGGAACGGCTCTTCAAGGTCAGCACCTTCAATCTCTGGGTCGCGGCGTTGGCGACCGCCAACCCGCTCTTGCTGCCCGTCGTGGCGGGCGGCGTCCTGTATTCCAGCTTTCCCGTCTACGTGAAGTCGCTGAAGGATCTGGTCACGGAGGGCAAGGTCGGCAATGACTTGCTCGTGACGCTGTCGACCGCGGTGCTGGGCGCGACGGGCAATGTCCCCGCGCTCGCGATGGGCACGTGGTTCTACTTCCTCGGCAACAAAGTGCAACGCCGGACTCGGGCCCAGGCGCAGGCGAAATTGCAGGAGCTGTTCATGCGGTCGCCCGAGAAGGTGTGGGTGGTTCGCGACGGCGTCGAGGTCGAGACGGCGCTCGGTCAGCTCAACAAGGGCGACATCATCGTCGTCCGTGCCGGGCAGGTCATTTCGACTGATGGCATCGTGGTGGAGGGGCAAGCACTCGTTGATCAGCACCTTCTGACGGGCGAGTCCCAGCCCGCGGAGAAAACGGTCGGTGATCCCGTCCTGGCGTCCACGGTGGTGCTGGCGGGCCGGTTGCAGGTGCGTGCGGACCAGGTCGGCGCGGCGACCACGATCGCGCGCATCACGGCCATGCTGGAGGATGCGATCGACCACAAGTCGGCGCATCAGCTCAAGGGCGAGCAGTGGGCGGATCAGGCCGCGTTGCCGCTCGTCGTGGTGGCCGGCGCCGCGGCGGTGTTGGTCAGTCCGATGTCGTCGGGCGTCGTGCTGTCGAGCGGCGTCGGGAATCGCATCCGCTTGCTCGGTCCGCTGGGCACGCTGAGCTATCTCCACCTCGCGTCGCACCACGGGTTCCTCGTGAAGGACGGGCGCGCGCTCGAGCGGCTGCTCGCCGTCGATACCGTGCTCTTCGACAAAACCGGCACGTTGACCAAGAACGAGCAGCGGGTGCGTCGTGTCGTGCCGATGGGCTCCGCGACGGTCGACGATGTCGTGCGGGCGGCCGCCATCGCGGAGTCTCGCCAGCAGCATCCGATTGCCCGGACGATCCTGAAACATGCGGAGGATCTTGGCGTCGAGGTGCCGACCGTCGACGACTTCAACTATCAGATCGGCTACGGCATCTCCGTGACGCACGACGGCCAACGGATTCAGGTGGGCAGCGCGCGGTTTCTCGAACGTGAAGGTGTGG
The DNA here is from genome assembly GCA_964343975.1 of uncultured Solibacteraceae bacterium. GTDB lineage: Bacteria > Acidobacteriota > Vicinamibacteria > Vicinamibacterales > SCN-69-37 > SCUN01. Next base: position 6,367 of record CAYFLU010000126.1, read on the forward strand.
CGCTCGACGAGATCCAGGCCGTGCAACGCGAGGCCGAAGGTCAGGGCCACACGCTGGTGCTCGTGGCCATCGATGGCGTGGTGCGGGGGGCCATCGAGCTGGAAGCCGCGCTCAGGGAAGACCTCGCGACGATGCTGAAGAGCCTGCGCAAGCATGGCGTGAAGTACGCGGCGATCGTGTCGGGTGACCTCGAGCAGCCGACGCGCAAATTGGCCGAGTCGCTGCAGTTCGACGAGTACTACGCCGGCGTGCTGCCCGATCGAAAGGCCGAGGTCGTCGAGCGGCTCCAGAAGGAAGGCCGGGTGGTGTGCTTCATCGGCGATGGCGTCAATGATTCCGTCGCGATGAAGAAGGCGGATGTCTCGATGTCCTTGCTGGGGGCGTCGTCGTTTGCGATGGACGCTGCGCAGATCATCCTGATGGATGCCGACCTCGGCCTCGCGAATCTCGGCGCGCTGTTCGAGCTCGCGCGCAAGCTCGACTCCAATCTGCGGAACAGCTTGTATATTTCGCTCGCCTCGTCGGTGATCAACATCGACGGTGCGCTGTTCATCGAAGACTACGACATCTATTCGGCGTATGCGGTGAAGCAGGTCGGACTTGCGGCGGGCCTCGTCAACGCCCTCAGTCCGATGAGCAAGCGCGCGCCGAAGATCGAAGCCTTTGCGGAGATGGTCAAGGTGCCGGCGGTCGCACCGGCCGCGACCCCGAAGCCGCAGGCCGACGCCGACAGCCCAGTCGTCGCGCCCGCCGTCGTGTCGGTTGGGTGACCTCGATCAGAGTCGCATGGAGATCATCGTCTCGCGCGTGCCACGAATGTCGCGCGCATCGACGATCGTCCAGCCCAACTGCAGATAGCTCGAGAGCACGCGCTCGGCGCAGCTCGCGTAGATCACGTTGATCTGGTGCTCGGTGCGGAGCACGTGGCCGAGGCGTTCGCCGACCATCGAGAACAGCAGGAAGTCGGGCTTCGGCGATAGGCTCTGATTGCTGAAAATCACGACGGCTTCACAGACGCCGGCCTCCGTCTTGTCGACAGTGAAGCCGAGCATCTCGAGCTGCCAGGTGGATCGCGGATTCAGGTTCACCGCCCCTGCCGCCATCACGACGCCGTTCTGCCACACCACGCCAATCAACTGATCCGTGTAGGGCACGCGTGGCGTGATGCGCTCGGCATCGACGTAGACGTCCCACACCATGTCGGTCACAGGGTCGTCGGAATACTTTTCGAATGCGATGTAGAGCGCCTGTTCGTACGCGTCAACACTCTTCGGGTCGGCCGTATTGAGGATGTCGAGGGTGGGATGCGGCATACGAAGCGAGGGCGATGCGAGGCGAAGTCGAGATGCAGTCGGGGTGAAGGATGCGTAGGCTATCACGCCACCGTGGCTTGATCGGCAGATGTCCCAGGTAAAGAGGGAGAAAGAAACAAACCGGGTGGTCTGTCGGCCCTGGGGGCGGAATGGCGCGGTGTAACGTCGCGCATCACCGCTGGTCTAACGGGGTGAGGCGAACATGTGGGACGCAGCCAATCAGATTTCCGAGCAGTTCATTCTGAGAGGGTTCGTCGGCGCGGTGTTGATGACGGCGCTGCTGGTGTTGGCGGTGTCACGACGAAGGTGGCACGAGGCGCCTGCTATGAGTGGTCGCGAGCCGGGTCTGTCCGCCAGACGAGGTACGAATAGATCGACGACACGAGCGCGATTGCGATCAGGCAGGTGATCAGCGTGAGCGTGCCCGTGCGTGTGGACACAGACGCGGCAGGGATCGTGATGGCGCCAGAGGCGACCATGAGCGGACCAGCCAGCCGGTGGGTCTTGTGCCAGGCCAGATCGCTGGACAGCGTCCACGGTGTGCGCACGCCGAAGATCCAGTTCGGTTCGGTCTTGGGCAGGTAGTTGCCGATCACGATCAGCGCGACGGCTTCGGCCAGGGTCAGGACGGACGGCAGCGACGCCGTGGGCGAGAGTGCGGCCTGAGCTAACGCGATCTGCATCACGACAAACAACCCGAGTACGGTCAGGCGCACGGTGCGGAACGTGCGCGCGAAGCCCTCGAAGGAGCGTCCGCGCGGATCCACGCGCGGCCACAGCAGGAGCAGGGCGTAGAGCACGATGGCGGCGATCGGTATGGCGAGCAGCGCGTGCGCGCTCGTGCCGTAGGCATCGGCGTGGCCGGCGAGGGTGAAGTGCACCGGCACGCGATCACCCGCGCGGCGCCACGTGTACGTCGTCACGCCGCCGAGGGCCGCGAACAGGATGAGGGCCGGCCATTCACGTTTGAGCGCAGGGGTCATCACGTCTTCCTCCGGCGAGGCTGGTGGAACAGGTCGAGCAGGGTCGACAACGTATCTTCGAACACCGACGCGTTCAGGCTGTACGTGATCGTCTGGCCGGCGCGCTCGGTCTTCACGAGATCGGCCGCTTTGAGGACGTTGAAGTGCGCCGACAGCGTCGACTTGGCCTGTGGAAACCGGTCGGCCAACTCGCCCGCCGTCAGCGGCCGCGTGCGCAGCAGGCGCAGAATCTCCCGCCGCGTCGGATCGGCCAGTGCCTTGAACACGTCGCCCACGAGACGGAGCGTGGCACGTATTTCGATGTTTGGCGAAATATCGAAACTGGCCATCGCGGGCAGCGCCGGGCAGGCCCCATGGCATCATGGACGTCACCGTGGCCCGACGTTCTCTGCTGATCGCCCTGCTCGCCGCAGCGGCGCTCACCACTGCCGACACGCTGCCCGCACTGGGGCGTGGCGCGGGCGTGCTGCAGTTCTGGCCGGGCGTGACGCTCTGGGCGTGGGAACGCGCGGAGGACCTTCGCGGCGCTGGTGCGGATGTCGGCGTGGCGTTTCTGGCGGCCACCGTGCGGCTGTCGGGCACGCGTGTCGACGTGCAGCCCCGACATCAACCACTCGATCATGACGCGGGCGCGCGCGTCATGGCGGTGATCCGCATCGAGACGTCGCGCCAGGAGCCGCCCGTCCTGACGCCGGCACTCGCGCGCACGCTGGCCACGGAGCTCGCGCGTCTGCAGCAGACCACGCGCGCGACGGCGCTCCAGATCGACTTCGACGCCGCCACGACCGAGCGCGCGTTTTACGCACAGCTCATCCAGGCCACCCGCGCGACCATCGGCACCGTGCCGCTGTCGATTACGGCGCTCGCGTCGTGGTGTGACGGCGACAACTGGCTCGACCGCCTGCCGCACGGCGCGATCGACGAGGCGGTGCCGATGCTGTTCCGCATGGGCCCGTTCAATGACGGTCTGCGGGACGCCGGCGTCC
>CAYFLU010000127.1:0-9628 GCA_964343975.1 uncultured Solibacteraceae bacterium
GCACCGCAGCGGTGACGGTGTTGCTCGGAAGCACGCCGAGGGCTGGCGCGTTGAGCAGCGGCTCGGTGATGACCGTTCGCGTCAATGGCGTGGGCGGCGCCGGCGGCGTCCCTTCCGCGTCGATCACGAGACGGTACGGATTGTAGAGCGCGTAAATGGCGTGCTTGGGGCCGCCCGCGAGCGTCATCACCACGCGCGTGGTGCCGTCGACCGGATGGCCGAGACGCACCGAGGTGATCAGTTTGCCCTTGAGGGCGGCGAGTACCGCGGGAACGCTGTCGTTGACGCTGGTGGCCGCAAGGTCGACGAAGACACGATCAGGGCCGCTGATGCGGTCGCTCAGAAACGGCACTTCACGGTCCATCGCGAGCACGAGCCGTTCGCCGCCCGGCAGGGTCTCGCGCGTGATCGTGCGCAGCACAGCCGGGGTCGCAGACGCGCCGCGCTTCGCTGCCGTTGATGTGGTTGATGCGCTTGACTTGCCTGACGCGTTTGATGCGTTTGACGTCGTCGAGGCCGGTGTCACCGCCGGGCGCGTGGCGGGCGCGGCCGCAGGGGCAGACGATGGCGCATCAAACGCCTGGAGCCGCTCGTCGATCTGCTTCACGAACGGGCTCGTGGGGTAGTCGCGCAGCCACTTCAGCAATCGTTCCGCTGTGGCGCGATCCGTGTCACGGTGCAGGCGCGAGAAGCTGAAGAGCGCAAGGCCGGACGCTTGCCAGAGCGCGTTGTCGGCATAGCCGCTGTTCGGATAGCGACGCACGACTTGCTCGTACGCCGCGATCGTCTTGTCGATCTCTCCGGCCGCCGGTACGGCGCTGGCGCGGAGGGCGGTCTCCCGCTCGGAGGCCTTCTGGTACAGCTGCGCCGCGGTGGGCGTCTGTGCCGCGATGACCGCGGTCAGGGCCCACAGCGTGGCGGCGGTGGCTACGCATCGACGAAGAACAGCAGCAGTCTGTGTCATCGGAGTTGTGCGTCCACTTCCTCGAAGTAGCCCTGATCGACGAGCACTTCGCGTTTGCCGTTCGTGGCGGGTGACACGATGCCGTCAAGCTCCATCATGTCGATGAGACGTGCGGCGCGGCTGAAGCCGATCCGCAGCCGGCGCTGCAAATACGAGATCGAGGCCTGGCCGCTCGACACCACGATGCGGGCGGCTTCGTCGAAGAGTTCGTCCTTGTCCATCGCCACGCCGTTCGGGCCGACAGCGTCCGGCTTCTCTTCGGCAGTGATCGACATGTCGTAGGTCGGCTTGCCCTGCTTGCGGAGGAAGCTGCACAGCCGTGCCGTCTCCTGTTCGGAGATGTACGGGCCATGGATACGAATGAAGCGCGACGACGCCGGCGGCAGGAAGAGCATGTCGCCTTTGCCGAGCAGTTGCTCCGCGCCGTTGCCGTCGAGGACGGTGCGCGAGTCGATACGCGACGCCACACGGAAAGCAATGCGGGACGGCAGGTTGGCCTTGATCACGCCGGTGATGACGTCGACCGACGGCCGCTGCGTGGCGAGAATCAGGTGGATGCCCACCGCGCGCGCCATCTGCGCCAGGCGGCAGATCGATTCTTCCACTTCCTTGCCGGCCACCATCATCAGGTCGGCCAACTCGTCGATGATGACGACGATGTAGGGGAGCGTCTTCACGTCGGAGCCGTCGTCGTGCTTGGCCTCCTTGTTCTCCTCGAGCATCGCCTTCATGTTGCGGTTGAACTGGTCGATGTTGCGGACGCCCATCTTGGCGAGCGTCTTGTAGCGCTCTTCCATCTCGCGCACGGCCCAGCGCAGCGCGTTGGCCGCCTGCTTCGGCTCGACGACGACCGGCGTCATCAGGTGCGGGATGTCCTCATACATGCCGAGTTCGAGGCGCTTCGGGTCGATCATGATGAAGCGGCAGTCGTCGGGCGTGGCGCGGAAGAGGATGCTGCTGATCATCGCGTTCACGCTGACCGACTTGCCGGCGCCCGTAGAACCGGCGATGAGCAGGTGCGGCATCGTGGCCATGTCGCCCGCGAACGGCTCGCCGTTGATGGTCTTGCCGAGCGTCATCGTGAGTTTCGAGGTCGCGCGCGTGTACACGTCCGACTCGAGCAGTTCGCGCAGGCCGATCGGCTCGCGGACCGGATTCGGAATCTGGATGCCGACCGTGGATTTGCCGGGGATGCGGTCGATGAGGACCGACTCGGCCTGCATCGCGAGACACAGGTCATCCGCGAGACCGGTGATGCGGCTGTATTTCACGCCGGCATCCGGCTTGAACTCGTACGTCGTGACGACCGGGCCGGGATGGATCTGCACGACCGAGCCTTCGACGTTGAACTCACGGCACTTCTCCTCGAGGAGCTTGGCCGCGTCCATCAGCTGGCGTTCATCGATCTTGCGCTGATCCTTCGGCGGATCGAGCAACGTGACCGGCGGCAGCGTGTAGGCGCCCTTCTTGCGCTCGGCCGGGGCCTTGGCCGGTTCCGCATCCGCGAGGGGCAATGGCGCCGGCACGGGGGCGGGCTGCGAGCGCTTGATGGCCGGCGCCGGTTTCACGCGCACCGGCACCTCTTCCTCGACGTCATCGATGTCATCGTCCGCGTCAGCCGCGGCAGCGGCCTTCACCGGCTTCAGCGATTGACGCGCCGCCTTCAGCGACGCGGCCGCACCGGCGGCCTTCGTCAGGATGTCGGCTTTCTCGGCGCCCGCCTTCGCCGTGTGCTTCTTCACGATTTCAGCGCGCTGCTTGGCACGCGCGCGCTCGGCGCGCCACGCGCGCCAGCGCTCCATCCAGCCGCCCGTGCTGTTGCGCACGAGGCTGGCCGTCTGCGTGGAGGCGTGACCGAACGAGAACTGCGTGGAGAGCACGAGCGCGAGACCGAGCAGCGTCAGCAGGAGCAGCACCGCGCCCGTGGTGTTGAGGTACTCCTTCAGCACGGAGGCGATGACGCCACCGATGACGCCGCCGCCCGAAAAGCCCGCGCCACTCTTGCCCGGATCGAACACGCCGAACGCGACGCCCAGGAGGCCGGACGCGCACAGGAAGAGCATGATCGCGCCGGTCAGCTTCGTGTACTTCGCTTCGAAGGCCTGACACCAGAAGGCGTGCCAGCCGATCACGCACAGGAGCACCGGGATGAGATACGAGGTGTAGCCCATCAACTGAAGCGAGCTCTCGGCCAAGAAGGCGCCCACGCGACCGCCGAAGTTCAGGGGCGGTCCTGCGGCCACGCTGTTGAAGAACCAGACCGGGTCGGTGGGCGAGTAGCTGACGAGCGCGATCAACCAGAACAGCGACAGCGCGAACAACGCGACGCCGTACACCTCGCTGATCCGACGGGACAGAGCGGAATTGGCCATCAAACCCTCTTCATACCTCAAGTACCACCGGCAGTACAAGTGGGCGCCGACTCGCTCGACGCCGGAACATGCGCTGCAGCTCAATCCGGATGCGTTCCTTCAACAGTCCAGGATCCGTGCGTTCTTCGGGCGCGGCGTCCTGCACCACGCGCATCAGCCACTCCGGCGCTTCTTTGAGCAGCGCCTCCTGCCGCGGATCCACCGCCAGCCCCCGGCCGATCACTTCCGGCGTTTGCTCGATCGCGCCAGTCCGGCCGTTGATCGCAACCACCGCCACGATCAGCCCGTCGCCGGCCAGATGCCGCCGGTCCCGGAGGACCTCGTCGGCAATCTCGCCGGTCCGCGTGCCGTCCACCAGAATCCGCCCCGTCGTGATCTTGTCGGCCACGCGGGCGGTGCCCCCCTCGAAACGCACCACGTCGCCGTCCTCGATGATGAGGACCGCAGACTCGGGCGAGACGAGCGGGGCCATGCGGGCATGGCGGGCCAGCTGCCGGTACTCCCCATGTATCGGCACGAAGACCTTCGGTCTGGCCAGGCTGAGCACCAATTTCAGCTCTTCCGCGCTGCCGTGGCCCGAGACGTGGATATGGCGGGTGCCGTCGGTGACGATGTCGGCTCCGCGGCGGGCCAGATGGTTCATCATCCGGGCGATGGGCTTCTCGTTGCCGGGGATGACCCGCGCCGAGAAGGCCACGACGTCCCCAGGCTCCACCGTGACGTACCGGTGATCGTTGATGGCCATGCGCGGCAGGGCCGCCATCGGCTCGCCCTGCGAGCCCGTGCAGATGCACAGGATGTCCGCGGCTGGGAAATCGCGGATATCGCTGTCTCGAATCTGCATCCGGGCGGGGATCTTCAGGAGTCCGAGTTCGGCGGCAATTGCCGTGTTCTGCTGCATGCTGCGGCCGACAAACGCCACACGCCGGTCGAATTGTTCCGCCAGATCCACGAGCAGCTGAATGCGGTAGAGACTCGTCGAGAACGTGGACACGAGGATCCGTCCGTCGGCGCTCGAGAAGATCTCTTCGAAGCCGTCGATGACATCCCGTTCCGACCCCGTGAAGCCCGGACGGTCGGCGTTCGTGCTGTCGGAAAACAACGCGAGGACGCCCCGCTGGCCGAGCTCCGCGAGCCGGTGGTAGTCGAAGCGCTGACCGTCGAGCGGCGTCTGGTCGATCTTGAAATCGCCGGTGTGGATGATCACGCCCTGCGGCGTGTGAATCGCGAGCGCCACGCAATCGGGAATGCTGTGCGGCACGCGCAGGAATTCCACACTGAACGGGCCGATCTCCACCCGATCGCCGGGCGCGACCGTGCGCAGCCGTTCGCCGGCATCGAGGCCGTGCTCATCAAGCTTGGGTTGGATCAGCGCGAGCGTGAACCGCGTGCCGTAGACGGGGCCGTCGAAAAGCGGCCACACATGCGGCACGCCGCCGATGTGGTCTTCGTGGCCGTGCGTGACGACGAGCGCGCGAATCTTCGAACGCCAGGGATCGAGGGCGGTGAGATCGGGCAGGACGAGGTCGACACCGAAGAGCTCCGGCTCAGGAAACATCACCCCCGCATCGATGAGCAGGGCATCGTCCCCGCACACGAGCAGGTGCATGTTCATGCCGAATTCGCCGATGCCGCCCAGCGGAATGAAGTCCACCGCAGGCGCCATCGCGACCGTCTCGGTCGTCATGCGAGCCACATCCAATTGAGAGAACCCCAGCGCACCGTCGAGCCTTTCGTTCGGACACGTCGACTCCGACGAACCGGGCGGTTCGCGTTGAAGAGCCACGGATCCGACCTGGTCGGGTTGCTGGGAGCACCCGGATTCAGGGCGGGAAAAACGGTGTGACTATAGCACGGCCGGGCGCTTGAGTGCCGCGAGTCCGTCAATCAGTCGCGACAGCTCGGCCAGCGACAGGGTCTCCGGACGGCGCTGCCCGTCGATGCCGACGATGGCCAGTACGGCGGCACCGGCGGGATCGAACGCCTTGAGGACGTTGTTCAACGTCTTGCGCCGGTGACTGAACATGGTGCGCACCAGACGATCGAATAACGTCTGATCGGCGATGCGCACGGTGCGCGGTTGGAACACGAGGTGGGCGATCGCCGAATGCACCTTTGGCGGCGGAGCGAATGCCCCGGGCGGGAGGCGCAGCGGGACATCGATCGCCGCGTCGAGCTGCAGATACAGACTCAGCGCGCCCCACGCCTTCGTGCCCGGCTTGGCGGCGAGCCGCTCGGCCACTTCGCGCTGGAGCATCACGGTGACGTCGGTGAAGAGCCCGGTGCGCGCCTGCCATTCGAGTAGTTGAAACAGGATCGGCGTCGACAGGTTGTAGGGCAGGTTGCCGACGATGCGATAGCGCTTGGGTGGCGCGACGTCCGTGTTCGGCGGCCGCTGTGGTTGCAGGCCGGTGAGAAACGGCAGGACGTCGGTCTTGAGAATGTCGCCGCCGATCAACGTCACGTTGGCCGGGAGCCGTGGCGCAAGGTCTTCGATGAGATCGCGGTCGACTTCGACGGCGAGAATCGGGGCGCCGGACTTCGCGAGCGGGAAGGTCAGCGCGCCTTTGCCCGAACCGATTTCGAGAAACACGTCGCCGGGTTGCGGCGCAATCGCCTCCACGACTTTCTCGGCCCACTTGGACGCGAGAAAATGCTGACCGAACCGCTTGCGCGCCCGCAGGGGACGTCGAACCGTCACGCTTCACCTCGCCAATACTGCTCTTCGATCTCTTCGATTTCTTCTTCAGACAGGCCGAAGTAGTGGCCGATCTCGTGAATCAGTGTCTCGCCGATCGCCACCACCACGTCGTCTTCGTCTTCGCTCGCGTCTTCGATGGGCAACTGGAAGAGCGTGACTTTGTCCGGGAGCCGGTTGCCATCGCCCCATTGGCGTTCCGTCAGGGGCGTGCCTTCGTACAGGCCCAGCAGCGTGTCTGGTGGTTCGATGCCGACCGATGCGAGTTGTTCGACCGTCGGTTCGTCTTCGACCACGATGGCGATGTTGCGCATGGCGTCCCGGAAGCGCTCCGGAATACTGGCCAGCGCTTCGTCGGTGAGGGCGAGAAACTCCTCACGTGTCATGGGCGCGGCTTCCGAGGGGCGCGACGTGTGGCCGGTGCGGTGGCGCGCGACTTTGGATGCGCCTGCTTGGCGCCGAGCTGCTGGAAATAGCGGCAGCCGGTGCGGAGCTGACAGGAGTCGCAGAGCGGCTTCGGTTTGCAGATGCGCCGCCCGTGCAGGATCAACGTGTCGGACGCGCGCGTCCACCGCGCCGGCGGCACGAGTGCGCAGAGCGCGCGCTCAGCGACCTCGGCATCTTCGGTGTCGATGAGGCCAATGCGTTCCGCGACACGCAGCACATGCCGATCGACCGGCCAGCCGGGAATGCCCATCGCATGACCGAGCACGACGTTGGCCGTTTTGCGTCCGACGCCGGGGAGCGCGGTCAACGCGTCCATGTCGGCCGGCACCTGGCCACCGTGTTGCGAGACGAGTGCGGTGGCCATGCCGTGCAGGTTCCGCGCTTTCATGCGGAAGAAACCGGTTGATTGAATCTGCGGTTCGAGTGCTTCGGGCGTGGCGCGCGCGAGCGCGGCCGCGTCGGGGTAGCGCGCGAAGAGCGCCGGCGTGACCTGATTCACGCGCGCGTCTGTGCACTGCGCAGACAGGATCGTCGCCACGAGCAGCTCGTAGGCGTTGCGATAGTCGAGTTCGGTGTCGGCGTTCGGATGGTGCGCGTCGAGCCGATCGAAGATCTCGGTGGGTGTCATGGCCGCGATCGCAGAGAGCGGGGCGAACGCGTCAGTGCGTCGGTCCTTTCGGCCACGGGCCGTCGGGCGACTGCGTCTGCTGCATGCTGCGCAGCTGTTCCTGGAGCGCGTTGATCAGGCCGGGCACCACGCCAAAGGGCAGCGCCACGCGGGCCACGATCGGCGCGCGGACGGTTTCGGTCTGTTCGGCTTGCCGGATGTCGTCGGCCGACAGCGGCCGCACGTCGCAGAACGTGATCGTGAGGTCGAACGGGGAGTGGGCCACGGCGCAGAAGTTCGCGTAGGTGCGCGTCGCGTCGCTCTTCGAACCCGGCTCGTCGGGAACGATCGTGAAGTTGATCTGTTTGGTCGTCGGCGTGGACATGCCTAGTACTTTCTCATGACACCGACCACAACGCCCTGAAGTTGTACGGTCGCCGGGTCCACGAAAATCGGCTGCATCGCGGGATTGGCCGGCTGCAAACGGATGCGCCCGTGTTCGCGATAGAACTTCTTCAGCGTCACTTCGTGACCGCCGAGGAGCGCAATCACCATCTCGCCATTTTCGGCGGTCTTGCGGTCTTCCACGATCACGAAGTCGCCGTCACGGATCTGCTCGTCGATCATCGAGTCGCCCTTCACGCGCAGCACGTAGGTCTCGCGACGGCCGACCAGATCTTCCGGAATCGCAATCGTCTCGGCCGAGGCCACCGCTTCAATCGGCAAACCCGCGGCGACATAGCCGAGCAACGGCACGTCCACGGCGCGCTGGCCCACGCGCGCGGGCATCAACTCCACCGACCGGCTGCGATTCCAGGACCGCCGAATGAAGCCCTTGTCCTGCAGATTGGTGAGATGCTTGTGCACGGTCGCGAGCGAAGAGAGGCCGAAACGCCGGCCGACTTCTTCGAGACTCGGCGCGTAGCCGTGCTGCTGGATGAATTCCTGCAAGTAGTCCAGAATCTCGCGCTGACGCTTGGTGAGTGGCTGCACGGCGCCACGTTACCAAAGAAAAAGCGAAAGTTCAACGGAGCTGTAACACTCGTGAGCCCATTCCGGTCTAAACCGACAGAAAGACACATCTTGTCCGGTCCACGGACAGATCGGGGGCGACGCGATGGGCACAGCAGTGCGAACAGCAGGGGCCGGATGGAGCGCCATATGGGCCGCCGCCGTGCCTGACCCGGTGACCCCGGCGCCCGAGGCGCCCTCCGTGGAACGGTTGGAAGAGATGCGCGGGACCGACGATGCCGGCCTCGTGCGGGCGTTTCTGGCGGGCACGCCGGAAGCCTTCGACGTGATTGTCGAGCGCCACCGTCGCCAGATCTATCAACTCTGCTATCGGTTCCTGGGAAATCACGAGGACGCGTCGGACATGACGCAGGACGTCTTCGTGCGCGCCTTCAAGGGCCTGAAGAACTTCAAGGGCGATGCCGCCCTCGGCACGTGGCTCTATCGCGTCGGCGTGAATGCGTGTCTGAATCGGGTGTCGCTCAAGCAGCCGCGCATGGAAGAATTGGACCACGAACAACACGTGGACCATCGCCAGCCGGACCCGCACGAGCTCGTGGCGCGGGACGAGCGTGCGGCCAGGGTGCGACGCGCGATTGCGCAGTTGCCGCCGAAACAACGCGCGGCGCTGGTGCTGCGGATGTATCAGGAAATGAGTCACGAGGAAATTGCCGGGACGCTCGGCAGTTCGGTCGGCGCGGTGAAGGCGAACTTCTTTCACGCGCTCGGCAATTTGAAGCGGTTGCTGGAGGCAGAGTCATGAGTGGGCATCTGACGGCGGAAGAATTCGTCGACGGGCTGGATCGGCCGTTGGCATCGTCGCGGCAGGCACACCTGGCGACCTGTGAGGCGTGTGCGGATCAGTGGCGCGAGATGCGCGCGATCCTCACGACACTCGAGGGGACGGGCGAGGTGCCGGAACCGTCGCCGCTCTTCTGGGACCATCTGAGCGATCGAGTGCGCACGGCGGTGGCGGCCGTGCCGATGTCCGCGCCGTGGTGGCGCACGTGGCGCGGCTGGATGCCGCTCGTGGCCGCGACGGCCGCCGTGGCCCTGGTGCTGTTGACGGGGCGCCCCGCGCCGGTCGCGCCGATCGCGCAAACGGCCGAAGCGTCCGGGACGGTCAGCGGCTCGGATGCGGTGTGGGACATGATCTCGACGCTCGCCCCGCAGATTGGCGCGGAGCAGGCCGAGGAATTTGGGCTCGTCCCGGGTGAAGGCATGACCGACGCGGCGATTGCGTCGTTGACGCCGGCCCAGCGACGAGAGTTGATGCGGTTGTTGAAGGCAGAAATCGGCGCGGAGTAGGGCAGGGAGTCAGCGATGAGTCGCGGTATCTCGAAACTGTGCGTGGCGGGGGCGATCTGGGCTCTGATCGGAACGGCGGGGCTGAGTGCCGCCGCACGTCCGCTGGGGCGGCAGCGGGCAGCGCTCGGCGCGATGCGCGGCCAGCAGGCGCCGGCACCGAAACCGCCGGCGCCGGCGCCGCAGGATCAGGCCATCTCGGTTGGTGAGATTCAGTCCATGTT
>CAYFLU010000128.1:0-9474 GCA_964343975.1 uncultured Solibacteraceae bacterium
GACCTCGAGAAGATGGTCGAGACGTCGAGCGACTGGATCGTGCAGCGCACCGGCATCAAAGAGCGTCACATCGTCGACAAGGGGATGGGGACGTCCGACATCGCGGAACCGGCGGCGCGTCAGGCGCTCGCGGAAGCGGGCATCACGGCCGACCAGCTCGGGTTCATCGTGGTCGGCACGACGACGCCCGACACGGTGTTTCCGTCGACCGCGTGCGTGCTGCAGGCGAAGATCGGCGCGGTGAATGCCTGGGGCTACGACCTCGGCGCGGCGTGCTCGGGCTTCGTCTACGCGTTGTCCACGGCGTACACGATGGTGGCCACCGGCGCGTGCGATCACGCGCTGGCCGTCGGCGCCGACGTGATGTCGAGCATCATCGACTACACCGACCGCACGACCTGCATTCTGTTTGGTGACGGCGGCGGAGCGGTGGTGGTCTCGGTGGCCCAGCCGGGCGAACCGGCCATCATCGATTTCTGCAACGAGATCGACGGCCACGGCGGCCCGTCGCTGTGCATGCCGGCCGGCGGCAGCAAGCTGCCCGCCTCACACGAGACGGTGGATCAGCACCTGCACTTCGTGAAGCAGGACGGGAGCGCGGTGTTCAAGTTCGCGGTCCGCAAGACGGAAGAGATCTCGCGCCGCCTGCTCGAGCGTCACCAGATCAAGGGCAGCGAACTCGATCTGTTCGTGTCGCATCAGGCGAACCGCCGCATCATCGACGCGGCAGCGGAGCGGCTCGACATGGATCCGGCGAAGGTCGTGATCAACCTTGAACGTTTCGGCAACACGACGGCCGGCACGATCCCGCTCGCGCTGGCGGATGCGCGCGCGGATGGACGGCTGAAGAAGGGATCGCTGGTGTTGTTGTCGTCGGTGGGCGCGGGCTTCACCGTCGGATCGATGCTGTTGCGCTGGGGCTACTAGCGCGACGCGATCAGCACGACCAGGCTGCCGGCGGGGACCACGACCGCGCCGGCAGCCATTTCTATTGTTGGCGTCGGATACGTCGAGATCAGCACCGGTCGCCACGCCACATCCGCCGGCAGCCGGCACGTCGCCGGCTGGTCGCCGGCATTGAAGTACGCCAGCACGTCCTGCGCATCGGGCGCGTGACGACGCATGCCGAGCCGTCGCCGATCCGGTGACTCCCAGTCGCTCGTGGTCATGGCTACGCCGTCTTCGCGAAGCCAGGTGACGGTGTCGTTCGAAAGAAACGCAGACGGGCGCGCGGCGATGCACGCGTGACGGAACCGGAAGACATCGCGGGCAAACGCCTGCAGCGCGCGGTCGGCCCCCTCCCAATGCGTCCAACTGAGCGGACCGTCCTGACAATAGGCGTTGTTGTTGCCGTGCTGCGTGCGACCCAGTTCATCGCCGCCCGACACCATCGGCACGCCGGCGGAGAGGGCGAGGGTGGCCAGTACGCTTCGCTGACGCGTGGCGCGGCGCGCCAGGACGTCGGCGCGCAACGTCGGCCCCTCGATGCCGGCGTGGTCGCTGAAGTTCTGCGTTTCGCCATCGCGGTTACCTTCGCCGTTCCCCTCGTTGTGCTTCTCTGCGTAGCTGACGAGGTCGGCGAGTGTGAATCCGTCGTGTGAGGTGACGAAGTTGACGCTGTCGAGCGGCGTGCGATCGGGCGCGCCGAACAGGTCCTGGCTGCCCGACAACCGCGTGGCCAGTTCGGGCACGACGCCGGCATCGCCGCGCCAGAAACGACGCACCGTGTCGCGATAGCGGCCGTTCCATTCGGCGACGCCGGCAGGAAAGGCCCCGAGGCGATAGCCGTCGCCCGTGGCATCCCACGGTTCCGCAATCAGCTTGGTGTGGGCGAGCACCGGATCGTGTTGGAGCGTGGAGAAGAACGACGTCGGTCGGCCAGGATCGCGGTCGAGTGCCGACGCGAGGTCGAAGCGGAATCCGTCGACGTGCATCTCTTCCACCCAGTAGTGCAGGCTGTCGCGGACCAGTGCGCGCACCACGTCGTCATCGAGATCGAGGGTGTTGCCGCACCCGCTCCAGTTGTCGAGCCGGCGCCGATCGCGCGGATCGCGGCGATAGATGCGCGCGGGATCGAGGCCGCGCCACGACAGCACCGGACCGTCTTCGGGCCCTTCGGCCGTGTGGTTGTAGACGACGTCGAGGATGACCTCGAGGCCCGCGCCATGCAGCGCCCGGACCATCGTCTTGAACTCCCGCACCGTCGCTGCTGGATCGGTGCGCGCGGCGGCCGTGGCGTAGCGCGGATCCGGCGCGAAGAACGCGAAGGTGTTGTAGCCCCAGTAATTCGAGAGCCCGAGCGCGCGCAGCCGCGCTTCGTCGTCATGTGCGTGCACTGGCAGCAACTCCACGGCCGTGATGCCGAGTGCGACGAGATGTTCGAGCACGGCCGGCGCAGTGAGGCCGAGGTACGTGCCGCGGTGCTCTGCCGGCACCTGGGGATGTTGCATCGTGAGGCCACGCACGTGCGCTTCGTAGAGCACGGTGTGGGCCCATGGTGTGCGCGGCGCGCGATCGCCGTCCCAATCGAACGGCTCGTTGATGACGACGGCCAGCGGATCGAGTGGCGCGGGCAGGCGCGCGACGCCGCGCGCGTAGGGATCGAACAGCAGCCGCTCGGGATGAAAGCGCGTACCGGTGTCGGTGTCGTCGGGGCCGTCGGCGCGGAGGGCGTAGCACTGGCCGTGCGGCAAGGCTTCCGGTGCGTGCCAGAGGTTGCCGTCTCGCAGGAGCGGGATTCGCCGTGACTCGGTCGTGGCGGCCGGGTGATCGAACAGACACAACTCGATGCGGGTGGCGCGGCGGGAGTGCACGATGATGCGGCCGGCGTGCGACATCGGGTGCGTCGATTCTACAATTGGCGGGCGGTGTGTCCGCGTCTCATGCTCGTCTCCGACTTCGACTTCGTGCTCCCCGAGGCGCTCATTGCCCAAGAGGCGCGTCCGCGCGGCGCCTCACGACTGATGGTCGTCGACCGCGCCCGCGGCACGTGGCGCGATGCGACGATTCCCGAACTGCCGTCGCTGCTCGCGCCGGGCGATCTGCTGGTGGTGAACGACACACGGGTGTTTCCGGCGCGCCTGCTCGGCCGCCGCGAGCCCACCGGCGGCGGCGCGGAGTGTTTTCTGCTGTCGCGTGAGGCCGGCGCGGAGCCGGATCGGTGGGCGGCGCTCGTGTCTCCCGGCGCCAAGCTCCGCGTGGGCGCGACGATCGTGTTCGAGGATCCGGATCGCGCGCCGGGCGTGATCTTGCGTGGCGCGATCGTCGATCACGGCGCGCGCGGACGCCGTGTGGTGGCCTTCACCGCGGAGGGGGCGCCCTCGGTCGATGCGGCGATCGACGCGCTCGGGCACGTGCCATTGCCGCCGTACATTCGTCGCGGTGATACCGCCGAAGACCGCGCTCGCTATCAGACCGTGTACGCGCGCGAGCGCGGATCCATTGCCGCGCCGACGGCGGGGCTGCATTTCGATGAGGCGACACTGGCGGCGCTCGATGCGCGGGGCGTGCGGCGCGCAGCCGTGACGCTGCATGTCGGCTACGGCACGTTCAAGCCCGTCACCGCCGAGCGCGTCGACGATCACGTCGTGGACGCGGAGCCGTATGCCATCAGCGCCGACACGGCGGCGGCGATCGCCGACACGCGCGCGCGCGGCGGACGCGTGCTCGTGGTCGGCACCACGTCGACGCGGGCGCTCGAGCACAGCGCGGCGACCCATGGCGGCGTGGTCACCGCGGGTGCGGCCGTGGCCGATCTGTTCATCCGGCCCGGACATCGCTTCGCGGCCGTGGATGCGCTGATGACGAACTTTCACCTGCCGAAGTCGTCGCTGCTGATGCTGGTGTCGGCGTTCGGCGGGCACGCGCTGATCATGGCGGCGTATCGCGATGCGGTGGCGCGCGGCTATCACTTCTACAGCTACGGCGATGCGATGGTGATACTGTGACCGTCCGCGACCGAGGTGCCGCATGGCGCTGACCCCTGCCGAGATCGATGCCGGTTTTGCTCAGGTGATGGAGGAACACCACCTGCGAAAGCGGCTCGGGGACGTCCGACATCCGGACTTCTGGCGCGCCCTCAATCCTGAGCTGTCGATCACCGAGTTTCCCCTGCGGGTCCGGCGTGAGCGTCCGGCGGCGACGCTGGATCTGGCCGATCGCTGTCGCACGCAGATCATCCGCGACGGCTATCTGGCGACGCCGCCGATCATTCCCGCCGACGAACTCGCACGCTTCGCGCGCGGTGTGGAACGTGTGGTGGCGGCCGGCCTGCCCTCGGCGCTCGCGGCGGTGTACGACGAGTACTACAACCTCTTCGCCGGCCTCGAGCGCGTGTTCGCGCCGCTGCTCGGTGACGACTACCTGATGGTCACGCAGGGCGTGTGGGCGTTTCACATTCCGCCGGGTGACGACGCGCGCGCGATCTGGAGCGCCAACGCGCCGCATCGCGACCGCATGGCGCCCGACGCGCGCACGATGGCGCACGACGTGCCGTCGATCATCACGCTCTGGATGGCGCTTGAAGATGTGACGCCCGACATGTCGTGCATCTACGTGGTGCCCGCGCCCTACGACGAGGGCTTCTATACCGGGGAGCGCGAGGTGCATCGCGACAAGATCCGGTTGCAGGACATTCGATGCTTGCCGGCCAAAGCGGGGCAGGTCTTCGGCTGGTCGTCGCACCTCATTCACTGGGCCAGCCGCGCCAGCGCCGAATCCGCGCGCCCGCGCCTGGCGGTGACGATGTACTTTCAACGCCGCGACGTGCCGATGTGGCATCCGTTCTACATCGATCCGTCGCAGCCGACCTCGTTCGAGGACCGGCTGATGTGGATCGATCATTCGATGGCGCGGCCGGGGCTGCTGTCCGGACGCCGGGTGGAAGGCGCATGACGTTTCCGTACGAAGAGTTTGACCTCACCGACGTGCGCACCTATCCGCTCGCCTCGCGCGCGAGCAAGGTGCAGCGCGCGGATTTCGCAACGCCGTGGACACCGGATGCCGGCATGCAGGGCTGGATCGACCGGTTGCCCAAGATTCTGGCGGCGGCGGATTTCCGCGCCGTCGTGGCGGCGATGCGCGCTGCGCGTGGGGCCGAACGCGGACTGGTCTGGGGCTTCGGCGCGCATGTGCTGAAGGTGGGCCTCGGACCGGTGCTGATCGATCTGATGGCGCGCGGCTATGTGTCGGCGATCGCCATCAACGGCGCGGGCATCATCCATGACGTCGAGATCGCGCTGGCGGGCCAGACGTCGGAAGACGTCGACGCCGCGCTCGGGCCGGGGCAGTTCGGCATGTCGGAGGAGACGGGCCGCGGCGTGAACGACGCGATCACCGCGGGCGTCTCGCGCGGCCTCGGGCTGGGTCAGTCGGTGGTGACCTGGCTTGACGCGTTGAAGCCGGCGCACGCGGACGTCAGCGTGCTGTGCGCCGCCGCGCGCTATCAGGTGCCGGTGACCGTGCACGTCGCGATCGGCACCGACATCATCCACATGCATCCGGCCGCCTCAGGCGAGGCGATCGGCGCCGGCAGCCTGCGCGACTTCCGGTACTTCACGTCGCACGTGAGCCGGCTGGCCGGTGGCGTGTATCTGAACATCGGGTCGGCGGTGCTGTTGCCCGAAGTGTTCCTGAAGGCGGTCTCGCTCGTGCGCAATCGCGGCATCGCGCTCGACGGGCTGACCACCGTGAACATGGACTTCCTCAAGATGTACCGGGCCGAAACCAACGTCGTCCGCCGCCCCGTGGCCGGCATCGGGAAGGGATACGCCCTGACCGGCCACCACGAACTTCTGGTGCCCTTGCTCGCAGCCGCTCTGATGTAAGATTGAAAGGTTCTCGCCGGTATAGCTCAGTGGTTAGAGCATGCGGCTCATATCCGCAGTGTCCGGGGTTCAAATCCCTGTACCGGCACCATCTTGGAACGTCCACGGCAACGAGCTGATCGGGGCAATAATGGCCCCGGCCTCGTTGCCGTTCTTTCATGACCCTTCGTGATCAGGTCGCGTCCACGTTGCGGCGCCTCGAGGTGCCACGCGGTGCGCGTGTACTCGCGGCCGTGTCCGGCGGCGGCGACTCGGTGTACCTCGCGCAGGTGCTGGCCGATCTGTCCGCGCGTGGCGATGTGACCCTCGCCGGCCTCGCGCATCTCAATCACCAACTACGCGGCACCGAGGGCGACGCCGATGAGGCCTTTGTCGCGGACCTGGCCCTGGCCCTCGGCGTGCCGTTTCGCGCGACCCGCGCCGACGTGCGGTCGTTGGCGGCGCTACGGCACGAGTCGCTCGAGGCCGCTGGGCGGCGTGCGCGGTACCGGTTTCTCGCGGACGCCGCTGCGGATCTCGACGCGGCCTTCATCGCCACCGGGCACACACAGGACGATCAGGCCGAAACCGTGTTGCTGCGCCTCTTGCGCGGCGCGGGCACACGCGGGCTCTCGGGGGTGCGCGCCCGGCGCGGCGCGGTGATCCGCCCGCTCATCGATTGCCGGCGCGCCGACGTGCGCGCGGCGCTCTCCGCCCGCGGCGTGGCCTTCCGCGAAGACGCGACGAACGCCGATGTGCGCGTGGCGCGCAATCGCGTGCGCCACGAGCTGTTGCCCGCCATCACCCGTGTGGCGCCCGGCGCGATCGAGGCGCTCGCGCGCGCCGCGGCGCTGTTTGCCGACGACGACGCCTTGCTGGAGCGGGCGGCGATGGCGGCCGCAGAGACGATCGTGTCCGCGCGCGCGGCGGGGATCGTGCTCGACCGCGCGCGGTTGGCCGCCGTCCCGGCGGCGCTGGCGCGCCGCGTGATCCGTCGGGCGATCGAACGCGCGGCGCCGGGCGCGGCGCCGCGCATGACGGCGCGCCATATCGAGGCCGTGCGCCGGTTGGCGCGGGCCGGAGCCGCACGCCATCTCGATCTGCCCGGCATGGTGGCCCGCCTCGATGCGGCCGGTATTGTCCTCGTCGAAGTTGATGCCGACGCGCGCACCCTGCGACGGGCGCCGTTCGAACACCGTCTCAGCGTCCCCGGTGACGTATTTGTACCTGAGTGCGGATGGCGCATCTTTGCGCAAATCCGCACATCGCGCGACCAAATGGTCTCGGGAGGTGTCGAATCAAGAGAGGCCCTCGAGATCGCCGTGCCGGCCGCGCAGATGGCGGCGCCGGTCACGGTGAGGAACCGGCGCCCCGGGGATCGCATCAAACCTCTTGGGGCTCCGGGGCGTAAGAAGCTTCAGGACCTCCTGGTGGATCGGAAAGTCCCCCGCCACGAGCGGGATCGTGTGCCGGTGGTGGTGGATGGGCACGGGCGGCTCGTGTGGGTGGTTGGCGTCGCGATGGCGGATGAGTTCCGCGTCACGGAGCCTGCGGCAGAAGTGGTAGTCTTTACAGCGGAACGCCAATGAATTCAACACTTAGGAACTTGTTGTTCTGGATGGGTTTGGTCGTGCTCGGCGCCGTGATCTGGCAGTTCTCGGCCAGCCTCCAGCACAGCGAAGAGAAGATCACGTTCTCGGAATTCCTGGACCGCGTCGACGCGCGGAAGGTCGAGAGCGTCAAGATCACGGGCAGCGAGATCAGCGGCACGTACGTCGGCGGTGAGGCGGACCCGACCACCAAGGGCGGCTTCCACACCTACGCGCCGGCACAGTACGACGGTCTCGTGAACGACCTCCGGGCCAAGGGCGTGAAGAACATCGACGCCGAGATGGCGACGCCGAGCACCTGGACGACGTTCCTGCTGTCGTATGCGCCGATCCTCCTGATGATCGGCTTCTGGATCTTCATCATGCGGCAGATGCAGAGCGGCGGGAACAAGGCCCTGTCGTTCGGCAAGAGCCGCGCGAAGCTCTCTTCGAGCACGCAGAAGAAGGTGACGTTCAAGGACGTCGCCGGCGTGGACGAAGCGAAGGAAGAGCTCCAGGAAATCATCGAGTTCCTGCGTGAACCCCAGAAATTCCAGAAGCTCGGCGGCCGCATCCCGAAGGGCGTGCTGCTCATGGGCTCGCCGGGCACGGGCAAGACGCTGTTGGCCCGCGCGGTGGCCGGTGAAGCCAACGTGCCGTTCTTCTCGATCAGCGGCTCCGACTTCGTCGAGATGTTCGTCGGCGTCGGCGCCTCGCGCGTGCGCGACCTGTTCGAGCAGGGCAAGAAGAACGCGCCGTGCATCATCTTCATCGATGAAATCGATGCGGTCGGCCGCCATCGCGGGGCCGGCCTTGGCGGCGGTCACGACGAGCGTGAACAGACACTGAACCAGTTGCTGGTTGAGATGGATGGCTTCGAATCGAACGAGGGCGTCATCCTGATGGCCGCGACCAACCGGCCCGACGTGCTGGATCCGGCGTTGCTGCGCCCGGGCCGCTTCGACCGCCGCGTGATCGTGAACCGTCCGGACGTGCGTGGCCGCGAAGGCATCCTGGCCGTCCACACCCGCAAGATCCCGATGTCGGACGACGTGGACATCAAGGTGCTGGCGCGCGGCACGGTGGGCTTTACCGGCGCCGACCTCGCCAACCTGGTCAACGAAGCGGCCCTGAACGCGGCGCGCGCGAACAAGAAGCTCGTGGCGATGTGGGACTTCGAATTCGCCAAGGACAAGGTGATGATGGGCGCGGAGCGGCGCTCGATGATCGTTACTGAGGACGAGAAGAAGATCACCGCCGTGCACGAAGCCGGGCATGCGCTGCTGGGCATCCTGTTGCCGCACGCCGATCCGCTGCACAAGGTGACGATCATCCCGCGCGGCATGGCGCTCGGGCTGACCATGTCACTGCCGGCTGACGAGAAGCACAACTACTCGAAGAACTACCTGATGGACCAGATCGGCCTACTGCTCGGTGGCCGCATCGCCGAGGAGCTCACGACGGGGAACATCACCACCGGTGCGGGCAACGACCTGGAGCGTGCGACCGACATGGCTCGCCGCATGGTCTGCGAGTGGGGCATGAGCGAAGTCATGGGTCCGCTGACGTTCGGCAAGAAAGAAGAGCAGATCTTCCTCGGCCGCGAGATCGCGCAGCACACCGACTATAGCGAAGACACGGCGCTCAAGATCGACGCCGAAGTGAAGCGCCTGGTCAGCGAGCAATACACGCGCTGCACCGACCTGCTGACCGAGAACAAGCAGCGCTTGATTGCGATTGCCGATGCACTGCTTGCGCGCGAGATCCTGGATGCCGACCAGGTCCGCCGCCTGGCCTACGGCCACCCGCTTGAAGACGCGCCTGCGGTCGACCTGCCTGGCGACCAGCCAGAGCCGGCCAAGGAAAAGGAGCGCGCGTCCATCGTTCCGCCGATGGAGCCGATCCGCAAGCCGCTCACGCAGGAGTAGCGCAGCCGCAGTGATCGCGGCCGCACGCAGGTCCTTCAGCATTCCACTTCCGGGCCGAGCGCCACTGGTGCTCGGCCCGCGCACTTTGGTCATGGGCGTCATCAACGTCACGCCCGACTCATTTTCAGACGGTGGCTCGGTCATGGACGGCGC
>CAYFLU010000129.1:0-9425 GCA_964343975.1 uncultured Solibacteraceae bacterium
TCGCCGTACAACACCTACAAATACCCGGGCCTGCCGCCTGGGCCGATCGCGTCACCCGGCAAGGCATCGCTCGACGCCGCCCGCCATCCCACCGCGTCGAAGTATCTGTATTTCGTGAGCCGCAACGACGGCACGCACATCTTCGCGACCAACCTCGCCGATCACCAGAAGAACGTGCGCGAGTTCCAGCAGAAGCGCCGCTAACCCCAGCGCAGCTTTTCGCGCAGCATGTCGAAGTGGCTGCGCGACGTCACCCGCAGCAACGACACGACTCGCGGTGAGCGGGTGACGATGATCGCGTCGCCCGGTTCGAGCGGCACGCCGAACTGCCCGTCGAACGTCGACACGATGTCTTCGCGTGGATCAATCAAGGGACGCAGCACCACCGTCGCCGTGGCCGGCAGCACCACCGGGCGATGGCTGAGCGCGTGCGGGGCAATCGGCGTGAGCACCATCGCGTCGACCGAGGGCAGCAGGATCGGTCCGCCGGCCGAGAGGTTGTAGGCCGTCGAGCCGGTGGCCGTGGCGACGATCACGCCGTCGGCCTTTACTTGCGTGACTGCCTGATCGTCGACCGTGACGTCCACTTCGATCATGCGCGACAGCGCGCCGCGCGTGACCACGATGTCGTTCAGGGCGAGCCGCTCGGCGATGATCTGGCCGCCGCGCAGGACTTTGCCGCACAGCAGCATGCGCGTTTCGCGGCGTGTGCGGCCGTCGCACACCGCCTGCAGCGCCTCGGTCATTTCCGCGCGCCCGACTTCCGTCAGAAAACCAAGGTGGCCAAGGTTGATGCCAAGCACCGGCGTGTCGAGCCCGGCCTTCGCGAGCGCATGGGCCACACCGAGCAGCGTGCCGTCGCCGCCGAACGCGATCACCACGTCCAGCCCCGCCAGCGCGTCGTCTTTCGTGAGCGGCACGGCGGTGGCGCCGTGCGCGGTCAGCCACGCGGCCGCATCCGTCCGCGCGGCAAGCGCGGCCGCATTTCCTTCGCGGCTGATCAGGCCAATCCGAGGCACAGCAGAAACTCCCGATTGCCTTCGGCGCCCTCGATGGGCGAGGGCTCCAAGCCGAGGCGCTTCAATCCTACCGCGCCGGCCGCGGCCGTGACCTCGTCGATCACGCGCGCGTGAATCGCCGGATCCCGCACGATCCCGCCCTTGCCCACATCGTCGCGCCCGGCCTCGAATTGCGGCTTCACGAGCGCCACCACGCGCCCGGTCCGCGCGAGGAGCGGCGGCACGACTGGCAGGATGTGTGCGAGTGAGATGAACGACACATCGATCGTGACGATGTCGAAAGTGCGCGCGTCTTCGGGGAGATCGGCCGGCGTGAGGTAGCGCGCATTCACGCCCTCGCGCACGACCACGCGCGGGTCGCTGCGCAGCTTCCAGTCGATCTGGTTATGGCCGACGTCGATCGCGATGACGCGCGCGGCGCCGTGGTGGAGGAGGACGTCCGTGAATCCGCCAGTCGAGGCGCCGATGTCGAGTGCGAGCGCGCCGGTCACATCGATCGCGAATGCCTCGAGCGCGCGGACGAGCTTGAGGCCGCCGCGGCTGACCCACGGATGATCCGGCGTCTTCAGCGTCACCACCGCATCGTCATCGACTTGAGCGCCGGCTTTCGTGGCGGCCGCGCCGTTGACGGTGACCTGATTGGCGAGGATGAGCGCCTGCGCGCGTTCGCGTGACGCGGCGAGGCCGCGTGCGACCACGAGCTGATCGAGGCGCATGCGGGCCACGCGGGTTCAGCTCTTCCGGCGCACGGTGAAGTCGGCCAGATCGGGCAGCAGACCGCCGATGTGGACGTCGGCGAGCGCCTGCTTCGCGCGCGCGATGCACGCGTCGGCGAGGCGCTTCGACTCGTCGAGGCCGTAGAGCGACGGATACGTCGGCTTGCCGTCGGCGGCGTCCTTGCCGACCGTCTTGCCGAGCGCTTCGTTCGAGCTTTCCACGTCGAGGATGTCATCGACGATCTGGAACGCGAGTCCGAGGTCGGCGGCGTAGCGGTCGATCGCGTCGATGGTGCGGTCGTCGGCGCCGGCCATGATGGCGCCGAGCGCGGCCGCGGCGCGCAGCAGCGCGCCCGTCTTGCGCGCGTGCATGTCTTTCAGCGTGTCGGCGGTCATCGCCACGGCCGGGTAGCTCTTCACCTTGCCGGCCGCAATCAGATCAACCGCTTGTCCGCCCACCATGCCGTGGGCGCCGGCCGCGCGCGCCAAGACGGCCACGGCCTTCAATCGGCGCGGGGCGAGGTCGGCGTGATCGGGCGCCGTCGACAGGAGCAGGAACGCGTGGGTGAGCAGGCCGTCGCCGGCGAGCACCGCCATGCCGTCGCCATGGATGACGTGCGTCGTCGGTCGTCCGCGGCGCAGCGTGTCGTCGTCCATGGCGGGCAGATCGTCGTGCACGAGCGAGTACGAGTGGATGTATTCGAGCGCGAGCGCCGCCGGCATGGCGAGCGTGCGTGCCGTGTCGAGCGCGGTGCCGTCGCGGAGCGCCACCGCTTCCGCGGTGGCCAGCGTGAGACACGGACGGAGGCGCTTGCCGCCGCCCATGAGGCCGTAGCGCATCGCGTCGACGATCGGCGCCGGTGCGTCGGCCGGCAGGGCGGTGTCGAGCGCGGCCTCGACGCGCTGACGCAGGTCGTCGAGCGATGTCACAGCCGGCGCCACGCGCCTACTCCTTGTCGGCGAGCGAGGCGGCGTCCTTGAGGTCGCCGCGTTCGGTGAGCACTTCGATGCGGCGCTGCGCTTCGCCGAGCTGCGCGTGGCAGAACCGCGAGAGCTCGACGCCGCGCTCGAAGAGCGCGAGCGACTTGTCGAGCGCCAGATCGCCGTCTTCGAGCTGCTTCACGATCTTCTCGAGCTCGGCGATCGCGCTTTCGAAGTCCTTGATGGACGTTTCCTTGTCCTTCTCTTTCGTCATGAGTTCTCTTCCACCCGGCAGGCGATCTCGCCCTCGGCGAGCGTGACACGCACGCGGTCGCCGGGCGCCGTCGCGGCGGCCGATCGAATGATACCGGTGCGGGCGTCGTTCCAACAAAGCGCGTAGCCGCGGCCGAGCACGGCGAGAGGGCTGAGCGCATGGAGCCGTCCGGCGAGTTCGCGGGCGCGGGACTCTTTCGCGAGCGCGCGCACTTCAATCAGCTGCTGCAACCGGCCCTGGGCGCGGACGATGCGCGTGCGGAGGTCGCCGGTGATGCGTCGGAGATCGCGCTGTTCGAGGCGGCGGCGGAGCGCATCGAAGCGCTGCCCGGCCTCCGCCAGGCGGTCGATCGCGGCCGCTTCGAGGCGGAAGCCGAGTTCCTGCGTGTCGCGGTCGCGCATGACCACGCGCGCCGGCCACTGCAACAGGCGCGTGTCGAGCCGGCCCGTGAACGCGCGGCGGCGCTCGATCTGCGCCTGCGCGACGAGTGCGAGCCGGCGCTCCGCGTGGCGGATGCGCGTGCGGAAGTTGTCGGCGCGATCGACGACGATCTCGGCCGCGTTCGAGGGTGTGGCCGCGCGCACGTCGGCGACGAAGTCGGCGATCGTGAAGTCGACCTCATGGCCGACCGCGGAGATCACGGGCACGGGGCAGGCGGCGATCGCGCGCGCCAGCTTCTCGTCGTTGAACGCCCACAGGTCTTCGGCCGAGCCGCCGCCGCGGCCGATGATCACGACGTCGATCTCGGGCACACGCACGATGGCCGTGAGCGCGCGGATCAGGTCGGCCGCCGCGCCGTCGCCCTGCACCTTCGACGGACGGATGACGATGCGCGCGTCGGGATGCCGCTGCGTGAGCACGCGCACGATGTCGCGCACGGCGGCGCCGTCGAGCGAGGTCACGACGCCGATGCGGCGCGGGAGCACGGGCAAGGGGCGCTTGCGCGCCGCATCGAACAGGCCTTCGCTCTGCAGCTGGCGTTTGAGCTGCTCGAAGGCAATCTGCAGCGCGCCGGCGCCGGCCGGTTCGAACGCGTCGGCGATGAGCTGGTAGTCGCCCTTCTGCTCGTACACGCTCAGGCGGCCGCGCGCGATCACGCGCATGCCGTCTTCCGGACGGAACTTGAGGCGCTGCACCGTGGTGCGGAACATCACGCCGCGCAACTGCGCGCGGTCGTCCTTGAGGCTGAAGTAGAGGTGGCCCGAGCTCCACTGCTTGCAGTTGGAGAGCTCGCCTTCGACGAGCACGCTGCCGAAGTCGGATTCGAGCTGCTGCTTGATGCGGGCTGTGAGCTCGCTGACGCTCAACGGCGCGCGCGGGGCCGGCGGTTTCGGCGGCGCGGGACGACGCGCAGGCGGCCGATCGTCGAAGTCGTCGAACGGCAGCACGTGCCAGTCGTCGTTCATCGGACTAGCGGCCGCCCTCCTGGGCGATCACGGCGTCGAGGTCCTTCGCCGAGAGGCTGAGGCGGCGAATCGCGAGCGCGCGGCCCGTGCTCTCGTCGGCGTCGACGATCACGCCGTTCAAGCGCGGATTGTCCTTCGCCGTTTCGAAGCGCTGCGGCATGCCGGTGAGGAAGCGCGTGACGATTGCGTGCCGCTCGACACCGATGACCCCATCGTGCGGGCCCGTCATGCCGACGTCGGTGATGTAGGCCGTGCCCTGCAGGAGCAGCCGTTCATCCGCCGTCTGCACGTGTGTGTGCGTGCCCACGACGACCGTGGCGCGTCCGTCGAGGTGCCAGCCCATCGCGACTTTTTCGGACGTGGCCTCGGCATGGAAATCGACGAACACGATCGAGGCGTCCTTCTTGACCTTCTCGATCTCGGCGAGTGCGATGCGGAACGGATCTTCGATCGCGTGCATGAAGACGCGGCCCATGAGGTTCACGACGCCGACGTTCACGCCGTTGGCCGCGCGCGTCACGTAGTGGCCCGCGCCGGGCGCGCCCGGCGGCAGATTGGCGGGTCGCAACAGGCGCGACTCCTGCGCGAAGAACGGCAGGATCTCTTTTTTGTCGAAGGTGTGATTGCCGCCGGTCATCACGTGCACGCCGGCGTCCAGAAATTCATTCGCGATCTCGGGCGTGACGCCGAAGCCCGCGGCGGAGTTCTCGACGTTCGCGATGACGCAGTCGAGGCTGTGCGCGCGCACGAGCGACTTGAGCCCGCGCAGCACCAGGTCGCGGCCGGGGCGGCCGACGATGTCGCCGATGAAGAGGAGGCGGGTCATGCCGTCTCCACGTCGATGCGGATCAGGCGGCCGCGACGATCTTCGATGCGGGGGAGCACGATGCGCAGGATGCCGGCCTCGAGAATGGCCTTCGCGCGGCTGGCGTCGAACGCGCCGGCCACACGCACCGCGCGCGCGAAGCGCCCGTAGCTGCGCTCGGCGAGATGAAAGCGCGCATCGCCGGTGCTCGCCGGCGGCAACTTGGGGCCGACCACGAGCACGGAGTCGCGACGAATGGCGACGCGCAGCGAGGCGGGCGCGAGACCGGGCAGGTCCACGACGACTTCCGTGGCGTCGGTTGTTTCAACGATGTCGAGGGCAGGACGGCACTCGCCGCTTGATTGCGCGGCGCCGGGCACGTCCCGATCCAGTTCTTCCAGAAGCCGACGGGCGTCGTCGGCCAGCAGTCGAGCGTCAGTCACGGATACCTATAAAGATGATAGCCCGTCGGTGTTGGTCTAAATATGAGTCTAAAACACTAATAAAATATGCGTTGACACGACTCGCGTACTTCGCGAATATGAATTCACACTCGTTCCCAAGGAGGACACACCGTTATGACCATCACCCGTTGGACCCCCATTCACGATCTCGCTGCTGTCGAAGTGGACCGCCTGAACCGCATGTTCAGCGCCGTCTTTGGCAATGAGCCGTTGGCGACCGGCTCCTGGACGCCCGCCGTGGACATCTACGAAGCGCCGAATCACGACCTCGTCGTGAAGGCCGAACTGCCGGCCATGAAGAAGGAAGACATCAAGGTGACGGTGGAGCAGAACGTGCTGACCATCGAGGGCGAGCGGAAGTTCGAATCCGAGGTCTCGCGTGACCAGTTCCATCGTCTCGAGCGCGGCTACGGCGCGTTCCGCCGCAGCTTCACGCTCCCGTCGACGCTCGACGCGTCGCGCGTCTCGGCCAGCTATGTGGACGGGGTGCTCACGGTGACCCTGCCGCAGCGGGCCGAAGCCAAGCCCCGGCAGATTGAGGTCAATGGATAACTAGAAAGTGCGAGAGTGCGAGAGTGCGAAGGTTCCGGAGTGCACAGTGCGCTGCACTCCGGCCTTCGCACCGGCCGGGGAGGTCTGATAACCTAGGCTCGCTATGTCAGATACCTTCGACGATCAGATTCCGGCTCCGGCACCCGTGGTTCCTGCGGCGCCGGTCGTGCACCTGCCGCGCATTCCGGCGCAGCCGGCGCCCGAGATCAATAGCCGCTTCCTGTTTGTCGACGTGGCGGCCATGCGCGCCAAGCAGCTCCGCAGCGGCGCGCTCGTCCGGCTCGACAAGGGCGAAGGCCGGCATGTGCCGCACAAGCTCGAGCGTGTGGCGATGCAGGAAGTGAAAGAGCGGCTGGTCGAGTACGACCTGCCCGCGACGCCTGTTACCCGCGTGATCGAGTAAGTTCCGACACGCGTTCCCACGCGTCGGCGTACCGCAACACCGACGCATCATCCCAAGGTTTCCCCACAAACTGCATCCCGACCGGTAGACCGGCCGGGGTGTGTCCGCACGGGACGCTGATCGCCGGCACGCCGGCGAGGTTGGCGCTCACCGTGAACACGTCGGCCAGATACATCTGCAACGGATCCTCGGTGCGTTCACCGAAGCGGAACGCTGGGATCGGGCTGGTTGGCATCAAGATCGTGTCGACCGACGCAAACGCCGTCGTGAAGTCGCGCGTGATGAGCGTGCGCACCTGCTGGGCCTTCAGATAAAACGCATCGTAGTAGCCGGCGCTGAGCACATACGTGCCGAGCATGATCCGGCGCTTCACTTCGGGGCCGAAGCCGGCGCCGCGTGTGGCGTCGTACATGTCGTTGAGTGACGCGCCGGCCACGCGCGCGCCGTACCGCACGCCGTCGAAGCGCGCGAGGTTCGCGCTCGCCTCGGCCGTCGCCACGAGGTAATACACCGGAATCGCATGAGCGGCGTGCGGCAGAGCGATGTCCACCATCACCGCGCCGGCCGCCGCCAGTACCGCGCGCGCCGCGTTGAACGCCGCCAGCACATCCGGGGCGACGCCGTTGGCGAGCAGCGCCGACGGCACGCCAATGCGCACGCCCGCGATCGAGCCATTCAACGCGCCGGTGAACGACGGCACCGGCACATCGCCGCTCGTCGCATCTTGCGTGTCGTGCCCCGCGATGACATCCATCACGAGTGCGGCATCCGCCGCCGTCGTCGCAAACGGGCCGATCTGATCCAGCGACGACGCGAAGGCGATCAGTCCATAGCGCGACACGCGACCATACGTCGGCTTGAATCCGACGATGCCGCAGAGCGAGGCGGGCTGGCGAATCGATCCGCCCGTGTCTGACCCGAGCGAGATCGGCGTCATGCCGGCCGCAACGGCCACGGCCGAGCCGCCGCTCGAGCCGCCAGGCGTGCGCGTGGGATCCACCGGGTTCTTCGCCGGGCCGAACGCCGAATTTTCCGTCGACGAGCCCATCGCGAATTCATCACAGGTCGTCTTGCCGACGATCACGGCGCCGGCGGCTTCGAGCCGGTCCACGACGGTGGCGTTGTACGGCGACACGAAGTGCTCGAGCATCTTCGAGCCGGCCGTGGTCACCGAGCCGGTGACGACGATGTTGTCTTTGAGCGCGATCGGTACGCCGTGGAGCGGGCCGGCCGGCGCCGACATCTGATCGAGCGCGGCGGCACGGGCGCGGGCGCGATCGGCGAGGACCGACTGAAAGGCATGGAGTGCCGGACCTGCGGCGTCGACATCGGCGATGCGCGTGAGCGCGGCTTCGCAGACGGCCGTGGCCGTGGTCTCGCGTCGCGCGATGGCGTTGCGGAGATCGAGCGCGGTGCGCGCCATCAGCCGATCACCTTCGGCACGACGAACGTGCCCGAGGCGCGATCGCCATTCGGCGCATTCTGCAGCGCGGCCTCGTTCGAGAGCGATGTCGACGTGACGTCCTCGCGCAGGGCCGCGGCCGGCAGGCCGGGCAGCGTCGAGGCGTAGGGCGCGACGCCCGCGGTATCGACCGCCTGAATGGCGGCCGCGTACTCGAGGATGTCGCCGATCTGGCGCGCGTAGCGATCGAGTTCCGCCTCGGTCACATCGAGACGCGCGAGCGTCGCAATGCGCTGGACATCGGCTCGGGAGAACGAAACCGGCATGGTCCGAGAATGCTAGCATGTGGCCATGAAGAAGCTCATGGTTGCGGCCGTCGCCATCACGTGCTTGGCCCTGCAGGCGGGCCTCGGTGCGTGGGGCAGTGACGTGCATCGAATGATCACCAAGCGCGCGATCGACGGACTGCCGGCGGACCTCAAGGCGTTCTACAGCGCCAAGGCCGACTTCATCGCGGAGCATTCGATCGATCCCGACCTCTGGCGCGTGGCTGAGCTGACGACGTCGTTCGGGCCGGAAGATCCCAACCACTTCCTCGACTTCGACAACTTCAACGAACCCGCGCCGTTCAGCGGTGTGCCGCGCGAGTGGAACGCCGTCGTGCAGAAGTACGGCGCCGAGCTCGCGAACAAGAACGGCCGCCTGCCGTGGCGCGGTGAAGAAGTGTTCAACAAGCTGGTGTCGACCTTCGCCGACATGGCCAAGCCGAACGCCCCGGGCTACGCGGGTGAGAACGCGCGCTACCTGTCGGCGGTGCTGGCGCACTACGTGGAAGACGGGCACCAGCCGTTTCACGGCGTGGCCAACTACGACGGTCAGCTGACGAATCAGCGCGGCATCCACTCGCGCTTCGAGACCGAGCTCGTGCTCCGCTACAAAGACACGATGAAGCTCACGCCGGTGACGATCACGCCGATCCCCGACATCAAGACGTTCTTCTTCGATACGCTCCTCGCCGATCAGCCGCTTGCCGCCCAGGTGCTCGCGGCCGACAAGAAGGCCGTGGAGGGGCGCGAGCTCTACGACGACGGCTACTTCGAGGCGTTCGCGAAGGCGGGTGCGCTCGCCGTGGCGGAGCGCCGCGTGAGCGAGTCGGCCAGCGGCGTGGCGAGTGTGTGGGTCGCGGCCTGGACGAAGGCCGGCAAGCCCAAGCTGCCCGTCGACACACCGCGCACGCCGGCCAAGATTCGCAAATAGCGCGGACGCGCGATGCTGCTCTCGGAACTGGTCAAACTCCTCGGCTGCACACTCGACGGCGACGGTCACGTCGACGTGCGTCGTGTGTCGGGCCTCGACGAGGCGCAGCCGGGTGACGTCAGCTTCCTCGCCAATCCGAAATACGCGAAGCATGTGCAGAGCACGCGCGCGTCGGCGGTGATCGCCGATCAGTCGCTGACCTCGGC
>CAYFLU010000130.1:0-6111 GCA_964343975.1 uncultured Solibacteraceae bacterium
GGCGCCCAGTTCGCTTTGCCGAGGTGCGTGACCTGGTTCACGTTCTTGCCGTCGCGATCCATCGTGAACACTTCGAGCGTCGTCGGCTTCCACACAGCTTTCTTCAGCAGGTCAAAGTACTTGTTGAGCTCGTCGCCCGGCGCCGGGTGATAGCCGCGCCACACGATCTTCGTGCCGTCGGGTGAATAGAACGGACCGCCGTCCGGACCCGGCATGTTCGTGAGACGACGAACGTCCGAGCCATCCGGGTTCATTGAGTAGAGCTCCATGTCGCCGTCGCGCACGCTCGTGAAGACGATTCGGCCATCCTTGCCCACCGTCGCTTCCGCGTCGTAGCCCGGCGTGCTCGTGAGTCGCTTGAGGTTCTTGCCGTCGACGCCCACGCTGAAGATGTCGTAGCTGTCGAAGATGCCCCACACGTAGCCGAGCGACTGATCGGGCGGCGTCGGGCACGGCTTGCCGGCCAGATGCGTTGACGCGTAGAAGATCGACTTGCCGTCGGCCGAGTAGTGACTGCACGTCGTGCGGCCATCGCCGGTCGACACGAGCTTGCGATCCGTGCCGTCGATGTTCATCGAGTAGATCTGGTCGCAGTCGTGGCCCTGCGTGCTCTGGAAGCTGAGGCGCTTGCCGTCGAACGAGAAATACGCTTCCGCGTTCTCGCCGCCGTTGGTCAGCTGTTTGATGTTCTTGAGGTGCTTCTCGCCGGGATATTCCATCGGCGACTGCGCACCGGGACGCGGACCGCCCATCGCGGGCGCAGCGCCGCGCTGCGCCGCAACCGACACGGCCAGAGCGGGAACCAGAACAAGCGGCAGGACGCGAATCAACTTGGTCATGCCGACCATTCTAGACCCGAGATCCCCACCGGACGGAACCCTGCCGGATGCCCGGCGTATGCTGGCAGCGATGCGCCGCATCATTCACGTCGACATGGACGCCTTCTACGCGTCGGTCGAGCAACGCGATCGCCCCGAACTGAAAGGCCAGCCCGTCGTCGTCGGCGGCCGGCCCGAAGGGCGCGGCGTGGTGGCGGCGGCCAGCTACGAAGCGCGGAAGTTCGGCATCCGCTCGGCGATGCCGATGGCCCGCGCGGTGCGGCAATGCCCGCACCTCGTGATCGTGCGACCCGACTTTCAGAAGTACCGCGCGGTGTCGCAGCAGGTGTTCGCCATCTTCCGGAGTGTGACGCCGCTCGTGGAAGGCCTGTCGCTCGACGAAGCGTATCTCGACGTCACCGACAACGCCTGGAATGAACCGCTCGGCATGACCGTGGCGAAACGGATCAAAGAGGAGATCAAAGCCACAACCGGGCTGACGGCGTCTGCGGGCGTGGCGCCCAACAAATTCCTGGCGAAGATCGGCTCGGGCTGGCGCAAGCCGGACGGACTGACCGTGATTGCGCCCGAGCGCGTGGAGTCGTTTCTGCACGAACTGCCCGTGGACGCGCTCTGGGGCGTCGGCCCCGTGACGGCGGCGCGATTGCGCGAGCGCGGCATCACCAAGCTCATTCAGGTGCGCACCGCCGATCCCGAGCACCTCCACGCCGCCGTCGGCAGCCACGCCGACTGGCTCGTGGATCTCGCCTACGGCCGCGATGAGCGGCGCGTGACGCCGTTTCGCAAAGCCAAGTCATCGAGCAGTGAGGAGACGTACGCGCACGATCTCGTGGACTTCATCGTCATGCAGGAAGAAGTCGGCCTGATGGCGCGCGAGAACGCCGACTGGCTCCGAGAGCGCGGCCTGCTCGCGAAGACCGTGACGATCAAAGTGCGTTACAGCGATTTCACCACCCTGACACGCAGCGACTCGCGCGCGCCGACCGACGACGCCGACCAGATCGCGAATCGGGCGGTCGCGCTCCTCGACAAGACGGACGCGCGGGTGCGTCCGGTGCGCCTGCTCGGCGCGGGCGTGCATGGCCTCGTTGATCCGAAGGACCTCGACGATCGCGAACGGCGCCTGCCGTTCGATGCATAATCCGAAGCACTCGTCTGGAGGTCTGCCGTGAAGCGTTCCATGTCGCTTGCCCTGATGTTGATGGTCACCCTGTGTGTACCGGCTGCCACGCACGTCTCCGCACAAGGCGGCCGTCGGGGTGCGACGCCGGCCACATCCGCGCCATCGGCGCGTCCGCCGCAGACGCTCGACATCTATTTCATCGACGTTGAAGGCGGGCAGGCCACGCTCGTCGTCACCGCAGCCGGCGAGTCGCTGCTCATCGACGCCGGCTATCCCGGCGACAGCTCGCTGATCGCGCCGGCGTTCGGCGAAAAGCCCGGCAAGCCGGGCGAGGCGCGCGATCCGGAGCGCATCATGGCGGCAGCGAAAGACGCCGGCATCTCGCGCATCGACTATCTGCTGATGACGCACTCGCACGCCGATCACGGTGGCGGCGTGCTCGAGATCTCGAAGATGCTGCCGGTGCGCAACATCGTGAATCACATTCCGCCGGTGCCCGACGCCGAGACCAACGTGGCCGGCACACACAAGATCTACGAGCGCTTCATCGAAGCCGGCGTCGGCGTGAATCACATCGAGCCGAAACCGGGCGAGAAGCTGCCAATGAAAGGTGTCGACGTCTTCTTCGTGTCGGCCAATGGACAGGTGCTGACCAAGGCACTGCCAGGCGCCGGACAGAAGAACACGACCTGCACGGGCACGGGCATTGATGCGCAGGAAAAGTACGAGAACCCGTTCTCGAACGGCATCAAGCTGCAGTACGGCCAGTTCAGCTTCCTCGACGTCGGCGACCTCACGGGCCCGGGCCTCTTCGCGCTCGGCTGCCCCGCGAATCTGGTCGGCCTCGCGGACGTGTATCTTGTGGCGCACCACGGCGGCAACGACGGCGCGGATCCGTCGCTGTTTCAGGCGCTGAAGCCGCGCATCGCAGTGTTCAACAACGGCGTGCGCAAGGGCGCGCAGGCGAACACCCTCGCCACCGTGAAGCAGCTCGGCATCGACGGCTGGCAATTGCACAAAACGCAGAACACGGGCGCCGAGAATGCGCCCGACGCGCGCATCGCAAATCTCGACGAGTCCACCGCCGCGTGGATCCGCGTCACGGCGAAGGCCGACGGCTCGTTCACCGTCACGAACGGGCGCACGAAGGAGACGAAGACGTACGCGAAGCGCTAAGCGCGCGTCGTGCGGCTACTTCCGCACGACGACCTTCGTCACCGTGATCGGCTCAACCGGCGCTTCGCCGTTCACGGCGACGGCTTCGATCGCCTTCGCGATGTCGAGCCCCTGCTCGACCTCCGCGAACACCGTATAGAGCCCGTCGAGGCCGTGGCACTCGCCGACGCAGACGAAGAACGAGCCGGTGGCGCTGTCTTTGTCCTCGCCGCGCGCCATCGACACGATGCCCGGCGCATTCGGCGTGGGCGTGAACTCGCCCTTCATGTTCATGATGAGCGCCTGCTGCTTGACGCTGAGCGGCGCCGCGCGAAACGCCGGTGAGCCCGTCTGAATGACGAAGTTCTTCACCACGCGGTGCACGAGCGTGACGTCGTACACGCCCGCCTGCGCCATGCGCAGGAACTGCCGCACCGTTTCCGGGGCGAGATCCGGGCGCATCTTCAACACGATGTCGCCCTTCGTCGTCTGCACAACCGCGCGATAGGCCGCGAGCTCCGCCACCGTCTCCGTCGAAAACGGCACGACCGGCGGCGGAGGCGTGTCGCGAATGGTCACAGACGTGATCACGACGGGCGTCGCAGGCAGTCCGTTCGCATTCGCCGGCACCGCCGAGATCTGCTCGACGACGTCCATGCCGTCCACGACCGTGCCGAACACGGTGTAGTGCTCCTTGATCGCGTGTTGATCGGTGACGCAGACGAAGAACTGCAGACCGCCGCTGTTCGGATTCCCCGGCGCCAGCACCGCCGCCACCGCGCCGCGCGCGTAGTCATCGTCGGTGAATTCCGGCTTGAGCTGGTTCATGCCGCCCGTGCCGAAGAGCGCGGTTTTCGTCGCGTCTTTCGTGAGCGGGTCGCCGCCCTGGATGATGCCGTACTTGATGATGCGGTGAAACAGCGTGCCGTTATACGCGCCCGCCTGCGCCTGCTTCATCATGAACGCCACATGATTCGGCGCCTTGTCGGGACGCAGGGCAATGACGAACGTCCCCATCGACGTCTCCACCACAGCCTGTTTGTTCTTCATCGCATCGACGGGGATATCGGCCGTAAAGAACGCGGGCGGCTTGGCCTGCGGTGCGGGTTTGGCCTGAGCCAGGAGCGCGAGGAGCAACATGGCACGAAACATGTGCCAATTCTAGAGACCTCGGGAGTCGTTTCGGGCACTTTTGGAAACTCAGGTTTACATGCCGCCTCAGGTTGACGTTTCTGCCCGAAACGACTCCCGAGGTCGTTACCAGTCTTCGGGTCCGCGCTATGCTCTCGGCATGCGCATTCGTCATGCCGCTCTTGCCGTGCTGCTCACGTCGGCGATCGCCTGTGCGTCGGAGCCGAAAGGCCCGATCCCGGTGAAGGATCTGCCCGACATCGACACCAAACTCGCTCTGGACGACATCAAGAAGCTCGCCTCCGATGAATTCGAGGGCCGGAGCCCGGGCTCGAAGGGCGAAGACCTCACCGTGCAGTTCCTCAGCGACCAGTTCAAGGCCATCGGCCTGAAGCCCGGCAATCCCGACGGCACATGGACGCAGGCCGTGCCGCTCGTCGGTCTGACGAGCGACAAGATGACGCCGCTCAAGATCACGGCGAAGAACGGCAAATCGCTCGACCTCAAGTTCCGCGATCAGTTCGTGGGCTGGAGCCGGCGCGTGACCGACAAGATCGAACTCGCAAAGTCCGACATGATCTTCATCGGCTACGGCGTGCAGGCGCCCGAGTACGGTTGGGACGATCTCAAAGGCGTCGACGTGAAGGGCAAGACGATCGTCGTCCTCGTGAACGACCCGCAGGTGAAGGGCGCCGACGGGCAGCTCGACGCGGCGATCTTCAAGGGCAACGCGATGACCTACTACGGCCGCTGGACCTACAAGTTCGACAAGGCCGCGGAGCTCGGCGCCGACGCCGTGATCATCGTGCACGAGACGGCCACGGCCGGCTACGGCTGGAACGTCGTCCGCAACATGGCGGGCGAACGCTTCGACCTCGCCACGCCGAACAAGAACATGGACAAGGCGAAGCTCGACAGCTGGATGTCGGTCGAAGCGGCGAAGGACCTCTTCACGCTCGCGGGCCTCGACTACGACAAGGCCAAGGCCGCCGCGCAGACGAAGGACTTCAAGCCGATGCCGCTGAACCTCACGGCGTCGCTCTCATTCGAACAGAAACAGCGCACCGTGAACTCGCGCAACGTCGTCGCGAAGCTCGAGGGCAGCGACCCGACGCTGAAGAACGAATACGTCGTGTTCTCCGCGCACTGGGATCACTTCGGCATCGGCGAGCCCATCAACGGCGACAAGATCTACAACGGCGCGGCGGACAACGCGTCGGGCACGGCGGCGCTGCTCGCCGCGGCGCGCGTGGCCACGAAGGTAAAGCCGGCGCCGAAGCGGACGATGATCTTCCTCGCGGTAACCGCCGAAGAACAGGGCCTGCTCGGCTCGCAGTACTACGGCACGTTCCCGCTCTATCCGCTCGAGAAGACCCTCGCCAACGTAAACATGGACGACAACCTCTCCATGTGGGGCCGCACCAAAGACACGATGGTGATCGGCCTCGGCGCGTCGGATCTCGACGACTACCTGAAAGACGTGGCGGGCGAACTGGGCAAGACGCTCAAGCCGGACGGCGAACCGGAGAAGGGCTTCTACTACCGCTCGGATCACTTCAACTTCGCGAAGGTCGGCGTGCCCGCACTCGATACCGACGATGGCGACGATGTGATCGGCAAGCCGGAAGGCTACGGCAAGCAGAAGAAGGACTACTACACCGAGCACGACTACCACCAGCCGAGCGACGACGTGAAGGCCGAGTGGGACATGGCGGGCTTCGCGGAAGATGCGAAGATGCTCTTCGCCGTCGGCTATCGCGTGGCGCAGGCAGACAAGTTCCCGGAGTGGAAGCCGGGGAATGAGTTCAAGGCCATCCGCGAGAAGATGCTTGGTGGGGCAAGTAAGAAGTAAGAAGTAAGAAG
>CAYFLU010000130.1:6211-9406 GCA_964343975.1 uncultured Solibacteraceae bacterium
AGGCCATCCGCGAGAAGATGCTTGGTGGGGCAAGTAAGAAGTAAGAAGTAAGAAGCAACACGTGAGAAGTAGAAGTGGGAAGGAAGAAGGGCGAAGTTGATCTTGACGAAACGATGCGGTTGGTGCGGTGATGATCCGCTCTATGTCGAGTACCACGACACCGAGTGGGGCGTGCCGCTGCACGACGACCGGAAGTTGTTCGAGATGCTGATCCTCGAGGGCGCTCAGGCCGGGCTCTCGTGGATCACCATCCTTCGCAAGCGCGAGGCCTACCGGAAAGCGTTCGATCGATTCGATCCGAAGAAGATCGTCGACTACAAGGCGCCGAAGCTGCGCGAGCTGATGAACAACGCGGGCATCGTCCGCAACAAGTTAAAGATCGAAGGCACGGTGAAGAACGCGAAGGCGTTCCTCGCCGTG
This sequence comes from uncultured Solibacteraceae bacterium, assembly GCA_964343975.1. GTDB lineage: Bacteria > Acidobacteriota > Vicinamibacteria > Vicinamibacterales > SCN-69-37 > SCUN01. Next base: position 6,632 of record CAYFLU010000130.1, read on the forward strand.
CAGAAGGAATTCGGGAGCTTCGACGCCTACATCTGGCAGCTCGTCGGCGGCGCACCGATCGTGAATCACCTCAAGGCCGGCGAGCGCATTCCGGCAACCACGCCCGAGTCGGACGCGATGAGCAAGGCGCTGAAGAAGCGCGGCTTCACGTTCGTCGGCTCCACGATCTGCTACGCCTTCATGCAAGCCACCGGCATGGTCAACGACCACGTCGTTGGCTGTATCGCCCGCCGGGTGAAATGACCGTGCATGTGGGTGTGGGGGTTGGACGCAGATCCGGACCGGGTGGTTAGGCCACCGGCGTACGCGGAAATTTGCCGGGCCGCGACGTGGCCGCGCGGGAAATCTCCGCAGTTTTCCCGCGGGCGCGGCGGATTCCGCAGCCGCTTCCCCGGTGTTCACAGGAGATGCCGGGTTCTCGTTACTTGGCAACCCGCTTGCATTAGAGGGTGGCGTGAACCTCAGTCGCACGTCGAGCGCGTCATTTCCCGCCGTTAATCCGGCCGGTGAGACACGTCGTGTAGACTGGGAGCTCATGCCCGTCAAGAAGTGGATCACGCGTGGCCTCTCTGGGCTGCTGATCAGCTTCCACGTGTGGCTCCTGGCCACGCAGTGGCAGGCTGGGCGGCTCACCGACCCTGGCCTCTTGATCCGCTGGGCGGCAGCACTCGCGCTGGTGCTGTCGCTACGCGCCCTCTACAAGTCGGGCGCGTCCGCCTTCTCCCGCAAGTCGGTGGTGATCTGGCTGCTGGCCGTTCTGCTCCACGGCCCGGCCGTCGCCTCCCGCGCGGGTATCGTCGTGAACTTCAATGCGCTGCCGGAAGCGGCCGCCACACTCGTCGTGGAAACGACGGCGGTGGCCGGCGCCTTCCTCCTCGCACTCGCCGTGATCAGCGCGGTGCTGCGTGCAGGCCGCGCCCCGATCTTCCGCGCCTGGGCTCCCGTCACCCTCCTCGGCGGACCCGCGCACCTCACCGACGGTTACCAGACCGTCGTCTCGGCACGTCCCCCACCACGCCTCGCGTAAGTCTCGTCACACAGCACCTTTTGTGAACGCACCGATGGTGTGTTCAAACGACGCACGTCGTTGATGCCCGAGGCATCTCGACTGGAGACACGCGCACGTTCGGTTACGGCATTGGTTTGAGGGAGACAGTCATGTCAGCGTTTCGAGTTCTTCGTGGATTGGCGTTTGCGGCGATGCTTACCGCGGCGGCCACGGCACAGGCGGCCCCAGCGATGGGCGCCGACAACATCAACGGCGTCGTGAAGGACGCCTCGGGCGCCACGGTGGGCGCGGTAAAGATCGTGTTGCGCGATCTGGCCACCGGCCAGGAAATCGCGGTGGAAACGGCCAAGGACGGCACCTACTCGGTGGCGACGAAAACCACGGGCACGTTCCTCGTCATCGCGCATCGCGACGGCTTCGCGGAATTCGCGCGCACGATCGTGATCACGAGTGCCGAGCAGAAAGTCGATTTCCCGATCACGCTCGAGCTCGGATCGCTCGCCACGGAAGTGACCGTCACGGCGGCGCGCTCGGTGCGTGAGATCCGCCAGATCCCGCTCAACATCGGCTCGATCTCGCAGGAACAACTGCAGCAGATGAACCCGACGTCGACGGGCACGGCGCTGACGAATGAAGCGAACGTGAACCCGGTCGGCGACGGCGCGTTCGGCGTGCGGCCCCGGCTGCGTGGTCTCGACTCCACGCGTCTGCTCGTGCTCGTGGACGGCGAGCGCATGAACACCGCGCGCCTCGCGACGAACCGCGCCGGTGCGGAGACCGGCCTCGTGGCCACCGACAGCGTGGAGCGCATGGAAGTGGTGAACGGCGCCGGCACGCTGATGTACGGCTCGGACGCGCTCGGCGGCACGATCAACATCCTGACGAACGCGCCGCAGTTCGCCGCGAAGCAGCGCGCGTTCTACGGCTTCAACGGCTTCTACAGCTCGAACGAGAACGGCCGTCGCGGCACGCTGATGTTCGGCACCGAAGGCCCGCGAGTGTCGCTGCGCATCCAGGGCGGCGCGGAGCAGTTCGACAACTACCGCTCGGGCAAGATCACGACGCCCGAAGACACGTCCGCGTTTCTCACGTCGGGCCAGATCAAGCGCGTGGACACGATCGACACGAACTTCGGCTTCAACTTCAAGGCGTTCCCTGATCCGTTCAACGCGCCGTACGTGCGCACCGACTCGCTGATCCCGAACTCGGGCGCGAAGGCCAACTTCATGAATGCGGCCGCGCTCGTGAAGCTCGCCGACGCGCAGACCCTCACGGTGCGCTACCAGCAGCGCCGCGCGAAGGACGTCGGCTTCCCCGACTTCGCGACGCCGTACTTCTTCAACGCCACGTCACTGCCCTACAGCAACCTCGACCGGTTCTCGGCGCGCTACGAATACCAGGCCGTGAACTCGTGGCTCCGCAACGTGTCGGTGGCCGCGCACTGGCAGCGCACCGAGCGCGAACTCGACAACGTCCTGTCGGTGCAGTTCCCGGCGCCGTCGGCCACGTTCTTCCCGATCACGGTCTTCCGCCTCGACATCCTCTCGCAGACGACGCAGAAGGTGACGACGCCGGGCGTGGATGTGCAGGCGGTGTTCGTGCCGGCGACGAACCACATCGTGACGACGGGCCTCTCGATCTATCAGGACAACAGCGCGGACCAGCGCACGTCGACCACGACCACGTCGATGCTCGGTCAGGTGGCGGTCGGCGCGCGCGGTCCAGCGGCGGTGGTCTTCCCGTCGCCGATCGTGCTCGGCGCGCCG
>CAYFLU010000131.1:0-9372 GCA_964343975.1 uncultured Solibacteraceae bacterium
GTGTTCTCGATCATGCTGATCGCGCCGTCCTGGGGCGGCATGGTCAACGGCCTGCTGACCCTGCGCGGCGCGTGGGACCGCGTGCGTGAAGATCCGGTCCTCAAGTTCCTCGTCATCGGCGTCACGGCCTACGGCATGTCGACGTTCGAAGGTCCGATGATGTCGATCAAGAGCGTGAACGCGCTCACGCACTACACGGACTACACGATCGGCCACGTGCACGTCGGCGCGCTCGCGTGGAACGGCGGCCTCGCGTTCGGCCTGCTCTACTACATCATTCCGCGCATCTACAACACGAAGATCTTCTCGATCAAGCTGGCCAACCTGCACTTCTGGCTCGCAACGACGGGCATCATCTTCTACGCGATCCCGATGTACATCGGCGGCATCACGCAGAGCCTGATGTGGCGGCAGTTCACGGCCGACGGCTACCTCAAGTATCCGAACTTCCTCGAAACCGTCCTCCGCATCGTCCCGATGTACGCGCTCCGCGCGTTCGGCGGCACGCTGTTCCTCCTCGGCGCGCTGATCGCGCTCTACAACCTCTACCAGACGGCGGCCTCCGGCGCGCTCGTCGCCAACGAACCGGCGCAGGCGCCGCCGATGGCGAAGGACGAGGAGCACGGCGCCGCGTGGCACCGCGCGGTGGAAGGCAAGCCGTTCCAGTTCGCCGTGCTGATCTTCGTGGCGGTGGTGATCGGCGGCGCGGTGGAGTTCATCCCGACGGCGCTCGTGAAGTCGAACATCCCGACGATCGCCAGCGTGAAGCCGTACACGCCGCTCGAACTCGAGGGCCGCGACATCTACATCCGCGAAGGCTGCTACACGTGCCACTCGCAGATGATTCGTCCGATGCGCGCGGAGACGGAACGCTACGGCGACTACTCGAAGCCGGGCGAGTTCGTCTACGACCACCCGTTCCAGTGGGGCAGCAAGCGCACGGGACCGGATCTGGCGCGCGAAGGCGGCAAGTACCCGAACTCGTGGCACTTCCTGCACATGAAGAGCCCGATCACGACGTCGCCGGGATCGATCATGCCGGCGTTCACGTGGCTGTATGATCACAGTCTCGACACCGATCACACCGAGGGCAAGATCATCACGATGCGCAAGCTGGGCGTGCCGTACGCGGCGGGATATGAAACGCAGGCGCTCACCGATCTCAAGGCGCAGGCCGACAAGATCTCGGCCGACCTGAAGGCGGCGGGGCTCGATGCCGGCGCCGACAAGGAGATCATCGCGGTGATCGCCTACCTGCAGCGTCTGGGCATCGACATCAAGGCGCAGGCCGCGCCCGCCACGGCGGACGCGGGCGGCGCCCCGGGCCTCCTCACGGCGGGGGTGCGGTGATGTACAAGGAAATCCTCGAGTCGATCGCCGGCGTGGAGATCTTCCCCGTCGTGTCGCTGCTGCTGTTCGTCACGGTCTTCGGCACCGTCCTCTACTGGACGAGCCGTGTGGACGGGACGCGTTTGTCGGAGTTTTCCCAGTTGCCGTTGGATGAGCCCACGCCTGTGCAGAAACAGGATCCGGCCACGACCCGCACGGCGAAAGGAGTCGCGCTGTGAGCCCTGCGAAAGACGAGAACAAAAACCAGCTGCTCGGTCACGAAGCGGATGGCATCCGTGAGTTCGACAACGCGCTGCCGCGGTGGTGGCTCTACGGCTTCTACTTCACGATCGCGTTCGCCGTGGTCTACGTGCTGAACTACCACGTCCTGCCGAAACCGCTCTGGGGCAAGCAGGGCATCGCCGCGGAGTATCAGGCCGAGATGGCGGAGGCCGCGAAACTCGCGGCCAACCGCCCGGGCGGCTCGAAGGGCAAGGTCGCATTCACCGATCCGGAGAACCTGGCCGCCGGCCAGGCCATCTTCGAAGGCCAGCGCAACCTCTGCCACACCTGCCACCGCAAGGACCTCGGCGGCCTCGTCGGCCCGAACCTGACCGACGAGTTCTGGCGCCATGGCTGCTCGGTCGACGAGATGGTGCAGAACGTCACGACGGGCTTCCCGCCGAAGGGCATGCTGCCGTTCGGCTCGACGCAGCGTCTGACCGACAAGGAACTGCTCCAGGTCGTGAGCTACGTCATCTCGAAGCGCGGATCGAATCCGGCCAACCCGAAAGCGGTGGATCCGGAACTCGATAAGCCCTGCACGCGGTAATCGCCCGCGCCGTCACGCATGACCGCGAACGTGCATCAGTGACTTGAGGCAGTCACGGCACGTTCGCGGCACCGGACTGAGACGAAAGTGGACCACGACATGTATCTGGATGAAGACCACGAGACGTTTCGCAATGAACTCGCGAGCGTCCACACGGACGGCCGTCGCAAGTGGGTCTACGCGCGGAAACCGGAAGGCCGGTTCTTCCGCCGACGCACGATCCTGAGCTACTTCCTGCTGGCGTTTCTCTTCGCCGCGCCGTTCATCAAGATCGGCGGCCAGCCGCTCGTCCTGCTCAATTTCCTCGAACGCAAGTTCGTCCTGCTCGGCCTCGTCTTCTGGCCCCAGGACTTCTACCTCGTCGTCCTCATCGCGCTCACGCTGCTCGTGACGCTGGCGCTGTCGACGACGGCCTTCGGACGATTGTGGTGCGGCTGGCTGTGTCCGCAGACGATCTTCCTCGAGATGCTCTTCCGCAAGATCGAGTGGGTGATCGACGGCACGGCGGCCCAGCAGGTGCGCCGGCACAAGGGGCCATGGAACGCGGACCGCATCTGGCGCACGGTCGTGAAGCAGGGCATCTTCTTCGCCCTGTCGTTCGCGATCGCGAACGTCTTTCTCGCCTACATCATCGGATCGGACCAGCTGATCGAGATCGTGACGGCGCCGCCGTCGCAGCACCTCGACGGCCTCATCGCGATCACGATCTTCTCGCTCGTGTTCTACGGCGTCTTCGCGCGCTTCCGGGAACAGGCCTGCACGCTCGCCTGCCCCTATGGCCGCGTGATGTCGGCGCTCCAGGACGCACACACGATCACCGTGACCTACGACAAGAAGCGCGGTGAGCCGCGCGGCGTGGCGAAGGCCGGCGCGAACCAGAGCTACGGCGACTGCGTGGACTGCGGCCAGTGCGTGACCGTGTGCCCGACGGGCATCGACATCCGCAACGGCATCCAGCTCGAGTGCGTGAACTGCACCGCCTGCATCGATGCCTGCGACGCCGTGATGGCGCGCACGCAGCGCCCGGCGGGGCTGATCCGCCTGACCTCGCACGAGGCGATCATGACCGGCACGGCCCAGTGGCTGACCGCGCGCGTGAAGGCCTACGCCCTCGTCTGGTCCCTGCTCGTCATCGCCGTCGTCACGCTCTTCGTGATCCGGCCCGGCGTGTCGGTGCTGATCCTGCGTCAGCCGGGCACGCTCTACACCGAACTCGACCACGGCGCCGTGGGCAACTTCTACAACGTGCAGGTCATCAACCGCACGCGCCGCCCGCGCGCGCTGCAGTACGTGGCCACGTCACCGGCCGGCGCCTCGATCACCGCGCTCGGACCGATCGAGAACATCGACGCGCAGGGCGTGCTCGAAAGCCGCTTCCTGCTGCGCGTGCCCGACGATGCGCTGGCGGGCCCGAGCACGCCGGTCAGCATCGAAGTGCGCGCCGATGGCCAGGTCGTGCAGGTCATCAACTCCTCGTTCCTCGGACCCGCCAAGAAGGGATTGCACCCATGAGCACTCGTTGGCACTGGGGCCACAGCGTGGCCCTGATCTACACGCTCTTTGCCGCCTCGACGGTCGGGTTCGTGGCCTACGCGATGGGACAGCGCGTCGACCTCGTCGAGGACGACTACTACGAGCGCTCGATCTCGCTCGACCAGCGCCGGACCGCCGAAGCCAACGTGCGCGCACTCGGCGCCGACTTCGCCATCACCGAGGCGGCCGATCAGCAGACGGTGACCGTGCGTTGGCCGGAAGCGGCGCGCGCGGGCGCCACCGGAACACTACGGTTGTACCGCCCGGCCAATGCCACGGCGGATCGCGTCACGGCGATGACGCCGGATGCGTCCGGCGCGCAGACGCTGCCGCTCACGGCGCTCTCGTCCGGCAAGTGGATGCTGCAGGTGGAATGGACCGCCGGCGGCGCGCACTACTACGCCGAACGCGCCCTCACGGCCACGGGCCGCTAGCATGGTGGGCCCGCTCGGCATCGCGCTCGGCGGGCTCGTGCTCGGCGCGGCCGGCAGCGGCCACTGCGCGACGATGTGCGGGCCGCTCGTGGCGCTCGCCAATCCCCGCGGCGCCACCGCCGCGGAACGCGCGCTCTACGTCCACACGGCGCTCTATCACGCGGGCCGTCTCTCCACGTACGCCGCGCTCGGCGGCCTCATCGGTCTCACCGGCGGCGCACTCGTCAGCGCCGGCCTCGGCCGCGCACTGGCCGTGGCCGCCGCCGTGGGCGTCCTCGCGCAGGCGGTGGTGGCCTGGCATTCCTTGAGAGGCGGCGCCCATGGCGCGATCGGCCGCGTGGTCACACGCGTGATTGGTCGAGCGGGCGGCTGGATGCGCGAGCACCGCATCGCCGGGCCGATGCTCTTCGGGGGATTGACGGGATTGCTCCCCTGCGGGCTCGTCTACGCCGCGCTGACCGCCGCGGCCGGCTTCGGCTCGGTCGGCGAGAGTGCGCTCTTCATGGCGGCGTTTGGCCTCGGCACGACGCCCCTGCTGGCCACGGTAGGGCTGTCGGCGGGACGCCTCGAGAAGCACGTGCCGCTGCGGCTCAAGCGCGTCGCGCCCATCGCCCTGGCGGCGGTGGCGATTCTGTTGATTGTGCGGGCGTCGGGTGGCCACATGCAGCACGGCGGCCACGCCATGCCGGGCTCACCAGCGGAAACCGCTCCCGCCGGGATGGCGGATCACCATCACGGCGGGTAGCAAGTGAGGAGTGCGGGGCACGGGCGATTCCTGGTCGCCCGGGCCACTGACACGACGGATGCGGCGTCGCGTCGGTCTTACAGAACGCGGGCGGCGTCGAGCCCGCACCGTTGAATACGGTCGCCGAGCGTCGAGCGTTTAATGCCCAAACGCAGCGCCGCTTTCGATTTGTTGCCCTTCGTTGCCGCCAGCACGGCGCCGATGATCTCCGCCTCGATCTTGCGGAGCCGCTCGTCGAGCGGGAGTTCGGCATAGCTGTGGGCGCCCACCTCGGGCATCACGATTTGTACGGTGCTCATTCGTTCCTCCTGATTCACGTTCGGGTTCGGGTCCAAAGGGTCGTTCAGTAGCGGGTCGTCGGTTGAGGGAAACAGCACGCTGGCGCCGAGGCAGCCGACGCGCACCTTGCCGCACGAGCAGCTCTCGGCGATGCGTTCGCAGGTGTTCTCGAGCTCGCGCACGTTGCCGGGCCAGTCGTAGGCCTGGAGGGCCATCATCACGCCCTCCGAGAGCGGCGGCATGGGCTGGCCCCGGCGGGTGAAGAACTTCCGCAGGAAATGCTCGGCCAGCACCGGCAGGTCCTCCCGCCGCTCGCGCAGCGGAGGCAGCGTGAGCGAGAGGACATTCAGGCGGTAGTAGAGGTCTTCGCGGAACTTCCCTTCCGCCACCATCTGCTGGAGATCGCGCTTCGTGCCGGCAACCACGCGCACGTCGAACGGGATCGACCGCGTGCCGCCGAGCCGCTCGATCGTGCAGTTCTGGAGCGCACGCAGCAGCTTCACCTGCATGCCGAGCGGCACATCGTCGATGTCGTCGAGAAAGAGGGTGCCGCCGTCCGCGCGCTCGAAGCGGCCGGGGCGGGCGGCAATGGCGCCGGTGAAGGCGCCGCGCTCGTGGCCGAAGAGTTCCGACTCGATGAGCGTGTCGGCAAAGAGCGCGCAGCTCACGGCCACGAAAGGCCGATGGCGGCGCGGGCTGTGCTCGTGGAGGGCGTTGGCGACCACTTCCTTGCCGGTGCCGCTCTCGCCGGTGACGAGCACACTGCCCATGCCCGGGCCGATGAGCGCGACGTACTCGAAGATCGCGCGCATGCGGGGGTTCGGGCCGATGACGATGTTCGGGTCCATCAGAGCACCGGCACCACGCGGAGGCCGGGCCGGGCCCGGCGGAGGGCGTTCTCGACCCCGACGCGCAGGGTCATCTCGGCGCTCGGGCAGCCCGAGCAGGCCCCCGTGAGGCGGACCTGCACGAGGTCGCCATCGAGGTGCACGAGCTCGATGTCTCCCCCATCGGCATTGAGGGCGGGACGGATGCGTTCGAGGACGGTCTCCACCATCTCCGCGGTCGTCATGCCCTCCCTACAGGCAAACCACTTGCCAAGCCGGATGCCCGGCAACTCGTGCCGGGCATCCGGCGAGGAGCCGATTTCTCGGGAATTTTCCGCAGAAGACTGCGAAAAGCTCCTCGTGCTGAAAATGGCCGCGTGAGCGTAGACTTACCCTAGGTTTTAGACGGAGGTGAGGAATGCGATCTGTGTTTGCGGCAGGTTTGGCCCTGGCTCTGGTTCTTCCGACGACCACGACGTTCGCGCAGGCGGGTAAGGCTCCCGCGCCGGCGGCGTCGGCGGGTCCCCACATGGTCATCGAGACGGCCAAGGGCGTCATCGAGATCGAGTTCTCGAACGACGCTCCGAAGTCGGTGGACCACATCGTCGAACTGGCGAAAAAGGGCTTCTATCGTGGTCAGCGCTTCCACTGGGTGAAGGACGGCGTGGCGCAGGCGGGCGACCCGTTGTCGCGTGACCTGACGAAGCGCCAGGAGTGGGGCACGGGCGGCAGCGGTCCGCGCAACGCCAACAAGCCGATCGGCGTGGCGGAGCCGGCCAAGAAGAAGTTCGAGCGTGGCAGCGTGGGTCTGGCCTACCGGACCGGCTACAAGCCGGAAACGGCCGACAGCCAGTTCTTCATCCTGCAGGGCCCGAACCCGGCGCTCGACGGCAAGTACGCCATGCTCGGCAAGGTGGTGAAGGGCATGGACGTGGTCGACAAGCTGGAGATGGGCGACTCGATCAAGAACGTCACGATCAAGTAGCGGTTCGCCGCACGCGTACATGACAACGCCGGGCTCGCGCCCGGCGTTGTCATGTACGGCAGTCGGTTCAGACGAGCAATTCGCCGCGGAGCACGGTGACGGCGCGGCCGGCCATGCGCACGCGGTCGCCGTCGAGCTTCACGAGCAGCACGCCCGCGCGCCCCGAGACCTGGTGCGCGAGCATTTCGACGCGCCCGAGCTTGGCGCTCCAGTACGGCACGAGCCGGCAGTGCGCCGATCCGGTGACCGGGTCTTCGTTGATGCCGACCTTGGGCGCAAAGAACCGCGACACGAAGTCACAGGCGCCATCGACGCTGCGCGCGGTCACGGTGACGCCGCGGCACTCCACCCCCGCCAGGCGGATGAAGTCGGGCCGCAGGTCGCGCACGAGCGCCTCGGCTTCGAGTTCGATCACGTAGTCCGTGCCGCCACGCCCGACGTAGCGCACGGACGTCGCCGCCACGCCGAGCGCATCGAGCAGCCCGGGCGGCGGGGTGACGGCTTCCGGGGCCACCACCGGGAAATTCAGTTCGATCCACTGGCCGTCGTGCGTCGCGGTGAGCACGCCACTGCGCGTGTGGAAGCGCACCGGCTCGCTCAGCTTGAGCCGGCCGGTCTCCCAGAGCGCATGCGCGCTCGCGAGGGTCGCATGGCCGCAGAGGTTGACCTCAGCGACCGGCGTGAACCAGCGGAGGTTGAAACCGTCGGCGCGCGGCTCGACGAAGGCGGTCTCCGAGAGGTTCATCTCGGCGGCGACTTTCTGCATCCAGCCCTCTTCGCGGGGCGAGTCGAGCAGGCACACAGCGGCGGGGTTTCCACGAAAGGCTTCAGAGGTAAACGCGTCGATCTGGAACAGTGGAGCCATATCCAGACTGTACATCGGCATCTTCGGCCGGAACTGGACACCGGCCGCTGCCGGGTTTCCGCGAGACCTTGCCGGCGATCACACGTACGTCAAAGATCGCGGCGGTTACGCTAAATGACCGGTCTTTTGTGCTATAAACGTTGAATCTTATTTTTCCATGGAGCCCAGCCATGTCCCTGCGTGACTTTCTCGAAATCCCGTACGACAAGCTCGAAGACATGAACCTTGCGACCAAGGAGGCCCGGCTGAAGCGGACGCCGGCCCACAAGGCGCAGGAAAAGTGGATGAAGTACCTCACGGACGAGAAGCGCATCAAGGCCGTCACGGTCTGCTTCTCGGACCTCGAGGGCCGCATGCACGTCCTCGACTACGACAAGAAGTTCCTGCTGAAGTCGGCCGACAACCTGACGTTCGACGGGTCGTCGATCCGCGGCTTCTCGCAGCAGGCCGAGTCGGACCTGCGGCTCGCGATCGACTGGCCGGCGTTCTACATGCTGCCGTCGGACGTGTTCGGCCCGGGCAAGGCGCTCGTCTTCGCTGAAGTGCTCGAGAAGGACGGCACGCCGTACGTCGCCGACCTGCGCTCGCGCCTGAAGGCGTACACGGAAGAGCGCTTCAAGAAGGACGGCACGACGTTCAACGCGGCGATGGAAATCGAGGGCTTCCTCTTCAAGGGCCGCGATGCCGAGCGCCACTACCACGAGACGGGCAAGTTCGAGCTGATCAGCACGGGCGGCTACTACCACTCGCTGCCGGGTGACGCGCTCCGCCTCTTCATCGACAGCGCGGCCGAAGTGCAGCGTGCGATGGGCTTCCAGAACGAGAAGGACCACCCGGAAGTGGCGCCCTCGCAGTTCGAGATGAACTACTCGTACAGCGAAGTGAACATCGCCGCCGACCAGGTCCTGCTCTACAAGCTGCTGTGCCGTCAGGTCGCGGCGCGCATGGATCTGACCGCGTCGTTCCTGCCGAAGCCGATGACGGGCGTGAACGGCAACGGCATGCACACGAACCTGTCGATCTCGAAGGGCGGGAAGAACATCTTCTTTGACCCGAAGGGCCAGGACAAGCTGTCGAAGGCGGGCTGGAACTTCATCGACCGCATCCTCGCGAGCGGCCAGGAGATCTGCCTCACGCTCAACCCGAGCGTGAACGCGTACCGTCGTCTCGACCCGCACTACGAGGCGCCGAACCAGATCAAGGCGTCGGCCGTGAACCGCGGCGCGATGGTCCGGATTCCGATCGGCAACGAGAAATCGGCCCGCGTGGAAGTGCGCTCGATCGCACCGGACGCGAACCCGTACCTCGCCCTCTACACGCTGCTGCGCACCGGCCTCGAAGGGCCGATCGAGAACAACGTGGACGCCGAAACGCGCCGGAACCGCACGAAGTTCCTGCCCGACAACATCTACGACGCCATCCGCCTCTTCAAGAGCAGCAAGTTCGTCGTCGACATGCTCGGCGAGGAAGTGCACACGCGCTACGCGGACGTGAAGCTCGCGTCGGCGGAACGCTGCCCGAAGGCGCTCGGCTCGCAGATCAA
>CAYFLU010000132.1:0-9304 GCA_964343975.1 uncultured Solibacteraceae bacterium
GCGCCCATCGGGTCGGCCTGCGGCGCGCTCGCGTGCAGCACCTTCAGGTTCAGCTGGTTGGGCCACCACTCCACATTGGACGATCGGGTGGTCGCGGCGTTGGTCGTCGCAACATGAAACGGGCATTTGCTCTCGCTCATCGGTCTTCTCCTACGGTGTGCTCAATGTTCCAAGGTTGGAGTTTCAGGGTCGGGGCCGTGATTGGCAGGCAGGACAGCGGCCCCAGAAAATGACTTCAGCTTCATCGACCACAAACCCGTGATCGTTCGACGCCGTCAGGCACGGTGCGGCACCAACGGCACAATCCACATCCACCATCTTCCCGCACTCGCGGCAGATCAGATGATGGTGATTGTCGCCCACGCGCGATTCGAAGCGCGCCACCGACCCGGCCGGCTGAATGCGGCGGATCAAGCCCTTCTCCGACAGGATGCTCAGCGCGTCGTACACAGCCTGCTGCGAAATCGCGCCCAGGTCCTTCCGCACCACCATCGCCACATCGTCCGTTGTCGCGTGCGGACGCTTCTCGACGGCGCGCATCACCGCCAACCGCTGGGCGGTTACCTGCAGGCCATGGGCACGAAGGGCGTCGGCGGGATCGATCACTGCCCTCGATTATGGAGAAGGCCTAATTCTGGATCAAGTCTAAACTTGATCGACCTACTCGCCGAGCCCCTTCAGCCGCGACCAGTACTGTGTGCGCCAGTACTCCTCGGTGTCGGGGATCAACCACTTGGGCACGCCGCGGTGCGTCGGCACCAACTCGGTGCCGCCCGACACGGTCGGCGCGAGCGTGATGGCAGCCATCGAGAACACGCCCTCCGGAAAATCGCGGCGTCGCCACGCCTGCACGAGCCGCTTCCCCGGCACGAGGTCGACGTTCACCCCCGACACCGCGCCCGCATCTGTGGAAAACGCGCCGCCCACGCGCGGACTGATCACGGCCTTCCGCCCGGTGAGCTTCGACCGCTTCTTCGAATCCGCGAGCACGCCGTACACCACCGCCGGCGCCGCCTTCAGCCGCACCCTCTGCTTGATGGTTTTGCACATGACGAAGCGAGTGTAGCGCGGCAGGCGCCGGGCGGGCGGCTGGGACTCAGAGCGTCCTGAGCAGCTGGAGATCACCCGCAGCCAGCGCCTCCTTCTTCGCCCGCGTCCACCGCTTCACCTGACGTTCGCGCGCTATTGCGAGTTGGGAGGTCGAATGCGCCTCGGAGTAGATCAGGACTACCGGACGTCGCATGGCCGTGAAGCTCGCACCTCGTCCCACATTGTGCGTCGCCACCCGGCGTGCGACGTCGGAGGTTGAGCCCACGTAGATCGAACCGTCTGCACACCGGAGCATGTAGAAGAAGTACATGCAGGACGACGACGGCAGAAGTGCGGAAACCGTTCAGCCCTTCGACTCGCGCCGCAAAGGGCACGACCGCTCGCTCAGGGCATTCTCCATAGAGGATGGCCTGCCATGAGCGAAGCCTTCGGCCTGCCGGGAGGCAGGCTGAAGGCTGAGTCGAATGGAGGCGGCGGGATTCGAACCCGCGTCCGAAAGGCCTGTCGTCACCAGATCCTACGTGCGTAGGAGGACTTGAAGGTTCGCGCTCGTCGTGTAAGTCCAACGAAACCGCCGAGCGCTATTCCGGATGAGATCTCGCCCCGACACGCCGGACACCAGCCAGGGCCAGCCTACTGAAATGACATCCGTTCCCAGCCCGCAGGCTGACTAGGAGGGACGTCGCGGACCCTTAGGCCGCGAGAGCGAGCTGCGTGTTCGCAGTTGCTGGTTTTCCATCGGTTTAACGAGTCAATGGAGCTCGGCACGCATCCAGCGATCCCTTGCCCCCGTCGAAGCCAAATCGCCCCCACAAGGCTGGTCGCCGGTCTTCATTGTATGACGTGACGCGCGGCTGTGCCGAATTACCGGAGGGCACAATTTCCCCGGTGGTACGATCCCCCCATGCCCCGCGGTGCCTACGTGATTGCTGAAGGCTATCGGCCCGGCATCATCGGCCGGATCGTCGCGATGCACGCGGACTACTACGCGCGTGAACACGGCTTCGGCCTGGCCTTCGAGAGCAAAGTGGCGGCGGGACTCGCGGCCTTCATGCCGCGCGCCGACAAGCCCGGCAACCACATCTGGACCGCGACGGTCGACGGCGACATCGCGGGCTCGATCGCCATCGACAGCGAGGATCTCGGCACCGGCGACGCGCACCTGCGCTGGTTCATCACCGACGATCGCCTCCGCGGCAGCGGCGCCGGCCGCGACCTGCTCACGCGCGCCGTGCGCTTCTGCGACGAGCAGAAACTGCCGGCGATCCAGCTCTGGACGTTCGCCGGCCTCGACGCGGCGCGGCACCTCTACGAAAGCCTCGGCTTCACCCTCACCGAAGAATTCAGCGGCAGCCAGTGGGGCACCACCGTGATCGAACAACGCTTCACGCGCCGGCGCCCGTCCTAGACACGCCTAGGCGGCGCGGTGTCGTGGCGTGCCGTCGATCGGCGCCAAGCTCAACCGGAGCTTGAACGGTCGTAGCAGGCGGTTCAAGGTCGCCTGCGTGGGGTTGTGACGAGGATTGATCGCGCGGTGGACGTTCGAACTCGCCATCCGGACTTTCGCGGCAAATTCCCGAATGCCCATGGCCCGAATCACTTTCCCGAGCGCCAGTTGAATCGACACGCCTTCGTCGATGGCCGCCATCAAGAACTCGCGCGCAAACTCCGCATTGCGCAGATCCGCTGCCAATCCCTCATTCCAATCGCGGCTTCGACGCGCCATGTTCACTCGTCCTCCAGATATTCACGCCAGTAGTCCCGAGCACGCCTGATGTCACGAGCCTGCGTCGCCTTTGTTCCGCCGATGAGCAGCAAGACGATCGTTTGGCCGTCCCGACCGAAATAGAGGCGGAAACCCGGTCCAAAGTCGAGGCGCAACTCGTGCACACCGCCGCCCACGCTCTTGTGATCACCCAAATTCCCCAGCTCGACCCGCAGGAGCCGCGCCTGAATCCTGGCCCGGGCCGTTTGATCCACGCCATCGAGCCACTCGCGAAAAGGACTCCGGGCGTGCCGGTCGACGTATTCGCGAATGGTGAGCATTCGGGACCGCCGTCAACATTATCACATGTGATAACTTCAGAAAGTTGATGATCTGCGACGGCCAACTGTTCCAGAGCGACGACGAATTTCTCGATGCATTTCTGACGTGCCGGGTGCCGGCCGCGTCATTCGACCATCGCGCACACCTGCGCGTGGCGTGGATCCTCCTGCAGCGCTATCCGATCGACGACGCGGTGACGAGCACGTGCGAGGGGATCGCACGCCTCGCCGCGCACCTCGGCGCGACAAAGAAATTCCACTACACGCTCACGGCCGCGCTCGTGCGCGTGATGGCCGCCGCCGGCGCCACCGACCGCACGCGCGCGTTCGATGCGTTTCTCCTGGCCAACGCGCCGCTCGTCGAGAATGCCCGCGCGGTGATCGCGTGGTACTACTCGACGGAGCGACTCGCCACGGTCGACGCGCGCACCGGCTTCATCGAGCCGGACCTCGCGCCCCTGCCCTAGCGATCGGGGCGTGGGCCGCCGGCGTGACCGCCGACGTCACCCTCGTTCGCACCAACACCGATACGGATCACCCGCTCGAACATCTCACGCGCTTCCGCCGCGCCCGCATCCGACAGGTGGTCATCGTCGGCATAGAAGAACCGGCGGCCGTCGGCATAGCGCACCGAGCCGTCGGGGTGATAGAAGAGCTGATCGGGCCGCAGGACCGCCACCCACGCCGGTAGCTGCGGCGCGATGCGCGCCACCGCATCGGCGATGTCGCGCCGACGCGCGTCGTTCGCGTCGGGACGGATCACTGGGAGGTGGCCGAGCCGGTCGAGACGCCACGCGGCGAACTCGCGCTGATTGAGGTCATCGCCGCCCGGGAGCACCGGCACCTGCGACACCCAGGCAAAGCTGCGCGCGAACGGCCGTACCTCGTCGATGAACCCGCGCAGTTGCGGCACGAACTCGGCGCCGGACGAAGCGCGCGCTTCCCAGCGGTCGATCATGATGACGACACTCGGTCGCCACATCTTCAACAGACGAAGGCGTGCCTCGTCGAACGCACGCGCATCCGCTGACGCGGTCGCGCCTGATTGGAAGAACGCGGCGCGTTGATCGGCGCCAAGAAACGCGACCGGTATCTTGAGGTCGCGGCAGATCTCGTCGATGACCCGGGAATACATGAGCGCGTGCGAACTGCCGATGACGACCACGGACGGGGTCGCGCTGCCGGCGGGGTGCACGATGCCGCCGGTGCGCCAAGCCTCATCTATATGTTGGTCGAGCCGCGGGAACTGGACGTCGTAGTAGCGCGTCACTCGTGACAGATCCGGCAGCGGCGCATGACCGACGTCGTAGAGAAAGCCGCTGAACGACACGGGATCGAAATGGCGATGCGGATCGGCGACGAGCGGCCGTGTCGAGATCACGAGCGCAATAGCGACGGTGGCGGCGAAGCCGACGCCGATGATCCCGAAGCGTCGCGCGCGGCCGGGACCGCGATCGCGGAGCGGCTGCTCGACGAGGGAGTACGCCGCGATGCCGCAAAGCACACCGGCGGCGCCGCCGATGAGCGCACCGGCGGATGCCGAATAGCCGAAGGTCGACGCCTGCGCTTTGCCGAGCGTGATGAGCGGCCAGTGCCAGAGGTAAATCGAGTACGACCACTGCCCCACGCGCACGAACGGCGGCCACGCCAGCAATCGCGTGAGCGCCGATGTCTCGTCGTTCTCATCCCCGCGATCGGTGATCGCGCCCAACACCAGCAGCGTCGCGATCGTCGGCACGAGCGCGATCCATCCGGGAAACCCGTCGCTCGGGATCCACATCGATCCCCCAAGCACCACGGCGAGCCCGAGCCAGCCGGCAGCACGACTCGTGACGAGCGCACGCAGCGGAAACGCCCCGCCGGGCAGAGCGACGATGGCCCCGGCGAGGAGTTGCCACATGCGCGTGGGCAGCATGTAGAACGCGAAGGCCGGCGCGCGCGGCGTGAGCCACACGCTGAGCGCGAAGCTCGCGAGGGCGATGCCGATGAGCCACGCGCGGAGCCGTGCGCGTGCGAGCCGCGCGAGCCGCACCAGAAGCGCCGGATAGAGGAGATAGAACTGCTCTTCCACGCCCAGCGACCACGTGTGCGTGAGCGGCGCCGTTTCCGCCGCATTGCCCCAGTAGCCGCCGAGGAAGTTCAGCACGTACACGTTCGACAGGCTGACGAGCGCCCACACGCCGTGCGCCGCAGCCTGCCGCGCGGCGCTCGGCATCAGGAACAGCGACCACAGCGCCACCGTGGCGAGCACGGTGACGATCACGTTCGGCAGCAACCGCTGGATGCGTCGCCGGTAGAACTCCGCAAACGAGAACGTGCCGCGATCGATCCCGGCGACGAGGATCGACGTGATGAGGAAGCCCGAGAGCACGTAGAACACGTCGACGCCGATGAAGCCGCCGGGCAGCGCGGCGGGCGCCATGTGGAAGATCAGGACAACGAGGATCGCGATCGCGCGGAGACCGTCGAGCGGGGCGGAGTAACGCATCAGGCGTCGTGGGGCATCGTACAATGCTCACACCATGCACACGAGCGGCATCCTTCAGGAACTCGACTGGCGCGGCCTCTTCGCCGACTGCACCGATCGCGCGGCGCTGGAGCGCCGCCTCACCGAAGGACCGACGGCGCTCTATTGCGGGTTCGACCCGACGTCCGACAGCCTGCATGTCGGCAACCTCGTGCCGCTGTTCACGTTGCGCCGCTTCCAGCTCCACGGGCACAAGCCGATCGCGCTCGCCGGCGGCGCCACGGGCATGATTGGCGACCCGTCGGGCAAGTCCGACGAGCGCAACCTCCTCACGCCGGAACAGATCAACATCCATCTCGACGCCATCAAGCCGCAGCTCGCGAAGTTCCTCGACTTCGAGACGAAGACGAACCCGGCCATCATGGTGAACAACCTCGATTGGACGAAAGACGTGTCCGTGCTCGAGTTCCTGCGCGACGTCGGCAAATACATCACCGTAAACTCGATGGTGGCGAAAGACTCGGTGCGCGCGCGCATGGAAGACCGCGCGAGCGGCATCAGCTACGCCGAGTTCAGCTACCAGCTCCTCCAGGGCTACGACTTCTCGTACCTGAAGCAGCACCACAACTGCGACTTGCAGATCGGCGCCACCGACCAGTGGGGCAACATCACGGTCGGCACCGAGCTCACGCGCAAGAAGTACGGCGCCACGGTGTGGGGCCTCGTGCTGCCGCTCCTCGTGAAGGCCGACGGCACGAAGTACGGCAAGACGGCGTCGGGCGCGGTGTGGCTCGATCCGAAGAAGACGAGCCCGTACCGCTTCTACCAGTTCTTCGTGAACGCCGACGACAGCGACGTCGTGAAGCTCCTCAAGATGCTCACCTTCCTGCCGCAGGACACGATCGACGACCTCACGCAGAAAGTCGCCTCGCAGCCCGAACAGCGCGAAGCGCAGAAAGTGCTCGCGCGCGAGATGACGACGCTCGTGCACGGCGCGTCGGCGATGGACGGCGCGCTCGCCGCCAGCGCCATCCTCTTCGGCGGCTCCCTCGCCGACGTCACCGAAGACATCTTCAACGACGTCGTCGGCGAAATCCCCACGGCGACGTTCTCGCGCGGCACGCTCGAGGCCGGCGCGCCGATCGTCGACCTCGTCGTGGCCGCCGGGCTGGCGAAGTCGAAGAGCGATGCCCGCCGGTCAGTGGAATCCGGCGGCGTGTACGTGAACAACGTGCGCGTGGACGGCGTCGCGCGCACCGTCACCGCCAGCGACCTCCTGTTCGGCCAGTATCTGTTGCTCCGCATGGGCAAGCGCAGCTATGCGGTGCTGAAGGTGGGATAGGCCTCAGCGAACGGCCTCTGTTGGCCTTGACCTGCCGTGGTGGCATAATGGAGGAACAACGGAGGCACAGTGGCGACTCTCAATATCAAGGCGTTCCCTGACGGCCTGTACCGCAAGTTGCAGGCTCGCGCGAAGCGCGAGCGGCGGTCCATGGCGCAGGAAGTGACGCACCTGCTCGACTCGGCGCTGTCGTCCACTGAACCGTTGTCGTTGCTCGACCTGCAGGGCCGCGGCAAGGCGATCTGGAAGGGCGTCGAGGCCGGCGCCCACGTCCGGCGCGAGCGCAAGGCGTGGGACTGATCCAGGACCTCGGGCCCGGCCCCGTCGGCGTCGACACCGCGGCGTTCATCTACTTCATCGAAGAACACCCGCGCTACCTGCCGATCATCCGGCCGCTCTTCCGCGACGCGGACGCCGGCAAGCGCGCACTCGTGACATCCGCACTCACGCTGCTCGAAGTCTTGATCGTGCCCTTGCGCTCAGGCGATCACGGGCTCGCCGCCGACTACGAAGCCCTGCTGACGCGCGGTCGCGGCCTCACGCTCGTCGACATCTCCCGCCGGCAACTGCGCGACGCCGCGCAATTGCGCGCGATGACCGGCATCAAGACGCCGGATGCCCTACAGCTCGCCGCCTGCCTCCACGCCGGCTGTCAGACGTTCGTGACCAACGATCGTCGGCTCCCCGCACTGCCCGGTCTTCGTGTCATCGAACTCGACGACTACCTCTGAGGGGCTGCTAGGATCTAGCTATGGCCTCCTCCATGCCTGTGATCTTCGCCGCCCACGGCGCCCCGGTGCTGCTCGACGACGCGCAGTGGGTCGGCGAGCTGAACACCTGGGCCGGCGCGATGCCCACGCCGTCGAGCATCCTCGTCGTCTCTGCGCATTGGGAAGAACGGCCGGTGACGATCGGCGCCACGACGCCGGTGCCGCTCGTGTACGACTTCTACGGCTTCCCCGAGAAGTACTACCAGCAGCGCTACGACTCGCCGGGGGCGCCGCAGCTCGCGTCGCGCATCCGCCAGATCATGAGAGACGACGGCCAGCGCGTGAATGACGCGCCGGATCGCGGTCTCGATCACGGCGCCTACGTGCCGCTGGTCGCGATGTATCCGCCGGCCGACATTCCCGTGCTGCAGCTCTCGATTCCGGGACTCAATCCCAAAGAACTGTTCGAGCTCGGCAAGACGCTTGCGCCCCTGCGCGATGAGGGCACGCTGATCTTCGGCAGCGGCTTCCTCACGCACAACATGCGCTACGCCTTCCGCCCCGGCGTGCCGTCGTGGGCGCAGGAATTCGACGCGTGGACCGCGGATGCGATCACGCGCTTCGATGTCGATGCGCTGATGGACTTTCAGACCAAAGCGCCGGCCGCGAACATCGCGCTGCCGACGTGGGAACACTACGCGCCGCTGCTCGTCTCCGCCGGCGCGGCCGCCCGCGCGTCGCACGACGCGACCTTCCCGATCAACGGCTGGTGGATGGCCAGCGCGTTCACGAAGCGATCGGTCCAGTTCGGCTAGCTCAGTAGATCTCGGGCACGTACATGTCTTCCGGCACGGGCTCGCGCGCGTAGGTCGGATTGTGCACGCGTGACGGCAGCTTCACCGGCTCGTGCGGCAACTCTTCGTACGGGATCTGACTCAGCAGGTGGCTGATGCAGTTGAGGCGCGCGCGCTTCTTGTCCACGGCGTCGACCACCCACCACCGCGCCTCGGGAATGTGCGTGCGCTCGAACATCGCCTCCTTCGCCTTGGTGTAGTCCTCCCAGCGGCGGCGCGACTCGAGGTCCATCGGGCTCAGCTTCCACTGCTTGAGCTTGTCGTGAATGCGCATCTGGAATCGCATGTACTGCTCCTCGTCGGTGATCGAGAACCAGTACTTCAGCAGGATGATGCCGCTGCGCACGAGCATCTTCTCGAACTCGGGCACGGTGCGGAAGAACTCCTCGAGCTCGTCCGCGGTGCAGAACCCCATCACGCGCTCCACGCCCGCGCGGTTGTACCAGCTCCGGTCGAAGAGCACGATCTCGCCGGCCGCCGGCAGATGCGCGATGAACCGCTGGAAGTACCACTGCGTGCGCTCGCGCTCATTCGGCGCCGGCAGCGCCGCCACGCGACACACGCGCGGATTCATACGCTGCTGGATGCGCTTGATCGCGCCCCCCTTGCCGGCCGCGTCACGCCCCTCGAAGAGCACGACCACCTTGAGGTTCTTCGCCACGACCCAGTCCTGCAACTTGACGAGCTCGGCCTGCAGCTTGAACAGCTCGCGGAAGTAAGTGGCACGATCGAAGGGCTTCCGCAACGACCGCGCCGACCGGCGCCCCTTCGCCGTCGGGCCGCCGTCATCGTCGATCTCCATTTCCAGCTCTTCATCGAAGCTGTCCTGCAGCTC
>CAYFLU010000133.1:0-9236 GCA_964343975.1 uncultured Solibacteraceae bacterium
GGTCGGCGTTCTTCCACTTCGGGGTGCCTTTGAGCTTGTCGATGATTCCCATGGGAGCGTGGTTAGGCACTTTTGTAAGGAAGGATCGTGCCGTACTGGGCCCATTCAAGCCGGATGGGAGCAATAAATTTAATTGCTTATGTGTCAGTGCTTTACTGGTTGATGTCGAACAACTTTGATGAGCGGTCTTCCCGGCCCAGATTCAAAAATCCGAACTTCTGAAGATTGAATCCAATAGGCCCACGGGAGGTGGGCGTACAGGGCATTTCGCCAAACCTAAGGGCGGACACGGAGACACAGAGGCACGGAGACAACTTCGGGGAAGAGCGGACACGGAGGCGCGGAGGCACGGAGACGGCTTGGGGGGAAGAGCGAACACGGAGACACGGAGGCACGGAGGGGGCGGATCCGACGCGATGGCGCGATGGCGGGGGCGATCCCTTCTTCGCCTGGCCAGCGATGCCCGCCGACACCGCCGGCGTCGTGAACCTGGCGGCCGTGCCGGGCAACTATCTGGCGATCGCGGTGCCGCCCGACCAGAACGTGTTGTCGCCGAGCGCCGACTTCCTCCGCATCGCACAATCATTCGCCACGAACGTCACGCTCGTCCCGAACCAGAAGGCCGTCGTCGTGATTCCCTTCACCGCCGCCATTCCCCGCTAACCGACGACGCCTCCGTGCCTCCGAGCCTCCGTGGTTGGTGGTGCGAACGAGACAAGTCTCCGTGCCTCCGAGCCTCCGTGTTGCTCTTTGGCTAACCGAGCACTTCGGTTTCCAGTCGCGCCACCAGCTTGTCGAGCTGCGCGACGGTGGCGAGCACCGTTTCGGGCTTCGACAGGTCGACGCCCGCGTTCTTCAGGAGCGTCATTGGATGGTCGCAGCCGCCGGCGCTCAGCAACCCGAGGTAGCGCTGGCGCGCGGCCTCGCGCTCGGCCGCGCTGCCCGTCATCAGCTCTTCCGCCAGGCGCGCGGCAGACGCGAAGCATGTCGCGTACTGGTAAACGTAGAACGGCGTGTTGAAGAAGTGCGGGATCCGCGCCCAGGTGATCGGCGTGAGCGCTTCCTGATTCACCGAGTCGCCGTAGAAGCTCTGGAAGATAGATCCGTAGAGCGCGTTCAGCGAGTCGGCCGTGATCGGCTCGTCGCGTTCGACCATGCGGTGCGCTTCGAGTTCGAAGTTCGCGAACATCACCTGCGTGTAGAACGTGCTGGTGATGTTGTCGATCGCATGCTGCAAGAGCACGATGCGTTCGGCGCGATCGGTCGTGTTGGCCAGCAGATGCTCGAGCAGCAGGTGCTCGTTCAGCGTCGACGGCACTTCGGCGATGAAGATCGTGTAGTCGGAGTAAACGAACGGCTGGCTCTCGTGCGAGAGCATCGTGTGCATCGAGTGCCCCATCTCGTGCGCCAGCGTGAACACGTCGTCGAGCGTCTCGCTCCAGTTCATGAGCATGTACGGGTGCACGCCGTACACGGGCGCGGAGTACGCGCCGCTGCGCTTGCCGAGGTTTTCGTACACGTCGATCCAGCGCTCGCGGAACCCGCGCCACATGCGCGCCTGATATTCCGCGCCGAGCGGCGCCGTGGCGTCCACGATCGGCTTCAGCATCGTGGTGTAGTCGTACTTGCGGTCCCACTCCACGAGCGGAATCGAGAAATCGTACGGAAAGTACTGATCGAGCTTCAGCGCCTTGCGACGCAGCCGGTGATACCGCTGCAACGGCGCCGCGCCCGCCCGGGTCGTTTCGATCAGGTTCTCGACGACGGAGGTGGGGATGGCGTTGCCGTGGAGCGCGGCGTCGAGCGTGCTGTTGTAGCCGCGGGCGCGCGCGTGGAACCAATCGCGCTGGATCACGCCGTGGTAGAGCGACGCGTACGTGTTGATCGACTGCTGGTAGGTGCCGTAGTGGCCAAGGAACGCGGCGCGGCGATCGGCCTGATTGCGGTTCATCGCGAGCACCGCGCGGTACTGGCCGTACGACACCGTGACCTTTTCGCCGGTGCTCAGCTCGACTTCCGGAAACTTCGCGTCGGACGTCGACAGCGCGCCGTAGGCGTCATTCGGCGAACCCGACAGTCGCGTTGAAAGCGAGAGCAGCCGCTCGCCGTCTTCGTCGAGCACGTGCTCCTGCAGGCGATAGACCTCTTCGATCGCGAAGCGATACACCGCGAGGTCTGCGTTCGCCGTCATCCAGCCGCGCACCGTGTCGAGCGGAATCGCGAGCAGCTCCGGGTTGAACCATGCCGTCGCTTCCTGCCACCGCGCCATCAGCGCCTGCACCTGCTGGCGCTTCGCATTCACCGTGTTGTCGCGCTGGTCCTCGTCGTATTTGAGCGACGGATAGAAGTAGACCGTGTAGGCGAGCTTGCCGAGGTCGTCGTTCAGACGGAACGCGCTCAACAACCGGTCACCGCCCTGATGCAGTGTGCCCTTCAGCGCGGCGTATTCATCGATCCGCGCCTCGAGCCGTTTGCGCGCGTCGTCCCACGCGTCCCAGCTCGGAAAGATGTCGGTGAGGTTCCAGGTGAATTCGGCGGCGATCTCGGACCGGTTGCGCGACACAGTGGGTCCATTATGGGCCAGATGTGATGTGACCAACAAACACAGTCATATGTGCAATGATATTGGTCATGAACTCATCGCCCTTCGGCTCGCGCACGCGCACCGGCACGCTGGTGGCGTTGGCGCTCATGGAACAGAGCTATCCGCGGGAGCTGGCGCGGTTGCAGGAGACGGCGGTGAACAATGTGCAGGCGGCGCTCCGTTCCCTCGAGCGCGACGGGCTCGTCGTTGCCAGATCAGTGGGTCGCACGCGCGTCTTCCAGCTCAACCCGCGCTACTTCGCCGCCAGCGCCCTGCGCGCGTTGCTCGACAAACTCGCCACAGTGGATGGTGACCTGCAACGCCGCGTGGCGGCTCTTCGACGGCGGCCGCGCCGGACGGCCAAGCCTGAATGACGCTCACCGTCGCCTCGTCCCTGCGCGATGTTGTGCTCGTCGTGTCGCGCGCCCTCCACGAGCATGGGATTCGCGCGGTGCTGACCGGAGGGGCGTGTGCGAGCATTCACTCGGGCGGCGATTACGTGTCGCATGACCTTGACTACATCCTGCAGAACCGTGTGACGCAAGCCGCCATCGAGACGGCGCTGGCCTCGGTCGGCTTCACGCGTGCGGGCGCCTCGTATCAGCATGCGCGATCCCCGTTCTTTGTCGAATTTCCTGCGGGTCCGCTCGCGATCGGTGACGACGATCTGGTGGAGCCCGTCGAGTTGCGCATTGGCCGCACTTCCGTGCTTGCGCTGTCGGCGACCGATTCGTGCCGAGACCGTCTCGCCGCGTTCTACTTCTGGAACGACCGCCAGAGCCTCGACGTTGCCGTGAAGATCGCGCGACATGGTGACGTCGATCTGGCGGCCGTGCGCGCGTGGAGTGCGCGCGAGCAACAGGAGACAAAGTTCGGTGAATTCAGCCGCCTCGTCGGCACCCGACAGGCTGCGCGACGACGGACACGAAAGCTGAGCAAGTAGGAGTGCTGAGGAAACGGCGTATTGGATCCTGTCAGCCTCCTCAATCTCTGATCTGTGTCTTCGTGCCGCCGTGGTTGGTGGTGCGTACCCAGAAGGCCCTTCTCCGTGCCTCTATGTCTCCGTGGTGGCTCTACCGCACCATCGTCTTCATCAAATGTTCAAGGGTTGTGGCCGGATCACTCGTCCTGCCGGTGTGGACGGCTGACGCCTGAATGATCGTGCTGCGCGGCGACACGAGCCAGCGGAAGCGGCCGCGTGCATTCAGTTCGCCGATCGGGCCGGCCGCGGGGCCGCCGGCGCACACGCGCGGAAACACCGCCAGCCCTTCGCGCACGGCATCCATGTCAATGTCGGGCGCGAGCGCGCGGACGCGTGCTTCATCGAGTGCGATCGCGCACTCGAGCACGTCGGAATCGGTGCACGACAGAATCACGCCCACATTGATCTGCTCCCCGCGCTCCACGCGCGGGACGATGCGGATGATGGCGTAGTCGTAGGTGACGTCAGCCACGAAGCGCCTCCGCAAATCGACGCGGCGATTCGAGCCGCATCGTGAAATAGCGCCGATACGCGTCGCGGAGGGCCGCAGGGTCATCGCCATGCGCGGCGAGCCACACATCAGGAATGAGGTCGATGATGCCGGCGATCACATTTGGTGTGAGTGTGTTCGCCATAGCGTCGTCAACCGCGGCAATCGCCGTGGCCGTCTTCAAGAGCGCGTGGTTCGTGATCTGCGCGAACGGCTCGCGCGCGCGTTCGAGCTGCGTGTGCCAGCCCGGCGCGTGATGGAAGAAGAGCGTGGCGCCGTGATCGATGAGCCAGAGCTTCTTGTGCCACCACAACATGTTCGTGTTGCGTGCCGTGCGATCGATGTTCGTGACGAACGCGTCGAGCCACACGATGCGCGAGGCGAGCTCGGCGCTGATGTTGTGCACGAGCGGATCGAACGTGACGGAGCCGGGCAGGTAGTCGAGCGCGAGATTGAGCCCGGCGCTGTCGTGGATGAGCTGGTGAATCTCCGGATCGGGCTCTGTGCGCGCGAGATCCTGGTGCAGCTCCGCAAACACGAGCTCGGGCACCGGCAGCCCCACGGCCCGCGCGATCTCGCCCGCGACGAGCTCCGCAATCAGCGCTCGCGGCCCCTGGCCCGCGCCCCTGAACTTCACCACATACATCCCGTCGTCATTCGCTTCGACGATGGCCGGCAGGGAGCCGCCTTCGCGGAGGGGGGTGACGTAGCGGGTGACGGCGACGGTGCGCACCGACAAATTGTAGGGGTGTTCAGTGTGGCTACATGTAGCTACAATGTGAGGCATGACCTCGGTCGGCATCCGGCAGCTCAAGAACCAGCTGAGTCGCTACGTGGCGATGACCAAGCGCGGCGAACGTGTGCTGGTCACCGAGCACGGACGTGTGGTGGCCGAACTCGTGCCCCCGGCGGCGACGAAGGGCGATGCGCTTGCCGGCTATCGCCGGCTCATTGCCGAGCACCGCGTCGCGCAGGCGCGTGAGAGTGGCGATCCACTCGAAGGCGTGGAGCTCCTGCGCGTGCGATTGCCGAAGGGCACTGCGGCGGCGCTGGTTGCCGACGATCGCGGTGAGTAAATGAGCACGAGACCCACCGCGCTTCGCTACATCGAGACGAGTGCGTTACTCGCGGCGATTCTCGAGGGCGATGCGGAGGCCATGGCGTCGTTGCGCGCCGACGGCCCACGCGTAACATCCGCCCTCACGTTTGCCGAGGCGCATCGCGCCCTACGACGCGCCGTCGCCACGCGCCGCATCGACGTCGAGACGGAACGCCAGGCCCTCCTCGTGCTCGACACGTTTCGTCAGCGGTGCGACGTGATTCAGATCGACGAAGAGATGCTCAAGCGAACCGGCGCTCCATTTCCGGTGGAGCCCGTTCGCACCCTCGATGCGATGCACCTCGCGTCTGCCGCATCGCTCGGCGAGCTTCCGCAATTCATCACGATCGTCACGCGCGACGAACGGGTGGCCCTGAATGCGAGCGCGCTGGGGTTCTGCCTTGAGTAAACCCGAATCCCGGCCCCCTACACTCGTCCACACCTGCGGCCGATACGCCCTCCAGCGGAGGTTGTTCGAGATGGTCGCCGTACTCCTTACTATTGGTGCTGCGTTCGGTGTGGTGGTTCTGGGCTTCGGGATGGCGCTCGCCGTCCGTGAATATGGCCGCCGTCACCCGGATCCGGCCTGGAAACCCACCGGCTACCGCGTCCGCTGCTAGGCCGATCAGGCCCCCCCTGTCGCCCCATCGCACTTTGGCACTGTCGCTGCGTCCCTGAGCCGCGGGACTTGGTCCCCGGGGACGACCGAAACGCCAGTCCCCTATTCGCAGTAGTTATAATCCGGCGTTCCTTTCCTGCCTGGAGGCTCCATGAAGAGGCACTTGAAGACGATTGCGTTCGGCGTAGTTCTAGCCGCGGCCACTGGTGGCGCGTTGCTGTCGGGACAGTCGGGCACGATCCCCGTTGCGGACCAGTTCAAATCCCTGCACTTCCGGTCGATCGGACCGGCGCAGGCGTCGGGCCGCGTGTCGGCCATCGCCACGTATGAGGCGAATCCGTCGATCTTCTACGTCGGGTCCGCGCACGGCGGCGTGTGGAAAACGACGAACAACGGCGCCACATTCACGCCGCAGTTCCAGAACGAAGGCCTGATCTCGATCGGCGCCATCGCAGTGTCGCAGAAGGATCCGGACCTCGTGTGGGTCGGCACGGGCGAGTCGAACAACCGTCAGAGCACGGGCTGGGGCGGCGGCATCTACAAGTCGACCGACGGCGGCAAGACGTTCAAGAACGTCGGCCTCAAGAACTCCGAGCACATCAATCGCATCGTGATCGACGCGGACAACGACAACGTCGTCCTCGTGGCGGCCACAGGCCCGCTCTTCAAGAGCGGCGGCGATCGCGGCATTTACAAGACCACCGACGGCGGCGCGACGTGGAAGCAGGTGCTGAAGGTCGACGAGCACACGGGC
Organism: uncultured Solibacteraceae bacterium; assembly: GCA_964343975.1. Lineage (GTDB taxonomy): Bacteria > Acidobacteriota > Vicinamibacteria > Vicinamibacterales > SCN-69-37 > SCUN01. Next base: position 6,529 of record CAYFLU010000133.1, read on the forward strand.
GGCAACGACCTTGTGCAGGCGGCGACCGATCACAAGGTGATGTACGCGTCGACGTATCAGCGTGAGCGGTCGGCGTGCTGCATGGCGGGCGGTGGTCCGGGCAGCGGCATCTGGAAGTCGCTCGACGGCGGCGACACGTGGACGCGGCTCACGGGCAACGGCCTGCCGAGCGGCAACTACGGTCGCATCGGCCTCGATGTGTTCCGTCGCAGCTCGAACACGGTGTACGCGGAAATTCAGACCGAAGGCGCGGCGGCCGGCGGTGGTCGTGGCGCGGCGGGCGCGGGTGCGCCGGCGGCGGCTGTGGCGCCGGCGGGTGCTGCGGGCGCGGGTCGCGCCGGCGGTGCGGCGGGTGGCGGCGCCGGTCGCGGTGGTCGCGCGGGTGGCAATGCTGCGGCTCCTGCGGCAGCGCCGGCTGCGGCTCCGGCGGCGGATCAGGCCGCGGGCGGTGATCAGGGGGGCGGTGAAGGCATCTACCGCACCGACGATGGCGGCGCCTCGTGGCGGCGTGTGGGCAACAACCCCGACAACCGCGCGATGTACTTCTCGCAGGTGAAGATCGATCCGAACAACTCGGATCGCGTGATGGTCGCGAGCGTGCGCCTCTACATGACCGTGGATGGCGGCAAGACGTTCAACCCGATCGATCAGGCCGTGCACGACGACAAGCACGCGCTCTGGTGGGATCCGGCCAACTCGAATCACATTCTGATCGGCGGCGACGGCGGCGCGTTCCAGACGTGGGACATGGCCAAGACGTGGATCTGGTTCCCGAACCTGCCGATCGCGACCTTCTACCACGTCGGCTTCGACAACGAGTATCCGTACAACGTCTGCGGCGGCATGCAGGACAACTACGACTGGTGCGGCCCGAGCGCGGTGCGCACGAGCGGCGGCATCAGCAACGACCGCTGGCACACGGTGCAGGGTGGTGACGGCTTCGTCACGATCATGGACCAGAAGGACGCGCGCTACGTCTACACGGAATCGCAGGACGGCAACATCACGAAGCGCAACCGCGTGACGGGCGAGAGCAAGAGCATCCGTCCGAGCGCGCAGAACACCACCGACAACAACGGCGGCGGCGCCTATCGCTTCCACTGGGACACGCCGCTGCAGTGGGCGCAGGCCGATTCGAACGTATTGCTCGTCGGCGGCAACAAGCTCTTCGTGAGCCGCGATCGTGGCGACTCGTGGACGGCGATCAGCCCGGATCTCACCGACAACCGTGATCGCGAGAACGAGATGATCATGGGCATGAAGAACAGCGACGTGCGCATTGCCAAGAACGACGGCATCGCGGCGTGGCCCGCGATCACCGCGCTCTCTGATTCGCCGAAGATGGCCGGCGTGTACTACACCGGCTCCGACGACGGCGTCGTGGCGATGACGAAGGACGGCGGCAAGACGTGGGACAAGACGCTCGCGAACCGTATGCCGGGCTTCGTGAAGGGCGGCTTTGTGTCGCGCATCCAGGCGTCGCGCTTCGATGCGGGCACGGTCTACATCACGCAGGACGCGCACCGCTCGGGCGAGCTCGAAACGCACGTGTGGATGAGCAAGGACTTCGGCGCCACGTTCACGTCGATCAACAACAACCTCAAGGGCGAAGTGATCAAGGCGATCACGGAAGACCAGAAGAACGCGGACGTGCTGTACCTCGGCGCGGAGACGGGCATCTTCGTGTCGCTCAACCGTGGTCAGAGCTGGTCGCGTCTGACGGGCAACAACTTCCCGACGATTCGCACGGACGAGATCACGCTGCATCCGCGCGACAACGCGATGCTCGTGGCCACGCACGGCCGCGGCATCTGGATCCTCGATCACCTGTCGCCGATCCAGGAATACACCGCGGCGCAGAGTGGCGCGGCCGACGCGAAGCTCTTCTCGATCGATCCGGCGCTCCAGTGGCGTCAGTGGGACGACCGCAACGATGAGTTCTGGGCGCACCAGTACTGGGTGGGCGAGAACCCGCCGACCGATGCGGTGATCAACCTGTACTTCAAGAAGGCGCTCACCGACGTGAAGCTGAAGATCACGGACGCGACGGGCAAGGCGATTCGTGAACTCGCCGTGCCGGCCGCGAAGCTGCAGCCCGGCATCCAGACCGTGTGCTGGGATCAGCGCGTGGAGCCGATCGCGAACCCGAACGCCGCCGCCGCGCAGCAGGGCGGTCGTGGTGCGGGTGGCGCCGGTGGTGGCGGTGGCCGTGGCGCGGGCGCCTCGGTGCCGCAGCCGGATCCGGGCTACATGCCGATGAATCCGTGCGGCGGTGGCGCGGGCGGCCGTGGTGGCGGCGGCTTCGGCGGCGGTGGCGGCACGCAGGGCCCGCTCGTGTTGCCGGGCACCTACAACGTCGCGCTCGTCATTGACGGGAAGACCGTCGAGACGAAGTCGATCAAGATCGTGGCCGACCCGCTCGACAAGATCAGCGACCTCGACCGCAAGAAGTACTACACGACGGCGATGGATCTGCACGAGATGCAGAAACAGGCGCAGGCGATGACGCAGGCGCTGCAGTCGATCTACACGCAGCTCTCCGACAACAGGTCGAAGATCGACGGCGACAAGGACGCGAAGGCCGCGGTCGACGCGTTCACGAAGGACTTCGATGCCGTGCGCGTGAAGTTCGGGGTGCCGCAGCAGGTTGCGGCGCAGGGCGGCTTCGGCGGCGGTGGCGGTCGTGGCGGCGGCGCGCCGGCGGATCC